>DASCSW010000001.1:0-47667 GCA_034399455.1 Candidatus Poseidoniia archaeon
TGAACATGTACCAAATATCGTTTTAGCTCCTGCAATTTTTGCTAACTCAATAGATGCAAGGCCAACACCACCTGCAACACCGTGAATCAAGATTGACTCCCCCTCTTGAAGTGCACCTGGATGAATAATCATCAAGTAAGAAGTAAGATAAACTGCTGGAAAAGCAGCTGCCACTTCAAAAGAAACTTCCTTTGGAATCTTGAAAACTCCTTTTATTTTTGCTAGAGTATGTGTTGCATAACCACCATTTGTTCCTGAACCGACAACACGATCTCCCACCTCAAAACCTTCTACATCGGGACCTAATTCATGAATTGTACCTGAAACTTCCATCCCAGGAGTAAATGGTGGCTTAGGAGCTCCAGGGTATAGACCCATACGTGCAAGTATATCTGCAAAATTAATGCCTGCTTTTGAAACTCTTATACAAACTTCACCAGGCCCTGGTGATGGATTTGGAAATTCTTGAATTTCAAGATTATCTGGGCCTCCGTGCTTTGTTACTACGACTGCTTCCATTAATCCTCTTCGTAATAATAATCTAGGCCAAGATGTGTGATTAGAGTTTCACCCATCAAATGACGAAGCGTATTTTCTAATTTAACCTTTTGAGCAAATAAGTCATGTATCGGATACAAATCTGGCTTGCACATTGGTGATTTGAAATAAAAAGAAAGCCATTCTTGGATGCCATGCATATCTGATCTCTTAGCTAAATCTAAAAATAAAGCTAAGTCTAGAACGATAGGTGCTGCTAAAATTGAATCACGACACAAGAAATCAACCTTAATTTGCATTGGATAACCTAGCCAACCTTTGATGTCAATATTGTCCCACCCTTCTTTGTTATCACCCCGAGGTGGATAATAATTGATACGAACTTTGTGATACAAATCACCATATAACTCAGGATATTTTTCAGGTTCAAGTATCTCTTCTAAGACACCTAATTTTGAAATTTCTTTTGTCTTGAATGATTCAGGATCATCCAAAACTTCCCCATCTCTGTTACCTAAAATATTTGTTGAGAACCATCCATCAATACCTATTCGTCTAGCCTTGAAACCAGGTGCTAAAATAGTTTTCATAAGTGTCTGACCTGTCTTGAAATCCTTACCAGCAATAGGTACTCCTTCCTTAGAAGCTAATGAATACATTGCGGGAAAATCAACTGAAAGATTAGGTGCTCCATTTGCATAGGGTATACCTTCTTTGATTGCTGCATATGCATAAAGAATTGAAGGTGCTATTGACGTTCCATCATCATCTAAAGCAGCTTCAAAAGAATCTAATGAATCGTAAACTGAGCCTTTAGGTTCTTGATAAACCTCAGTACTTCCACACCAAACCATTACAATTCTTTCAATATTATTTTTCTTTTTGAAATCTTGAATGTCTTGCCTTAAAGCCTCGATTCGGGCTCTGTGACCTTTAACCGATTTTACATAGGTTCCATCTAATTTCTTAACAAAATGTTTATCGAAAACAGCTTTCATTGGTTTTATTGATGTCAATTCATCCTTAACTTGATCCAATAATTTAGTATCTATGACTCCTGCATTGACTGCAGCTTCGTAACAATTATCTTCAAAAATATCCCATCCTCCAAACACTAAGTCATCCAAATTAGTAATTGGAACAAAATCTTTGATATCTACTTCACGATTGTCTGTTCTTTTCCCAAGACGTAAAGTACCCATTTGAGTTAACGAACCAATAGGGCTTGAGATTCCGTTTCGGATAGCTAATGTACCTGCAATAAACGTAGTACTTACTGCACCTAAGCCAGGCATAAGAATTCCTAATTTGCCTTTAGCTGGCATAATCTCTACAGGACTTTCTAACGAAACCATGTTATTGAATTATACTAAGGGTTGATAATAAAACCATTTACTTTATTCATAAAGAAGAGAAAGACATGTCAAAGAACCGTCTGCAGCCCTGAATTGTGACATATCAATAGGATGTAAAATTAAATCTCGTTCCTGCAATTTTGCGGAAATTGTTTCATAACCTTTGGCAACAATTACATTTTTTCCAAAAGGAAGAACATTGGTACCATAGGCTTCTTCACTAGGAACCCAAATTACTTCTGAATCTTCAGGGAAATCGGACAATGTAAACCAGCCCTCAGGAGCTAATAAAACACCAGGCATAGGCGAAGTACAAACTGATATCAAATGAAGAGATTCCTTTGGAACTTCAATTACATGTAAACTAAATCCTCGGGATGTTACAAATCCTCTAAGACATTCTATTGCTTTTTTGTTTGTTCGACTACTATGTCCCACCAAAAACTTATCTCCAAATTGAAGGACATCACCTCCATCCATTCTAGCCTCTAAAGGCATAAAATGCAGATTCAAATCTTCTCCTAGTGCTTCCTGAACAACTGCTTTTTCTCCTACACGAGTATCGTGACCTGCATTAGTAATCAAAGCTGAATCGCCAGCAATTACTGCATGATCTTCCACAAAACAACAATCGGGATAGGCTGAATCTGAGGCTAATTCTTTTACGGATAAACCCAATTCTTTCAATTTAGAAACATATACTGAATGTTGCAACTTTGCCTCATTAATATCTGTAGGGCCACTGCCAAAATAAGAAGCTAAAGCTTTCTCATAAGATTCTGAAATTCCACGAACTATGGCCCTCATAATAACGGCCCTAAAATTAAAGGTAAAAGAACTGTAGCATCTCCTTCTACAGTTATTCTCCTTGCCTTAGGTCTAACTTTACCCCAAGATACTGCTTCCCTAACGCGAGCACCACTCAATGAACCGTCCCATTCTGGAGCTGTAGTTACTTGAACTGCATAATCCAACCCATCCCTAAATTGATTCCACCAAATAGTATGATGCTTTGAGATACCTCCTCCAACCATCAAAGCCCCTGTAGAATCTGCATCATGTACAATATCTGATAGCTCATGTTCTTCTGCAAATATATCTAAAGTGAAATCTTTATGGCTTTGCCAAAACAACCAAAGTTGAGAACCAACGGCACCATCTGTAGGTCCAGGGACGAAAACTTTAATATTTTTCTTCGCACAAATAGCCAATAAAGATTCCGAACCATTAGTTTCATTAGCTAAACACAAACCTAATTCTCTCCAAATTTTCCAAGGTATCCAGCGATTTTCTTTAGAATAAAGATCTTCCAAAATTGGTTGCATCCAATTTTCAATTGGAATCCCATACGAATCATCAGGAACTAAAACATTACCCAAACGATTAATGCCTTCTTCTCTTAATTGTTGATCATCCATTGCAAAATCACCATGATAATAATCTGCTAAAATTCGAGCTATGTCATGGTCCAAAGTTCCACATGTAGTTACTATTACATCAACCATATCATTCTCAACTAATTGTCTTAGGAGGCCTCGAGTTCCTGTTGCCATTATATCTGCTGGAAATGATAAAAATTTAGTACAAGATTCCTCTTGCATCTCTTTCACAATAGATGTTGCTGTAGAAATTTTCGAAGCTACAAAACCTCCGGCATTTCCAAACTGTGAAATTAAGTCTTCAAGACTCGTAGTTGCGTCAATCTTGATATCCTTTACGGGATTTTTACGCATCCTTAATCAGTCCACAAGTACCACAGATGTATTTTTCACCATCAAGAGATAGTTTACCAACACCACACTCAGGACATATTTCCTCACTTTCAGGAGCTACATCAACATTTCTTTCTTCATCCTCTTCATCGTGTAAAGCTATTGCAACAACAACTTCATTCTCATCAACAGACATTACTTTCACACCACGTCCAACTCTTGCAATTTGCCTTATACTTTCTATGTGTGTACGAATAACTTTACCTGATGATGTTGTAGCTAAAATCTGATTAGCATTTCCTGGTGTCATAGCTGCCACAACACGGCCACTTTTCCCATCAACTTTAATATTTTGAACGCCTTTGGCACCACGTCTAGTTAATCTATAATTGCCTGCATTTGCCCTTTTACCATATCCTTTTTGAGTTATTGTAAGCAATACATCTTCTTCATTTACTAGACTCATACTAATAACCTCATCTTTTTCTTTCAGACGCATACCAATGACTCCTTGACCGTTTCGGCCTACGATACGAACCTCTCCTTCAGAGAATCTATTGGCCATCCCTCCTTTGGTTGCAAGCATTACTTGACTATCTCCTTCAGAGATATCAACCCCTACTAACTCATCCTTTTCCTTTAGAGTAATTGCCCTAAATCCTTGATCTCTAGCCCATGCTCTTTGTATTCTTGACGAATATTCTTCTAAACGTGTCTTTTTGATTATTCCTTTCTTTGTTGCAAATAAAAAATAATGACCATCTCCACTAATATTTGCTACAGGAAGCATACACAAAACTTTTTCATCTTTAGATTGGCGACCCTCATCCAATTTTTGTAACAGCTGAACTAATGGAGTACCCTTAGAATATCTAGAGACATCCGGTATTTGCCAAGCTTTCAAGAAATACATACTTCCTGAAGTTGTAAAGAAAAGCAAATGATCATGTGAACTCATAGAATACAACTCAACGGGGAAATCTCCCTCCTTAGCCTTGATTCCAATTCGGCCTTTACCCCCCCTATGTTGTGCCTGATATTCTTCCAAACCTACACGTTTGATGTACCCCTCATGAGTTCTCATCACAACAACTTGGGAACGGGGTATCAAGTCTTCAGTTGCTAAATCGCCATCAAAATCTGAAATTAAAGTTCGTCTTTCATCTCCATATTTTTCATTTAATCCCGCCAATTCATCTTTAATTATTGCTGAAACCTTAGTAGAATCTGATAAAATAGATTTTAATTCATCCATTGTTTTCTTTAGTTCTTCTAACTCTTTTTCTCTTTCTTCAACATCTTGTTGTGACAATTGATAAAGTCGCATATCAGCTATAGCCTTGGATTGATCTTTACTAAGTTTGAAATTTTTCTGGAGACCATCAATAACTGCCTCTCGCCCTGCTGCTTTTCTAATAAATGCAATTACTTTATCTAATTTTGATAAGGCGAGTAATAAACCCTCAACAATATGAGCCCTTTCTTCCGCCTTTTTCAATCTATACTGTGTTCTGCGCGTAATAATTTCCTTACGGTGATCTAAATAGACTTGTAAAAGCTCTATGATTCCCATACGTTTTGGTTGGCCTTTAACAAGTGCAACATTATTAATTGCAAAACTAGTTTCTAAAACTGAATGCTTATACAATTGATTTTCAACTATTATAGGTGAGGCATCTCTCTTAAGTTCGAAAACAACTCTCATACCTTTTTGATCAGATTCATCTCTAATATCCCTGATGCCTTGAATCTTTTTATCTCTGACCATTTTAGAAACATCTTCTAGAAGTCTATTCTTTTGAACTAAAAATGGTATTTCTGTGATTATTAGGTACTCATTCTTTTCAGTAGATTCATGTACAACTTTGCCCCTAATCTTTACTGAACCTCGCCCCTCACTATATGCATCAAAAATACCTTTACGACCCATAATAGCTCCTCCAGTTGGAAAATCAGGTCCTGGTAAAACATTCATAATTTCAGTTAAAGACGTCTCCGGATTATCTATCATAAGATTCAGTGCTTCGGAAATTTCAGAAAGATTGTGTGGCGCCATATTTGTAGCCATACCCACTGCTATTCCTGATGAACCATTAACTAAAAGGCCAGGTAGAAGACCTGGAAGAACAGAAGGTTCTTGTAATGAACCATCATAATTATCTCTAAAATCTACTGTTTCCTCATCTAAATCTTTTAAAACACTATCTGCAATTATGGCCAAACGAGATTCTGTATAACGCATGGCTGCCGCTTTATCTCCGTCGATAGAACCGAAATTACCTTGACCATCGACTAAAGGGTAACGTAAAGAAAAATTTTGGGCCATTCGAACCATAGTATCATAAATTGCTTGATCACCATGAGGATGATACTTACCCATCGTATCTCCCACAATTCTTGCGGATTTTTTGTAAGGAGACCTAGAACCAGAACCCATCTCCTTCATAGCATAAAGAACCCTTCTATGAACTGGTTTTAAACCATCTCTAGCATCTGGAAGGGCCCTACCTACAATTACAGACATTGCGTAATCTAGATAGGATTTACGCATCTCTTTCTCCAAGCTTACTTCTAAAATAGTATCTGTATTTTCAGCGGTCAATTTTTGGCCTCAAATTTGTAATGATGACTATGAATAAACCCCCTTAAAAGGGACTCCCCTGACGACCTTGTGGCACCTCCCTTAAATGTAGTTCTAATTAACTCCAAAATAAACAGCTCATTTAATGATGAACATCGACGATTAATTGCTAAATTCTCACCTGTCTGTTATGCATATAACTATCACTTAGTTTTAGTTAATTTCAAAATTGAAACTTCACCTATCGATTTTGCTAAAGAAATGGCTCCATCCACTAGCATAGGAAAAAGTGGTGAAACATTAATTGAATTAGCAAAAAAAGGGATGATTAAAATAAAAAATTTACCCATTCCTGAAAATCTTGGTAAAATAGTAATTTGTACTTCGAAACCTGATGAATCGAAAATTCAAAATCATAGGATTATTTCAAAACTTTTGAAAAAGGAAAAGATTGCTTTGATTTTTGGCTGTGATGAAAATAGAAACAAAAATATACGAAGACTTATAGAAAAAGCAGACTATCATCTGGATATCAGTGGAAATAAAATTAGATTAAGTTTAGACACTGAAATTGGAGCTGTAACTAGTATTATTAGAAATTCAAAATAATTTAAGAGCTTCTTCAACACGCCCTAACTCAACACCAGTACTTTGCCTACCACAAACTGCCCCTTTAGAGGAAGTTATTACACCGGCGCCAACTAAAGGCATACCGAAATTAACCGTACCTTCCATCACAGGGATATCTAAAATTTTTTCCATTATTTCTCTTTCTTCATCTAATATTTCAGGATGGCATAGCCCACCATTATTATTTACACAACCTATCATCCCTAAAGTATCCATATCATTAAGAGATCTAGATTCTATATTTATTTCAAATACTTTTTCAGAATCATTTTTTGACCTAGAAGATAAACGTTCATTGCAAAAACCACCTTTATCATTTAACAAGAAATTATTCCCAATTGCATTAGAACGTTCTGAAAGAACGCCTATATTCAACCCTAATGATGAAGAAATCTTTTCTAAATTATCAAGTTCTAATGAAGTTACTAAATTTGAGACCAATAACCCCTTATTATTCATTGCAACCAAAGTCCCCAAAACACTACTACCCCCTATCGTAGTAACTTCAATAGAGGTTCCTAAAGTATCAGAGATAGCTTCCATGTCATCTTCAGGTATACCTGGAGGGATTAAGGTTAAAGAATCGTTAGTGGCGCAAAAAACCCCTGAATAAGGACTATTGAAGAGATCTTTCTGGAGTAAAGCCATAAAATTTATTCAGCAAGGTGTACGATTACACTTCCGTCTTCAAATTTTAAAGCACGAACCCTAACTTTAGAAGGGGGTTTCTCAATCCCTCGAGACCATATAAATTGATTAACAGGAGGATCAATGAATAATTGTTTGTCTTCACCACTTCCCATTCTAGCATCTGCAGAAGTACGAAGAACTTCACCATCTCTTTCTGGCTTCATATGTCTAGTAATAAAATCTTCAACCATTCGCATAGCAACAGGGGCCCTACGTGTTCGTGAAACTTTATGAAGTTTACGTAAAGGAATAGTGTACAATCTCTCTTGCATTAATTCGTCGTCTGCCATATTTCATCACCTATGAAGTTTACCTCTACGCCAAAAATGACGTTTAGGATGTGTAGTGAAATTTCTATTAGTCCTCTGAATTACCCAAGCTGGAACTCGACGATTACGTTTGACTAACTTGTTTAATCTTAACTTCTTACCGTATACTTTTCTACTGGACATAATTAATATTTGCTAAGTGAAGCAATCTCCTTTTGTAATTTTTTCTTAACTTCAAAAGCTGTGTTATCAAGTATAGACTGGCCTTTGCCTGTTAAATCTCGACCACCTTGTTTTACTTTTACAATAAAACCAGCAATTTCAAGTTGTTGCATTATTAATCTAAGAACTTTACGACTTCCGCCTTCACTTCTATTTGGTTTAGAACCTCTATCTCTTGCACCTGAATAATGTTTGGCCAAACGCTCTGTACCAATTGGCCCGTTAACTCCAATCTTTCTAAGTACAGATGCCGCCCTAAAATACCACCAATCTGGCTGTGAAGGAGACTTTTCTTTGTGGACTGCAGTCTTTACAAAACTCGACCACTCTGGAGGAGAAATAGCTTTATCGCTCTTGAGAGTGTTGGCAAGTGCGCCAACCAAATGCTCTCCCGGTACGTCGTAGTGTGTAGTCACGTGAATAAATCCTCTGCAGGGTGACGCGCCACACGGACTATATTATAAACTTAAGCCTAATCGAAATATCTGATGAAGTCCATTCAAAAATTCATTAAAATGCACAACACAATGACTATTGCTACAGCCAGTAAAAAAAGCGCTTCGGCAGCTGCTGTTTTCTATACTCCAATAAAAGAAAGTAAATCATTGCTCTTTGTAAGTAATGAAAAATCAGAACATATAATGAATTGTAAAGAAAATTCACATTGCGCCGCAACAATACAAGAAGATGGATTAGATTGGAGTGCAATTAAAGGACTTCAAATCAAAGGTAAAATAGGTTTAGCTAATGAAAAATATTGGGCTAATTATTTCGAAAAATATCCTTACATAAAATCTGATAAGGTTTTATCTGAAGCTTTAGAAAAAGTAAAATTGTATGAATTCAAAATTAAATGGGTCAGAATGATCGATAACTCAAAAGGGTTTGGAAACAGAGAAGAATATAATCTTTGAATTAGTCTGCAAAGATTTGATGGTTATGAAAATATACAACTGCTGAAACATAAATTAAAATCAATAAAGTAATTATAATAAAACCAAAAGTATTGCCAATTAAAGGAAATATGAAAAGCACAAAGAAACCAACTACAAAGGTCCACGCTAACAAATATGTCAGATACATGTGTGGTGCAAGTTCTGGATCTTTTGTGGAACCAAAAGTTAGAGCTTGTTTGGCAAGATCTGGAAGATTGCCCCTCATTCCCCAACCAATTCCGAACCAACCCATAATGACTCTAAAATAACCGACTAATTATCCTTTTGGTTGCGCATTGACGCTACAAAACCCTTATCTATTAATCCTCTACCAACTAATGCAGTATAATTAACTAATAATAAAACTAAAATTCCAGAAGCTATAACAATCAAGTGAGATACAAAACCAACACCCTTGATATTACTTACAAAAAGGGTACCCTCCGAAGCTAAGAAAAAGCTACTTGCCCCATAAGCTGCCGTAAAAGAAATCGCATAGAAAATAACATTGTGCCTATTCATGATTGTTCCCTTATTGTCTTTTTTATTATTTCTTGCCTCTGAACGCAAAGCCTGAGCTGAAAGTGAATAAATAACAAGCATAATTGTAACTACCATAAATACTAGATCAAAAACAAAACTTGGTTTACTTTCTAAGGAATACAGCATAACGCCTAAATGGTATGCAAGAAAACTCCAATATCCTATTGAAAAATATGCTGAAAAAACCGAGATCATAGGATCTGACCAATTTCTAGAATACATTCTATGAAGAAGAAAAAATGATAAGATTCCAAGTAATATCATTATAACAAACCATGAAATCTTAAAAAGATTGCTAAATTTAGTGCCTTGGGATTCAAGCGTTAAAAAAATACAAAAGCCAATAATTGACCATAATATCGGAGAAAAAATATTAGCATACTTTCCAAACTCACTATTTTTCTTACTTTTTACTTTTATCATTCGATTTAGAGCTATTTCCTTAAATGGAACTCTCATCCACCATGCCTGTGCAAATTGCCACAAAACAAAAATTAAAACTAAGCTTAAAGAAAGAAAATCCCTCATTCTATCTTCATATTCCGTAAATACGAATAAATACCAAATTATCAAAGATATTAAAAGAGAAAAACCAAGAGGTAAAGATAAAATTTTCCTGTAATTTCCAGTAGAGAAAGTTTTCAAAGAATCAAATCTCATTAGGAAAGCTACCAATAGATAACCTAATGAAAAACCAAAACCGAGAATTAAAATCATATCTACAAAAAATTGATTAGAACTACGACTAAAAAAACCTAAAACCATTAAGAAAATAGATAATAAAATCGCATGAGGTGCTGTATTTCTAGAAAAAAGTATCTTAAAAATATCCAAAGATGAAATTATTGGAGGGCCAGCTTCTTCTTTCTCCTCTACGGATGATGAATCTAACTTTTCCGATTCTAATTCAACTTCTATTTCTTCTTCCATTCTTTTGATTCCTTCTTACCGCAGATTTCTTATCCGATAAATAAAAGCATGTTATTCGAGAAATTTCTAATGCATAGGCCAATTTTACCGATTTTCCTCCAAATAAATTAATAGCTTTTATTTTTGCTGTTTTCCCCTCAATACGTACTTTCATTCCAACTTGAAATTCTTCAGTTGCCTCAAATTCCTGTTTTACAGAAATTGTAGATTCGCCATCATGTATAGCAAAACGAATTTTTGCATGCGTTGCTTTTTTTGCCCAAACTATAGGATTATCTTGTGAATAGGCTTGATTAGGGCGCTTATTTCCTATTTCAAGGCCTGTGATTAAAATTAAACCATCGGGATGAGGACGTGTATCACCTACTCTAAGAATAACACCTCTATCAATTTCCAAGATATTTTTTTTAGTTTCATCATCCTCTGATATTCGCAACCTTAATTCTAAGGGAAGTTCTTCGCGTATTTCTGTTGGTCCTGTTGTATTACATTCTAAACACTTCACAACTCCTTGAAAGCTAAATCCACGCTTAGATGATGTTCGGCTCTTTAGTACCTCATGAGGGCATTCTTCATCACAAATTTCACAAAAAATCCAGAATTCTTCCATTAGTGCTTGAAGTGCCTCATACCTGTAAAAACCATTGCTATATTATGCTCATTTGCTGCATCAATAACCTCTTGATCACGCATTGAACCACCAGGTTGAATGACTGCTGTAATGCCTGCTTTAACTGCTTCATCCACTCCATCTCTAAATGGGAAAAAAGCATCGGAAGCCATAACGCAATTTTTTGCATCGGGAATTGATTTAAATGTTGCAATTTTAACTGAATCAATCCTTGACATCTGACCTGCACCTATACCTATTGTGTTTTTTCCTTTAGCAAAAACTATGGCATTGCTCTTAACATGTTTAACTATTTTCCAAGCAAAATGAAGACTTTCTAATTCATCGTCAGACGGCTTACGCTCTGTTACTATTTTACAATCTGAAATATCAATCATTGCATCGTCACTTTCCTGTAAAAGCCAGCCTTTGTCTAAAGAACGCAAAGTGGGGTTACGATGATAATTCTCAAGACTACCTGTTTCTAAAATTCTCAAATTCTCTTTAGTTGATAAAATGTTTAATGCTTCTTTCGTAAACGAGGGTGCAATAACTCCTTCTTTGAAAGATGAAATAATATTTTTAGCTAAGTCTTCTCCAACCTCTGCATTAAATGATATAATGCCACCAAAAGAACTTTGAGGATCTGTGTTAATTGCTAATTCATAGGCTTCTTCTAGAGTTTCAGCACTAGCCGCACCACAAGGATTATTGTGTTTAACAACAACAGCAGATAATTCTTCAAATTCTTTTATAATAGACAAAGCTGCATCAAAATCTAAAAGATTGTTATAACTTAATTGCTTTCCTTGAATTTGTACAGCTTCAGAAACTGAAGGGCTTGATGATAAACTATCTGAATAGAATATGGCTGATTGATGCGGATTCTCCCCATATCTTAGTGGAGGACTACCAATTCCCGAAATTTGTAAAGATGATGGTAAACCTTCTTCGTCAAATCTTTCGGCCAACTCTCGTTGAATCGCCGTATCATATTCGGCTGTATGTCTAAAGGCCTTCAAAGCTAATTCTTGTCTTTGCTCTAAATTAAGACCACCTGCTTTAATTTCACCTACAATCCAATCGTAATCTTCTGGATCTGACACAACCGATACACGTAGATGGTTTTTAGCCGATGCTCGGAGCAAACTAGGGCCTCCAATATCTATTTGCTCAATTAATGATTTCAACTCAACACCCTGAGAAGCCGCTTCTTTGAATGGATATAAATTACAAACTACCATATCAAAAAAATCTATTTTATGTTTTTTAGTTTCTTCTAAATCCGAATCACGTGCCAAAATACCTCCAAAAATTAAAGGATGTAACGTTTTGAGACGCCCCCCCATCATTTCCGGGAAATCAGTAACATCTTCTATAGAAATCACATTTATTCCCTCAGACGCTATTGCTTTAGCAGTACCACCTGTTGAAATTATTTCAATACCAAGGCTATCAAGTGATTTGGCAAAATTAGTTAACTTATCCTTATCACTAACACTAATCAATGCTCTGTATATTTTTCTTCTTTCCATGCAATTTACACCTTAAAAAAATGCAAAATTAGGTACTATCTGGAAGTTTCTTTAAAAATTTTCCAGAAATCTCTTTGGAGAGATAAACAGTAGTACCTGCCTTCATAATTTCATTACCACTCTCTTCAGCTGTTTTTACATCAACCAAAAGAACTATGGGTTTACCAATTATATGGCGGCCAGCTTCTAAAGCATTCAACCTTGTACTCGAAAGATGAACCATATTTCGATCACCTGGATACAAACCATGTTCAAGATACTCATCTGCATCTTCTTTTGAACAAGCAAAATATAAATGTTCTGGATTTTTGTCTGTTGGTAAATCAAGTTCTAGGTCTAAAGTATGGGCATATGTTGCTCTGAGTCTACCGTTCTCAAGTTGATAGCGCCCTTTAGGGTCTGTCTCAACTACTGCCTGTAAATGACGAGTTTCCAAATAATGAAAATGTCGCCTTTGAGTTTTTATCGATTCAACAAATTCAGAAGCCTCGACCCACCCTTGCTTATCCATTTCAAGTTCAAACCTATCAGGGAAGTGACGTAACACTCCTGCCATAACTCTTCCAAATTGATCTAAATGCCTTGGAGACATTACCAAAACCCCCTCTTCTCCGCTAAGAGGACATTTTTCACCTCTAAAAAAACCGTGCCCGTACTTAACTTCTTCTTTTAACGGAACTGTTGGATTTCTACGCATGTACGACCATTGCAGAGGTATGTATAATATTAGTTCTTAATCGGTTTGAAATGTGGTTTGTACCGAACCATTTTCAAATGTGTGTGATCTTTCAATTGGCTGTAATTCTTCCGAAGTAGGTAAATCTATCTCTATTCTTCCTGCTGAAAACAGGTCATGCATTCTTTGTTCTTTGCCTCTGCTACTCCAAAGTGCAGCTTCATCTCTACTGTCTTTAGTCACGAAAATAAATACTTCACCAGGTCTATTTCTTCCAGTACGTCCTCTTCTCTGAATTAATCTTATGGCTGAGGAAACTGGTTCATAAAATATGACAACATCTGTAGAGGGAATGTCTAAACCTTCCTCGCCAACTGATGTTGCGACTAAAATATTGAAATCACCGTTTCGAAAACAATTAAGGATTTCTTTCTGTTGCTTCTGAGTCATTCCCTTATCGCCTTCTCTAGAACCTTGACCTACAAATCGAACAGGTTTAGCTTTCGGTATATTAGACAAGCGTTCTACAATTAAAGATGCAGTGTACCTAATTTCAGAAAAAACTATGAAACGGGATGAACCTGTTTGAATTTGTAAATCTATCAATTCAAACAAACGGTCTAATTTTGGATTATCTGCTTTATTTGCTTTTGCAATTTCTACAGCTATTTTCCAATCTGAATTTGAAGATAACCACTTATTAGCGCGACTACCTTTTTTCTTAGCTTTTGCCTCTTTGTCAATTCTTAATGAATAATCTAAGAATTGAGTTATTCCTTGTGTTTCTACTGTTAAAATTGCATGTGCTATTTTCATAGCCATAGCTTGAGTAGTCATAAGATTGAATATTTGAGGAGGGGTGTTGGGTTTAGTTTGCATGTATTTTACTTGCAACTGTTTACCTGCTTTAAGCAACATTGTTGTTGATATTTTTCTAGGTCGCTCAAGAAAACCTTGCTTGTATAATTTACCGCATAAATAATCTTGCAAACTCCTTAATTGGTTAGCAATATGCTTAACAGAATCAGGCATACTTACTGTGACCCATCTCGTTTTGATTGGTTGAATATAGTCAACAACATCTGGATCACTATCGTCTCTATTTTCTACAGCTGAAATAGCTAAATCACGACAAAGACGTATAATTTCTGATTTGGAACTTCCTGGTGAAGCTGTCATTCCCAACGATAAATGATTTTTAGCAACAGAATGATAGTGATGACCTATTGAAACATATGCATAATTCCCCACTGCTCGATGAGCTTCATCAAAAATAACTAATGAAAAATTATCCAAACTAACTCTACCATTTTCAATATCCTTAGAAACAACTTGTGGAGTTGAAACAATAACCTTAGTAGAAGACCAAAGTGGTTTACGCCCATCTGGTGAAATTGCTCCTGTAAACAAATTAACTTCAGCATCTAAATACTCCTTAAAAAACTCTGAATGTTGTTCAGCTAACGGTTTTGTTGGTGCCATCAACAATATTTGACCTTTTTCTAGTCTCTCCAGAATAACTCGCAAAGCAATGACTGTCTTACCCATTCCTGTAGGAAGAATTACCAGAGTTGACTGCTCGAGACAAGCTTTTGATATATTAGACTGATAATGTCTATCTTCTAATGTTTTGGCTTTCAAAAACTTGTGTGAAAATGTTCATTTTTGGAACCTAAGATACCCCTTAAGGTAAAAGTAAAAAAACGTACTTGTCTATTTCTTACTTGATTTTTTCCGTAAAGATTCAATCAATTTGCTAGCTGTTCCTTGCCGACCACCTGTCAATTCAGAATAGGATTTTATACCAACTAATTTGCATGCATCTTCTTCCTCAAGTTCAGCCTTCTTAACCAAATTTTTGATAAAATTTAACTGCTTAGGACTTGGTGGGCGAGGAACGCTGTCTGTTTTATTTTTTAATAGACTAATCAAATTACTTGCAGTGCCTGATTTGCCTCCAGTAAGTTCACTGAAATTTGAAACTCCTACTAATTCACACGCCGAGGACTCATCCATTTCTAACGATTCGGCTAAACTTTTTGCATATGATATTTGTTTCTCCGAGGCTGGGAGTGCGATATCTTCAGTAGCTTTCCTAAGTTTATCAATAACCTCACCTATTCTTTCTCCACTCATTTTTTGTGGATCTTCACCACCAGTAATCTCCTCTAATTCTGAATCCGATACTAAACTAGCTAAACGTTCATAATAATCTAATTGACGCTTAGTAGGTGTTTCTTTCTTCTTAGATATTGCAGTTTCATGAAGTTGGCGAAATGAATTTACAAAACTATCCCATACCTTAGCTCCTTTTTGCTGACCTGTTTCTATTTGGTCTAAATCCAATTCCATATCTGCCGTAAAAGATGAAGAAAAAAGATTAATATTGTTTTCTGCCGAATTATAGAAAGGTACTACGTCATTACAAAGTAGAATCCCTTGATCTGTGGGTTTAAGTCTACCTTTATTATCACTACAATATTTACGATCTAGTAATTTTTTGATTGTTGCTGCATATGTGGAAGGGCGACCGATGCCTTCTGATTTCATCAATGCTACCAAACCGTGTTGTGTGTAACGCGCAGGTGGCTTTGTTTTATCTTCAATCAATTTTGGGTTAGCTTCTTTGTTATCTAATGGTATTTTTTTACCCTCTGAAATTTCAGGTTTAGGTGGTGACGTTGCAGGAGTTTTATCAATTGCCTCAAATGCAGATTCCCAACCAGGACTTACTCGCCACTTAGTATCACCATCCAAGAATTTGTCAAAAGTTTCAAGTTTTGCCTGAATTTTCATACTATTCCACTTCGAATCACACATTTGACTAGCAATAAATCTTGACCAAATTAAACGATATAAACGCACTTGTGATTCATCCAAACCATTTGGCAATTCAGACAAAGGATTAGTTGGCCTAATGGCCTCATGAGCATCTTGAACACCAGATTTTGGTTTACCTCCAAGAGAACCTTTTCCAACAAAATCTGAACCCCACTTTGAAGTAATAAACTCCTTTGCTTTATTACGAGAAGAGGCACTAGTGCGTGTGGAATCTGTTCGCATATATGTTATGTGACCTGCCTCATAAAGACCTTGAGCAATACGCATAGTATTACTCGGCCTCCAACTATATTTGCTTCCAGATGCTTGAAGTAAAGTGTCTGTTGTAAAAGGGGGTTTCGGACGTCTTTTGTACTCATTCAAAGATACGTTCTCTATATTTAATTGGGATTCTAAATTCAAATATTCATAAGCCTTATTTGCTAAATTTGAATCATTTGTACGATGAATGTCTAACTTTCCTTTTTCGTCTTTCCAGACTAAAGGATCATCCTTATCATGGAATCTAACTCTAAAATCTATTCCAGAAACAAAGGCTTGAACTGCCCAATAAGGTGTAGAAATAAATTTTTGAATTTCTTTTTCGCGATTAACTACAAAACCTAAAGTTGGTGTTTGAACACGACCCATAGAGGTTAAACTCCAAGATCTCGCAAAACGAGAAGTACGGTAACCAATCAAACGATCCATAAACCTACGAACCTTAGCTGCATCCACAAGATTCATATCAACCTCACCTGCAGCTTCCAAAGCTTCTTTTATCGCAGTTTCAGTTATTTCATTGAAGGTTATCCTTTGAATATCTCCGAATTCAGAAAGCAACTCAGAGAGTCTCCATGCAATAAATTCACCTTCTCTATCTGGATCTGTAGCAATGAGAACTCTATCTACCTTCTTACGACGACTATCTGAAATGATGCGATTAACTGTTTTTTCGGCTCTTTGTGTCCAATCCCAAGGAGGATTTGGTAGACTATTATCAGTATGGCTCCACAATGCTTTACTGCCATCTTTTCCCTTTGTAGGTAAATCCTGAACATGACCTACAGAAGCTCTTACCAATATATTCTTACCTAAATATTTTTGAATCGTTTTGGCTTTTGCCCCGGACTCTACAACAACCAAATCCATTAACTGCACGCCTAAAAGGTAGAATAAATATCTTTTTCTAAAACAACAAAATTACGGGGGACTATAGTCCCCCGGATTTAAAACCCTAAAAAACACAAAAAAAACAATGTCTCCGAATTAAATCTCAAACATTAAAAACTAAACCTTTTGTAGAAAGTTAAATGGTATTACAAAAATTGAAAGAAAAAAATGCAAGTATTGCACTTATTGGAGCGTCGAATGATAAAAACAAATTTGGAAACAAAATTTATCTTAATTTAAAAAATAAGGGATTTAATGTGACACCCATAAATCCAAAAGAAAATACAATTGAAGGCGATAAAGCATATATTTCAATTGAAAAAATGAGTGAATTACCTGACATTGCTAACTTTGTTGTACCTCCTGATATTGCTATGGAAATAGCTCAGCATATTGTTAGATTAGGTGTCAAACATTTATGGTTTCAACCAGGGTCTGAGAGTAACGAATTAGAAGAATGGCTGAAAAATACCGATGGAATAAAATATCTAATAAATTCTTGTATAATGATTGAAACTAAATAATTAAGATATTAATTCTTTTATCTTTAACAAGGCTGCAGTCAATTCAGACTCAGAGCAAGCTCCTTGAGCATAATGTTCTTTCCCACCACCACTACCACCTACTGAAGAAAGTGATTCCTTCAAAATAAAACCACAATTAATATCCACTGAAGGTGAACTAGCCAGAATTACAGATCCCTTACCTCCTTTAGAACAACCAATTGCTGCCAAATTATTTTTCTCAGAGGTTATCTCGCGTACTAATTTTTGAATTTCCCCGAAATCTACTTCCCCCATATTATTCAAATAAAAATTAATTTTACCTATTTTTTCAGATTCAAGATTTGATGATTTGAAGGCTGCTAATTCTTTTTCTAAAGAGGAAACTTTAGTCCTTAATTCCTTCCATTCTTTTACAAATTTTTGAGCTGCAGAAGGTGCCTGATCAATCGGAACGCCCAACTCTTCAGCTGTCTTTTCTAATATAGCTCTTTCTTTCTGAGATGCCTTGATTGCGTCAGGCCCTGCTGAAAATTCTATGCGTTCCACACCATCCTGTACCCGCTCTGTCCTCAAAACCTTGACGGCCTCTACTTTAGAGGTTTTTGATACATGTGTACCTGCACAAGCTTGAGCATCCACACCAGGTATTTCTACTACCCTAACTTCCTTATATTTTGGAGCTCCACCCTGATACAAAGTATTCCCATATTTTTTATCTGCATCTTCCCGACTATGGAATTTAGTAGTAATAGAATAATCTTTTAAAATTAAATTATTAACTTTAGATTCAATCTCTTCTACCACTTCACGGGTTAATCTTCTATGGTGTGTAATATCTAATCTAGCTCTATCTGTTGATTTAGATGCTCCAGCTTGCCATACATGAGAACCTAAGATTTCTCTAGCTGCTGCGCCAATCAAATGCGTCGCTGTATGGTGTCGACTTAAACTCGAACGACGATTATCGTCTACTTTCCCTGAAATATGCGTTCCTACAGAGGGTGTTTCACCATTAATATGATGAATAACTACATCACCAATCTTTTTTACATCTACAACCTCACTTGATTGGTTATTCCACTCTATAATTCCTTTGTCTCCTAATTGTCCGCCACCTTCCGGATAAAATAATGTATTTTCTAATGCTATTTGGTTTTTATCAGAGTAAATAACTTCTGAAGTAAAAGAACGTTGTTCCATATCATCATAAAAATCTAATTTTGTTGAATTGACATCAAAAAATATTTCCTTCGTTTTAACCTTAGTTTCACCCTGATGTCTATCTGCAACCATCGCTAGAAAACCATCTGGGACTTCTATCGAATATCCTTGCTCAATTGCAAAATCACTAACTACTGAAGGCGGTAAACCTTGTGAATCATATAATTCTAACAATTTGTCTTGATCAATGCCTCCAGATTCGATAGCTCTCTTTACTGCGCGACGACCTCTTTCTAATGTTTGAGTGAAACGAACAATTTCTAAATTAACCATATCTAATATGTGAGACTTATTGGAATTGAGTTCAGGATATGTTTTAGAAAAATGATTGATATGGTGTTCTACCATTTCTGGTAGCATATCAGGTACTCCAATATCCTTTAACAAAAGAACTGTACGCCTTAAAACCATTCTTGCCAAATAACCTGCCTTGACATTACTAGGAACAATGCCATCACCAAACATAAATGCTAAAGCTCTAGAATGATCAACTATAGCAAATAATTTTTCTAACGGTTCAATTGTCGAAATAAACTCAGACAAAGATAATTCATGACCTGATGAATTTAATCTGTCAAGAACCTTTTGTCTCAATTCAGTCAAATCTGAACCATAATCTACTGATAAAACTCCACATAATTTTGCATTTTCAGAAATAAGAGAACCTGAACTTTTTAATTTGTTTTCCAAATTTGATTTTTTAGTCAAAAAGGAAACAGCCTCGGGGAAAACTGCTTCATAAATGGTAGGTGTACCTTGCGAAGCCCAAACCAATCTTTCTAAGCCATAACCTGTATCAACAATAGATCGAGGCATTCGTTTGAATTTTATCCCTTTAAGCTCAATATCTCCCTCAGAATCTTCTTCTAAATCCATAAAAACCAAAGTTGCTAATTCAAGGCCACCTGCTAATACCTCTAAAGCTTCTCCACCATTACCTCCTCCTACCCATGGGTTTTCTTTGTATGTTATTTTTGAACCATCTAATCCTAAACCTGTGTAAAATTCATGGCAAAGTTCTACGGTACGATTCTGCCAATATATTTTCTCCTTTTCATCATTAAAAGCATGATGTGCCATCATCTCAAATGTTGTTAAGTGTCTACCACTTCTACCAACTGATTCTAAATCATTCAAACGGATACAAGGTTGGGATATCGCCAAAGGATTTGCTGGAGGTTTAGAAGAACCACTTGTTACATGTGGCTGAAATACTGCTATTGATGCTATCGACAAATAAATATCATTACGCCAACGTGCAACAACTGGCGCCCTTTCGACTCGTGTGTGATTATGTTTATCAAAAAAACTTAAGAAAGATTCGCGAGCTTCATCAAGATTCATTGGCTTTGATAAAAGAGGTTTACCAATAAATGAATATTCAACACAAGGTGCATCGCCACAAAGCTCACGCTCAATGGTAGACCAGAAGAAACATTTGCATTTAGCGCATGTCTGTCTAGTGAAACCTGAATCGTGGAAGAAACTTAGTGATAGACCTTCACTCACAGAATGGCAGAGAGTAGTAGCTTAAAAACTACGGAGGGGCATAAGCATTAATGTTGCTTGGGAACATAGGGAAATATTATGTCTTCAAATGAAACGCATAAACCTTACGTTTCAGCCAATAAAATTCTTCCTGAAATAACAATGCAAGGAATTATTTTAGCAATCATTTTAGGATTTCTACTGACTGCTGCAAATGTCTACCTTGGATTATATGTTGGAATGACTGTAAGTGCTTCTATTCCTGCAGCTGTAATATCTATGGCCGTTCTAAGAAGTTTAGAAAGAGCCAATATTTCTAAGGGGACTAATATTTTAGAAAATAACTGGGTTCAAACTGCAGTATCATCTGGAGAATCTCTAGCTGCAGGCGTAATCTTTACTCTCCCTGCACTTTTAGTGATGAATCAAACAAGTAATGGAGAAGTAGGATGGGCTGAATTTCCATACTTTAAAACCCTTATTATTGCATTAGTTGGTGGAACGATTGGCGTTTTATTTTCAATAAGTTTAAGAAGAATATTTATTGTAAAAGAGAAACTACCTTATCCTGAAGGTGTAGCTTGCGCAGAAGTACTTGTAGCTGGAGAAAAAGGCGGATCGCAAGTTATGCCTATTTTTGCAGGTATTGCTTTTGGAGCAATATACAAAATATGTTCATCTCTAATGGTAACTGTAGACAATACTGTAAAACAAGTAAGTCTTGGTCTTTGGGAACATGGATGGCAAGGATTCTACACATTAGGAGGGAAATTAAATGAATCTGCAGCCTACGCCAAATCTAAAACAACTTTCTATTTAGGCGCTGAATTCTCACCGGCTTTACTTGGAGTTGGTTACATCGTAGGGCCTGCTATCGCAAGTTTCGTATTTTTTGGAGGTTTATTGGGTGCAATAGTCATAATGCCTATTGCTAGTACTCTTTTGAACCCTACTGATGCATTTCTGGAACAATTTAGTAATGCTGCAATGAATGGTGAAATAATCAACTATGGAGATTATGCCAACCACATAAACGGCCGAAGAAGAATGGTGGGTGTTGGTACTATGTTAGTTGGTGGACTCTACACTTTAGTAGTAATGAGAGAAGCTTTGATGAAGGGCATTACAGAAATGATTGATGCTACAAAATCAAATGTTTCAGATGTTGGTACCATAAGAACTGATGAAGATTTACCAGCTCGTTCTATAGCAATAACTAGTGCTGCAATGGCAATTCCTATGTTTTTTATGGTGTGGATTGTTTCTGGTCTATTACTTCCTGCTATTCTTTCTTTGCTAATCATATTTACTGCTGGATTCTTATTTGCAGCAGTCGCAGGTTACATGGCTGGTATTGTAGGTAGTAGTAATAATCCGCTTTCGGGTGTTACAATTATAGTAGTGATTTTAACTGCGACTATATTCGCCTTAGTTAATAGGTTAGTTTATGGAGGTGAAAATACTGCCGAATTGCAAGTTGCAGTTATCGGAGTGGCTGCTTTCGTCGCATGTGCTGGCGCAATATCTGGTGACAATTTACAAGATTTAAAAACTGGCTATATACTAGGTGCTACACCTTGGCGGCAGCAAATAGGTCAAGTCGTTGGTGTTGCCGCAGGCGCAGTTGCAATACCACTTGTTTTGAATTTGTTATCTGATCAAATTATTAATGGTGATTTAGAAGCGCCACAAGCATTCTTGATGGCTAGTATTACTAATGGAATTCTAGGCGGAGGAATGGATTGGTCTATGGTTTTCATGGGGGCAGGAATTGCATTTTGTCTTATTGCACTTAGGCATCCTGAGAAATACGTTAACATCTTAATCTTTGCATACGCTCTCTTCCTGGTAGGGGGATTTATAGAGGGAGCAATTGCTGCTTACCTATTCACTGGAAGTCTACTAATTGCTGCAACTCAAGGGTGGATTAATGAAAGAGGTGGATTAAACATATCCATAATGGCTGTTGCAGTAGGTATGTATCTAAGTTTGAAAATGACTATCCCTATTTTTATTGGAGGCATGATCAAAATGTACGTTGATAGGCGTTTTGATACTCCATTAAAAAAATCAAGACCTGAACTTTTCAAAGAATGGAAGATAGATTCTATTGAAAAATTAGAGGAAGAAAAAGAAAAACTACACGGACCTGGTATCTTGTTTGCATCTGGGTTAATTGCTGGTGAAGCAATTATGGGTATTGGTTTAGCTGGAATGGCTGTTTCAGGACTTTATTTAGGAATGACAGAACATCCTTCTCTATGGCTTGGCATTAGTGTTTTTGCAATAGGTGCTGGAATAATGGCTACACTTAGCTTAAGACAAATAAATAACGAAGATTTTGGTAAAGTAGAAGAATGGGATTTTGATGATGAAATACAAGATGCTGAAATGGTTCCTGATAAACCTAGAAAAAAGAAACCAATACGTAAGAAAACTAAAAAATAGTATGAATTAATACTAACAACAATATCAATTTAATGTGACTAATGTAGGCCCTACCCTTGGTAAAAAGAAATTTTATAATTATTGGACACCGCGCTCGCACGGCTGCTGATTGGAAATTAGATGATTTATGTGGTGGTGCAGGAAGATTAGATGTTTTAGTAAGATGTGTAACTGCATCTCTTTGGAAATCACATGGAATAAGAAAAAATACCGATGTTTGGCTAATTCTTAATGGACCTCCAAATGCCCCTATTACAGTTCATTTTAGTGGTGAAAATATACGATATCTTAATCCAGATGAAAGATCAACAGCTGCACTTATTCGAAATGGATTAATCAAATACAAAAATGAAGAAAAGATTATAGAAACCAGCCCTGGAATAACTATGGAAAGAATAGGCTTAGAAGAAGTCTTAAAGAAATTACCAAATCCAATCCTCTTAAGTGAGAATGGAAAAGATAAAATAACAAGTGAGGAAACTTTTATCCTTGGTGATGATAAAAATCCTACCGAAGAAGAAATGGAAATATTAGAGAAATTACCCAAGATTAGTTTAGGTAAAGAAAGTTTACTGAGTTCAGCCTGTATAACATTAATACATCACCGTCTAGACTCTGAATAACATGGAAGCTATAATTCTAGTAGGGGGATTTGGAACTCGTCTTCGACCGTTAACATACACCATTCCAAAACCATTGCTTCCACTTGCAAATATACCTATGGTAGAGAGAATGATCACAAATCTACCTAAGAAATTTGATACTGCTATTTTAGCCGTAAATTATGGTCTAGATGAAATGAAAGAATATTTTGTTGGAAAAAACATAGGAAAGAAAATAATAATCGTTCCCGAAGAAAAACCATTGGGTACGGGTGGTGCTATGCGAAATTGTTTTGAACATATTACAGGTACTACTGCAGTATTCAACGGTGATGTGATAAGTTCAATAAATTTAGAAAAAATGTTACAGCAACATATTGAAACTAAAGCAAAAGGTACTCTCGCTCTATGGGAAGTTGATGACCCTAATCGTTTCGGAGTTGTTGAATTAAAGAATGGTGAAATATTACAATTTCAAGAAAAACCTGAAAAAGGTACTGAATTATCAAATTTAATTAATGCCGGTACTTATCTATTAGAACCTGAAATATTGGAAATGATACCTCAAAACAAAAAAATATCTATAGAACGAGATATTTACCCTAAAGTTGCAGGAAATGGCCTACATGGTTTTCCATTTGAAGGATATTTTATTGATTCAGGAACTCCGGGATCATATCTTGAAGCAAACTTCAAATTAATCGGGAAAAATGGTACGGCCTCACACATAGGTGCAAATATGCGAGGAAATTCAATTGTACACGAAAGTGCAGAATTACAAGATTGTATTATTGGTCCAAATGCTATAATTGGCCCAAATGTCAAAATGGAAAAATGTGTAATTAGAAATTCGGTTATTCTGGATGGCGTCAATGGATATGGGGGGATTGTGGAAAAATGTATAATTGGCCCAAATATTTCATTTAAACAAAATTTAGACAGAACTTTAATATCACCTGAAGGTACAATCGTTTTTTAGAATAAATATGTCTCTTAAAATCATTCAAATTCCTGTTGGGGCACTGGTAATGAATGCTACCTTAGTAATGGATGAAGAAAGTAGAGAAACTATTTTCTTTGATCCTGGAGATGAAATTGAAAAAATATTGGAAATAACTAAAAACGAAAACATGAATGTAGTTAGATTAATTGCAACACATTGTCATGTCGATCACATTGCTGGTGCAAATCTTGCAATGGAAAAATTACAATTACCGCTTGAAATTTGCCCACTAGGGAAAGAAATGCTAGGAAATGTTGGTCCTATTGCTGCCGCATTTGGATACTCAGTTACAGAGATAAAAGAAGGAGGGTACATAGATGAAGGTGATATTGTGAAAATTGGTAAATACGAATTTAATATTTTACATTGTCCTGGCCATAGTCCTGATTCACTCTGTTTCTATAGCAAAGGTGTTTTGATAGGAGGGGATGTTATTTTCAAAGGCAGTTTAGGAAGAACTGACCTACCTGGAGGAAGTACTGAACAACTAATGAATGCTATTACCAAAAAAATATATCCATTACCTGATGAAACTACCATTTATCCTGGGCATGGGCCTGAAACTACATTGGGAATAGAAAAGAAAGAAAATCCCTACCTTAATGGGACATTGAGATTAGCATAGTAATTTTTATATCAATTAAATAATAAGGCGAATATATGAGTTACGAGAAATATAATGAAAAAGTGAAAAATATCTCAAACTCTATCATAAAAAATGAAAAATTAATTACTACAAACAGAAAAGGGCACAACTACAGAGATTTGAAATTTAAAAAAAAACAGACCCGTATCGAAACTGGAAATCTAAACAATATACTTTCAATTGGAGATGATTTTATTGATTGTGAATCTGCTGTAACTTTGGGTAAAATTAATAGAATAACCATTCAAAAAAAAAGGATTATTCCCTCCCTACCAGAGGGTGATAATTTTACTGTAGGGGGGTGCCTAGCTGGACTAGGGCTAGGATCAAGTTCCTACGTTCATGGTTTCTTTAATGATAATGTTATAGATTTTGATGTTATACTAGGTAACGGAGATATAGTGAAAAATATTTCACAAACAAAAAATTCTGATTTATTCTATGGTATTGGAGGGACTTATGGAACTATGGGAATTATCACTAGAGTAAAAATAAAAATAATCCCCTGTGAAAAGTATGTGAAGATTAATTATTATCACTACAATTCATTTGAAAAATTTTATGCCAATTTTAAAAAGAAAATTGATGCTAAAAAAGATGATTTTATTGAAGCCTTTGCAAATAAGAAAAATGATTATACCATCGTAGTAGGTAATTTTGTGGCTAATGTGAATGCAAAAGATATTGCTATCATAAAAGATAAAGATATTCTGATGCAACGTAATATGTGTATTTATGCTCAAATAGCAAATAAAAAAGAAGTTACTTATCTACGATTATTAGATTATTTAGAGCGGTATAGCTATGCTGCCTTTTGGGGGCATTATCTATACACCCCCTACAAAATTATGGATTACATCTATGCTGGATTAATGTATTCATTAATGCCACAAAAAATATTAGATTCATCTCCAGGTCATGGAAAATATAATATCTCTAAATATTTTCATGCTGCTAATCATATAGTTGGAGATTATACTAGAGATGAATATGTTCTTGCTACTGACATAGGAGTTCCTTATTCAAAATTAAAAGAGGCTATGGATTTAGCTGATGAAATGACTGAAACTTACCCGCGCTGGATATGCCCTATTAACATAGACCATCATCCGGACAAAATATTTTGTACTAAAAAACCTGAACTTTGTGAAGATAATATTGTATTTGATTTAGGAATCTATGGTATTAAAAATACAAATAAAACATCAAAAAAAATAAATCAAGCATTTGAAAAATTTTCTTTTGCACATGGAATGTTCAAAGGTTTTTTCTCGACATGCTATTTTACTTACGAAGATTTTTGGAATCAATTTGATAAGGAAAAATATGAAAGTATAAGGAAAAAATATCATGCCGATGGGAACTTTATGGATATTTATGACAAGATAAATTACAGAAATAAAGTGAAAAAAAATAATCTTAGAAGTAAATTATTCAAATCCTTTGGTAAAAGATATCTTAAACAAATTAATAATAACAAACATACATTAATTAAGTAAAACATGAAAGTATTAGTCGTAGGTAACAGGCCATTGGGAAGCAATATTATTGAATTAGCAAAAAACAAATTGATAATTGCAGCCGATGCTGGAGCTGATCAATTAATGAAATATAATATTGTTCCAGAACGAGTTATAGGGGATTTAGATTCAATCTCAGACAAAGCATCAACAAAACTTGAAGAATGGACTGTATCTAATAAAAATGTACAAAAAACTGATTTAGAAAAGGCTGTGGATTATGCTTTTGAAAAAGGCGCCTCAGAAATAGAAATAATTGGTTGGTCAGGAGGTAGAATTGATCATACCTTAGCGGCATTGGGCCTAGCATTTAATCCTAAGATAAAACTAATTGATGACAAATTTACTGTACAAACTATCGCCGATTCAAAGACAATTAAAGGTAAAGAAAGTACTCTTTTTTCACTCATAGCAATACCTGAAGCACGAGTCAGTATCACTGGTGCAAGATGGAATGTTCAACATGAAAAATTTCAAATGGGAGGAAGAGGTATACACAATGAAATTGGATCTTCAGGTGTAACTACAATAGAATGTCATAGCGGAAATTTAATACTAATTCAAGGTAATTTTGTTTTACCTCATGACTGATTATTCTCTATTTCAGAAACAATTATAGTAACCATAGCTGAACCAATAAGTGCAGATAAAAATACCCCTAAATTAGCAAGGCCATTTTCGTTAATAGGGTTAGTAAGATAATCTATCCCTGTTTCTAAATCTGAAATAAAAACCCCATAAATTACCACTGAAATTAATCCAAAAACGGCACCTACTAATCCACCATTTGCTGTTACTCTATCTGACAAAGATAAGAAAATTGGAAGAACTGTAGCGGCTGCAAATAAATCTGCAACCAAAAATATTCTAAAAATACTGAGTGCATCGTCTGCATAATGCCAAGCCAAAATAATCGCAATTGGTGCTATCGAAATTACAGCATATCTTGCTTGGGTAATATCCATATTAGAATCAGTTAAGTCTCGAGACACTACCGCCACAATTGCATTCTGAAGAGTGTCTATACTAGAACATACTAGAGCAATTCCAAGAATTAAAAACATGGATAAAATTAGTTCATTATAATCCTTAATTAATTCAAAGAATGCTAATGAAGGATCGAAAATAACACCTCTCCCTGCGGCAACAGTTCCTAAAAAACCAAACAATAATACTGCAATAAAGCATAATGCTGATGCTAAAAATGATCCTTTCTGTAATGCTTCATTATCTTTTGAAGACCAAGCTCGTTGCCAATTCCCTTGTGAAAACATTTCAGCTGCAGTTATAGCTAATACCAAAGCTAAACCAGCTTCAAATGTCGAATAATCACTTATACTACCATGGTACCAACCCCATTCTATATCTTCAGGAGTATAGGCCTTCGCATCATCTAAAGTATTTTCAAATCCTTCATTGAAAATAAAGAAAAATATACAAATTATTAACCACATTATGAAAAAAGATTGTATTCGATCTGTCTTAATAGAAACAGGAAGACCGCCTATTACTGTGTAAAAAGTTGTAACAATAGCAACATATACTATTGGAATTAAAAAATCAATTCCTGACAAAAATTCAACAGCCCTACCTATGGCAATATATTCAGCAAACATAAATGTAAACATGTAAAGAATCGAAATGATACCAACGTAAAGTTGCATAGGACGACCCATCTTCTGACGAACAAAATCAGCAAGAGTAATACCCTTAGGTGTTAAATCTCTGATTAGAGGGCCTAAATATGCTAATAAAAGAAAAGGAGTTGCTGATGATAGGGCATAACCAAATACATCATAAAAACCTCCATAATACCCAACCTCAGAAGGTCCAAACAAAATCCATATCCCCATACCTGATGCAAAAAGACTCAAACCAATCATTATCCAATTTTGACTACCTCTAGCAGATAGGTATTCATCTGTGTCTAGTACTTTGTTACCTGATTCACGAGAACCTAACCAAGCAAAAAACAATAATGAAACTACTAACAAAGCATAGCCTAAACCTAAGGAAATCATGCCATCTTTTCCATAGATTTAGCTAAATCTTCCACTATCTTACAAACCCTATCTTGGCTATGTCCAATAATATACAGTGATGGTTCAAAACCATAACCTCCTTCATCTATCAAAGCTTCAGCCTCTAAGTTAGTCTCACTTATTGACAGATCATCTCCCTTTCTACTTAATTTAGCTGAATTCACATCTAGGTTTTTTAACAATCCTGAAATTATGGAATCCCATCGAAGATTAATTATAACTAAAGCATTTGACCCAAGATTTCGCAAATCAAGAAGCAATTCAGATAGATGTGTAGAAGCACCAAACTTAGGAGAAGAAAGAGAACGTGCTTTACCACCAATAGGTATCAAACGGCCTGGAAATGCAACAATATCTGAACTATCTGCAGCATCATTTGAAGCTATAGCAATATTAACTCTTACTTGAGGTGATAAAAGTGGAATTGAATCTTCTAAACGTTTACGCATCTCGGCAATTTTAATTAATATTTTTTCCCTAGTATCCTGTACTGGGAAATTTACTACCAACTCTTGATTATCCACTATAATCTTCAAAACCCATCGAGATACATCTCCCGTTTTTAGTATTTCAGATAGAGAAACTGCTGCTTCCTGCAAATTACTCTCAATAGGCTCATTAAAATGTGTTGGCAAAGTATGCAAATAGTTTCCGGCCATCACTTGACTAACTCCCAAGGCTCTGCCAAGATTGGCCTGAGTCCAACCTTCTTCAGACAAAATACGACAAGCCCTTCCCCTTAATTCCTTGAAAAGATTTCCTGTTAATTCAACCGGCATCATATTAATCACTTATAAGATATGAAAAGGGAGTTATAAAGTTCGTACAAACCTTTTAGCAAGGGGTCTACTAAACTAACTTTAGAGGCATAATATTTGACCAGATTGATACCAATTTCAGATGAAGTTTTAAAAGATATTTTTGATGAAACGGGATTTAATCCAAATAACCTTTCTATCCGTGAAACCAATCGTTTAGCAACAATAATAAGCGAAAAAGGAAAAATTGACTTTGTCCGAATGGAAATGGGAATTCCCAATATTCCGACACCAGATATTGCTAAAGAGGCTGAGAAACAAGCGATAGACAAAGGGCTCCAAGGTATTTATCCTCCATTTGATGGAATACCTAAACTAAAACTAGCCGGAAGTAAATTCGTTAAAGCATTCTTAGATATTGATGTTGAACCTGAACATGTAATTCCTACTTGTGGATCCTTACAAGGAGGATACATATCTCAAGCCCTAGCTGGAAATATGTACAAAGGAAAAGATACTATTCTTTACTTAGATCCAACATTTCCTGTAACTAGATACCAAGCAAAATTTTTAGGGTTGAAAAATGAAGGAATCGAACTTTATGATAACCGGGGAGAAAAATTATTAGAAAGTATCCAAGAAAAAGTTTCTAAAGGTAATATTGGAGGATTACTTTGGTCATCACCCAACAATCCTAGTTGGTCCTGTTTAACTGAATTTGAACTAAAAGGAATGGCTGAAATCTGCGATAATAATGATGTCTTAGCAATTGAAGATCTTGCATATTTAGGAATGGATTTTAGAAAAGACTACTCACAACCACATGAAGAACCTTACATCCCTACAATTGGTAAATTTGGTAAAAATTGGGTAACTTTGATTTCATCTTCAAAAGCATTCTCTTTCCCTGGACCAAGATGTGGACTTGCAATTATTTCACCTGATTTAAATAAACAAGAATTTTCACAATTAGATGAATTTTGTGGAAGGAAAAGATTTGGGCACGCATTTTCTCTAGGTGGATTATACGTTACCACTTCAGGTACAACACACACTGCCCAATTTGCTTTAGCTAAAATGTTAGAAAGTTCTACAAACGGCGAATACAATTTTATTAAAATTACAAGTGAATATGGTAAAAGAGCGAAAAAAGTATGTAACATATTTTTGAAATACGGTTTTAAACAAGTTTACGAAAAAGATATGGATGAAACTGTAGGTAATGGCTTTTACCTGACTATGTCATATCCAAATTATGAAGGTACTGATTTAATGATTGAATTAATGAAATATGGTATCTCAACAATTACTCTAAAATCAACCGGCTCAAATAGGCATGAAGGATTACGAGTTTGCGTCTCGTTTGTGAGTGAAAAAGATATGCCTCTTTTAGAAGAAAAATTAAAAAAATTCATGGAGAATAACAAATGAAACCAGACAAAATTGATTTTGATAATTTAACTTTCAGTTTTACGAGAACAAAATCAATGTATGTTGCTAAATGTAACCTAGGTGAAGATTGGCAAAATGGTGAATTAATACCATTTGAGAATTTAAGTCTCTCACCGGCTGCAGTTGTACTAAGCTATGGTCAAGGTCTCTTTGAAGGCATGAAGGCTTATCAATGGGATAATGGAAAAATTGCAATGTTCCGCCCAGACATGAATGCTAAAAGAGCTGCAAATGGTTGTACAAGATTATCTATGCCTGAAATTCCTAGTTCACTTTTCCTAAATGCTGTAAAGAGTGTTGTTCGTGATAATTCCGATTATATTCCTAATACAAAACAAGGTGCACTTTATGTTAGACCAATTATATTCGGGTCGGGGGAAGGTGTCGGTGTTGCGCCTTCGACAGAATACAGTTTTATAGTTTATGTGAGCCCAGTGGGTCCTTACTTTAAAGGTAGATTAAAACCAATAAAATTAATAATTACAAACGATTTTCATAGAGCTCCACTCAAAGGAACGGGGGGCGTCAAAGCTATTGGAAATTATGTTCCAGGAATGCTACCAAGTAGTTTAGCAAAAGCAAAAGGCTATGCTGAAGTCATATACTTAGATGCAGCCGAAGAAAAATACATAGAAGAAGTAGGGGCTGCTAATTTCTTTGCTGTAATTGATGGTAAAGTTATAACTCCTGAATTGACAGGATCTATACTTCCTGGAATCACAAGAGCATCGGTTCTTCACTTGGCTAAAAATAAAATGGGAATAGAAATTGAAGAAAGAAGAATAAGTGTTGATGAAGCATTAACTGCAGATGAATTATTTTGTACAGGTACTGCTGCAATTGTTGCACCAATTGGATCAATTAACTACCAAGGAAAGGACCATATTTTTTGTGACGGGGAAATTGGAAAAATAACTAGCGAATTGTATAATTATCTTACAGGTATACAATTTGGCGATTCTGATGATGAATTCGAGTGGATGACTGAAATATAACGTAATTTATACCCCTCTCTTCTAGTTTCAATAATACATATGACTGATTTAAGCGAAACATTACAACGTAAAATCGAAAATAAAGACGCAAAAATTGGAATAATTGGAATGGGATATGTTGGAATTCCATTAGGCTTAGAATTTGCTAATAAAGGATTTATAGTTTTAGGATTTGATAAAGATAATAATAGAGTTAAAGACATAAATTCTGGAAACCAAGTAATGAAGCATATTAAACAAAAAGAAATGCAACAGTTTATTAAAAATAAAGGTGCCGCAACTAATGATTTCTCAAAAATAAAAAACATGGATTGCTTAATTATTTGTGTTCCTACGCCTTTAGATGAACATGAACAACCCGATATGAGTTATGTTGAAAGTGCTTCAAAAGAAATTAGTGGAAATTTCCAAAAAGGAAACTTAATAATTCTTGAATCAACCACCTACCCTGGAACTACAAAAGAAGTAGTTAAACCAATCTTAGAAAAATCTGGATTAACTGCCGGTAAGGATTTTTTCCTTGCTTATTCTCCTGAAAGAGAAGATCCTGGGAATAAGGATTTTAATGTTTCTAAAATTCCAAAAGTTATGGGAGGGTTTACAGATAATTGCCTTAAATTGACTAGTACACTCTACAAGAATATAGTATCTGATACAGTAGAAGTTAGCTCTATGGAAACTGCTGAATCAACTAAACTAATGGAAAATATATTTCGTGCAGTAAATATTGCAATGGTTAATGAATTGAAACTTATATTTTCTCGCATGGATGTCGATATTTGGGAAGTTATTGATGCAGCTAAAACCAAACCTTTTGGATTTATGCCATTTTACCCAGGACCTGGGATGGGGGGTCACTGTATTCCTATTGACCCATTCTATCTCTCCTGGAAAGCAAAAGAATACAATACCGAAGCTAAATTTATTGAATTGGCTGGAGAAATTAATCGGAAAATGACTGAAAATATAGCTCACAGAGTAGGAAAAGCATTAAATGATGATAAAAAAAGCATAAAGGACAGTAAAATAATGATTGTTGGAGTTGCTTACAAAAAAAATATTGATGATATAAGAGAATCTCCGGCCTTAAGAATAATGGATCTACTTCGTTTCAAGGGTGCCACTATTTTTTACCATGATCCTTATGTTAATGAAGTAAATGGAGAACAAAGTCTAGACCTAAATATTCAGAATATTAAAGAACAAGATGCTATTGTTATAACTACAGACCATTCAAACGTTAACTATGAACTAATTGGTGAACATGCTAAATTAATAGTGGACACAAGAAATGTCATGACGAAATTTAAAAAACCTAATGCTCGTATTTTAAAGGCATAGGTATGGCTAATTTTCAAACTGTACAAGACAGGATTGCTGAACGTTACAGTGAAATTATTGACGAACCAGCTGATTTTATTAAATCTATAAATAAACCACTAAAACAATCTTTTAGAATAAATACAATTAAAGGTAAAAAAGAAGAAATTGTAAATAAAATAAGGGATTATGACTCAAATATAAAAAATGTAAAGTGGTGTGATAATGCGTTTATATCTAATTTAACAAATCTAGGAAGTAGTATTGAACATTTTTCAGGCCAAATTTATATTCAAGAATTAACTTCGATGATACCTCCAATAATAGTCCAGGATTTGCTTCAAAAAAATAGAATTATAGATTGTTGTGCAGCTCCTGGATCTAAAACTACTCAAATTGCAAATATAATGGAGAATAAAGGACATATAATTGCAAATGATTCAAGGCATGCAAGAATAAAATCATTAAGAGGAAATTTAGATAGATTAGGAATAACAAATACTACAGTAACATTAAGAGATTTTCAGTCATTTCCAAACACTGACGCTGAAGTTTACTTTGTTGATGCGCCATGTAGCTCAGAAGGTACTGTAAGGAAAAAAAATGCAGTAACAAGAAAATGGAAAGAAAAGGATTATGAAAGATTTAATAAGATTCAAAAAGGTTTATTGAAGAAAGCTTGTCAAATGTCTCCAATCGGAAGCACCGTAGTGTACTCAACATGCACCTTTGCACCTGAAGAAAATGAAGATGTCGTAAACTCAATAATCAATGAAGAAAATATGGAACTCAAGAAAATTAGTCTTAATGGAATGAAAATGGGTAAGGGAATAACAAATTGGAAAAAAACTGAATATGATGGAAATGTTGAAAAATGTGCTAGAATATGGCCCCACCATAATGATACTGGTGGATTTTTTATAGCGAGGATGGAGAAATGTTAACCTTGCTTGATAAAACTAAAAAAAATATTATTCTTGAATATTGTTCTGAAAGATTTGGTATAAATGATAACGAATTCACTGATTATAAATGGTACATCGGTTCTAAAAATAGAATTTATATTGGCCCTGAAGAAATTGAAAGAATTAATGCTGAAAGTATAGGTCTCTGTATTTTCAGATTAGATAAGACCCCGAAACCTACAACAAATTTTATTCAATTATTCGGGGGGAAAATAAAGAAAAATATTGTTGAATTGGATAAAAAAAATACAATGGCTTTTTGTAACGGACTAAATTTAGAAATAGAAACAAATAATGAACCTGGTTTTGTATCTGTGAATTACAACCAAATTGCTTTAGGCTGTGGACATTGGAATGGTAAAATACTTAAAAATCAGATACCAAAATCTAAATTTTGTAAAATAAATTTTCTGTGACAGGGGTATTACTTAATTATCGGGGTTTATACGTGTTGAATGGGTCAAATGACCTTCGATTTCGAAGATGAAGATGATGAACCTGAAGAACCACAGGTAGAGAAGACTAAAGTAGAAAAAACCGAAATTGAAAAACCTGTAAAAGAAACTAAAACTAAAGAAAAAAGTAATAAAAAGAAACCCAAGAAGAAGACAAAAGCTCACCAACTTGCCAAGGAGCAAAGAGACATACCTGTTTCAGAATTCTTTGAACAAAATAGGCATATTCTAGGGTTTGACAATCCAACGCATTCACTAATAACTGCTGTAAAAGAAGGTGTGGACAACAGCCTCGATGCTTGTGAACAAGCCGGAATTCTTCCAGAATTGAAAGTAGAAATTGGTTCTCTTGGCAAAGATGAACTAAGTATTGCAATTGAAGATAATGGCCCTGGAATAATAGAAGAAAATGTACCAAATGTTTTTGGGAGATTGCTATATGGTTCAAGATTTGGAAGTGGAAAACAATCAAGAGGGCAACAAGGTATTGGTATTTCTGCTGCTATAATGTATGGACAATTAACAACGGGAAGATCTGCAACTGTTTGTACAAGAATATCTGAGGAGCATTTAGCAAGCCGGATAACTATGAAATTAGATACTCGAAATAATAGAGGCAATGTTGAAAGAACGGAAGACTTTGTTTGGAAGGATGAAAATCAAGAACCTAATGAGGATGGAATATATCCTGAAAAATATCATGGAACAAGAGTTGAATTTGCAATTAAAGGGCGATATAGAGAAGCTAGACCTTCTGTACTAGAATATCTAAAATCAACTGCAATAGTTAATCCACATGCAAGAATAATATTCATCAATCCTGATAAAAAAACATTCTTATTTGAAAGGGGAAGTCCTGAACTTCCTAAACTACCAAGCCAAGGAGTTAAGCCCCATCCGCACGGCGTTGAATTGGGCCAATTGATGAGAATGGCTCATCACAGTAAAGAATATCAAATGGGCAAATTTCTAAGAAAAGATTTGTCATCTATGGGTACTAAAAGTATTAGTGATGTTTTGATTAAAGCTAGACTAACTCCTTATGTAAGACCTCAAGACATAACAAGATTAGAAGCTAAGGCATTGGTAGAGGCATTCAAAACTACCTCTATCCGAACACCGACAAGTGGAATTCTAGTGCCAATTGGGCCTAAATTAATTAAACTTGGATTAAAACAGGTTTTGGAAGAATATAGGCCTGATTTCTATACTTTGCCAATTAGTAGAACACCATCTGTTTTTTCAGGAACGCCATTTCTTGTTGAAGTAGGGATGGTTTATGGAGGTAATCTACCTAAAGACCAACCCGTTCAAGTTCTAAGATTTGCGAACAGAGTTCCCTTGCTATATCAGGCAGGAGGATGTGCAATTACAAAAGCAGTTCAAGGAATTAACTGGAGAACATATGGATTAGAGCAAAAAAAAGGTAAAGGAACTCCAAATGGCCCTGCTATAATTTTGGTACATGTTGCCTCTACAAACATACCCTTTACATCAGAAGCTAAAGAAGCAATAGCAGATATCGAAGAAATAAAAAAAGAAATTAAGTTAGCATTAAGAAATAATGCAAAGACATTATCAAGACACCTTAAAAAACAAAAGAAAAGAGCAAAAGTTAGTGAGAAATTTGACTTAGTGCAAAAAGTTTTACCAGCTATTGCTGAAAAAACTTCAAGTGTTGTTGGTAAGCCTGTTCCTAACTTAGATAAAGTAGTAGCAGCAATAATGGATGTTGTATGGATTGAAGAAGAAATGAAATTTGAAGATAATCAAATTGAAATTGAAATAAAAATTATTAATTATAGATTAAGATCTGCGAACTTTAAGCTGAGGGCTGAAGTCCCAGGACATGAAATACGAGAAGCTGAACCTAGACCTGGAAAACGTGAAGGGAACCATGTAATTTGGTCTGTTGGGCTTCCAACTACAGAATCTGCAAAATACAAATTTATTATTCCACAAGGCAATCGAAGTAGCTTTGAAGGGCTTGAATTGTGGGTTGAAGGTATTGATTCAACAAATATCATTGGGGCTGAAAAATGGACTGGAGTAATCGACGATCCTGGAATTGATGAAGCTATAGAAGCTGAAAAACAAGGCCTAGCCTAGAATGAGCATCCCTAAATATCTTCGAAAACAAAGAGGTTTGTTACAATTAAAACAGAAAGAAAAATGGATAGTTTGGAATCCTTACCATTCAAAATTAGCTGCTTATATACTTGGCGAGGGGGAAAATTGGCCGTTTTCAAAAGAATGTAATATTCTATACCTAGGTGCTGCTGAAGGAAATACTATCAGCTTTTTAAGCGTAATTTGTGATAAAGGAAAAATAATTGGTGTTGATATTTCTCCAATGGCTATGGCTGAATTAGTTAAATTAGCTGAAAAAAGAAATAATATAATTCCTTTCTTAGGGGATGCTCATTTTCCTGAAAAATATGAAATTTATGCTGGAAATCCAGATATTATATATCAAGATATTGCACAATCAGATCAAATCGAAATTTTTATAAGAAATTATCATTTTTTTAAACCTAAGTGTGGATTTCTTATGATTAAATCACACTCTATGTCTGGAAAAAATAAGGATATATTTGAAAAAAGTAAAGAATTACTTGAAAAAGAATTTAATCTTTTGGAGATTATTGACATTAAAAAATGGGCTAAGGGCCACAAAGCATACTACATTGAATAATGGAGCCATCGGTGGGAATCGAACCCACGACCTGCGCCTTACCAAGGCACCGCTATACCCCTTAGCCACGATGGCTCTTCTTTGTGACTGAAGGGGCCTAAAAAGAGTTTATCACAAATTATAGGTTATTATAAAAATCACCCATAAGCTATTACACCCTTCGCTAATTGGTGGCAAATGGTTTATCAAAAAACATGGTAAAGTACATAACAAATAGAAAAAGTAAAGAAGAAGTGTTAAATGGATTTGAACCTTTAATCCAAAAATGGTTTAATTCCAAATTTGATGATTTAACTCCGCCGCAATCAATGGCAGTACCCTTGATTCACAATAAAGAAAATGTACTCGTTTCAAGCCCTACGGGCTCTGGTAAAACTCTAACTGCTTTTCTTAGTATACTTAATGATTTTCTAAGAATTCACCGTAAAAGTGAATTAGAAGATGGAGTACATGCAATATATATTTCTCCACTCAAAGCACTGGCAAATGATATTGATAGAAACCTAAGGCAACCCCTAGATGAAATGATGGTTCTTGCAGAAGAACTAAATTTAGATGTACCTGAAATTAAGGTTGCTGTAAGGTCAGGTGATACATCACTTAAAGAAAGAGCTAGGATGGTTAGAAAACCACCTCATATTTTGATTACAACACCTGAAAGTTTAGGACTATTATTATCATCTAAAAAATTCAGAGATCACTTCAGAAAAACAAGATATATTATACTTGATGAAATACATGATTTAGCAAATAACAAAAGAGGTACACATCTTTCCTTATCTGTAGAAAGATTAGCTCAAATTATTGAGACTGAGCCCGTCAGAATTGGATTGTCTGCAACACAAGCTCCAATTGAAGATATTGCCGGATTTTTAGGAGGTTATAGTAAGGGAAAACCGCGGCCTATAAATATAGTCGATGTAAAAGAAAGAAAACACTTGGATCTCAAAGTTATTTGTCCTGTAGATAATCTAACATTACATTCTACGGAAGTAATAAATTCAAAAATGTATGATTTACTTGTTGATTTGGTTAATGACCATAGAACAACTCTAATTTTCACCAATACTAGGGCTGGAACTGAGTCTATAGCACTACAATTAAAAGAAAGAGGAATAGAAAAATTAGCAGCACACCATGGTTCTTTATCCAAAGAAATGAGATTAGATGTTGAAGAAAAATTAAAAGCGGGTGAAATGGATGTCGTTATTTCATCAACAAGTCTTGAATTAGGAATTGATATTGGATATGTGGACTTAGTTGTTCAAATTGGATCACCAAAATCTATTGCTAAAGGATTGCAAAGAATTGGACGAGCAGGACACGCCCTAAGTGCAATATCAAAAGGAAGATTAGTTGTATTTGATCCGGATGACTTAATAGAATGTGCTGTTCTGGTAAGATCGGCATATAAAGGACAAATTGATCGTGTATCTATTCCTGAAAAAGCTACTGATGTCCTTGCACAATCAATTATTGGAATGTCTTTAGATCGCAAATGGGACAGTGATGAAATGTACGATTTGGTGTCTTCAGCTTATCCTTATCGTAATATGTCAAAAAACGAATTTCTAGATGTTCTAGATTTCTTAGGCGGCAATAAACTTGAAAATCATGGAGTTTATCCAAAAATATGGTATGATAAAAAGGAAAAAGAAATTGGAATAAAAAGAGGATCACGCCAAATATACAATATGAATATAGGAACTATCCCTCAAGAAATTAACTACACTGTAGTTTTGGAGGGGAGGGGTGTACAACTCGGGAATCTATCTGAAAAGTTTGTTGAAAACTTATCGAAAAATGATATTTTTGTTTTAGGAGGAAGAACATACCAATTCATAGAATCAAATCGAACAACAGTTGTTGTAAAAGATGGATTGGGTAGAAAACCAACCGTACCTTCTTGGTCTGGTGAAATGCTTCCTCGCTCATTTGATTTATCTGAATCTGTAGGGAAATTTAGAGCTGAAGTTGAAGAAAAATTAGAATTAGCAGAAGAAGAAATAATTCAATGGCTTAAAGATGAATTTAGGCTGGATAAGGGTGCATCAAAAACTATAATTTCACATTTAGATGAACAGAAGAAGATTTGTGGTTTTGTTCCATCAAATAAACACCTAATGGTTGAGGGGTATTTAGACAACCGAGGAAGAAGTGGAGCAATTTTCCATTTTCCATTCGGTAGAAGAGTTAATGATGCATTATCAAGAGCATTTGCTTTTCAACTAGGTAGAGAAGTTGGAAGTAGTGTCAGAATATCCCTTAGTGATGATGCATTTCTTTTAACTTTTCCAACGCGATTAGCAATTGAAGGCATTGCTGATCGTCTAATGCCTCAATCTCTAGAACCATTGTTAAGAAAGGCCATAACTAATACTGAAATCTTTGCACAGAGATTTAGACATTGTGCAAATCGATCATTTATGGTTTTACGGAATTATAAAGGAAGAGAAATTTCTTTACCAAGACAACAATTACGTACTGCTCAAGTTTTAGAGGCAATAAATGAAATTGATACCTTTCCTATGCTTGAAGAAGCATACCGTGAAGTATTACATGATGCTTTTGACTTAAAAAATGCTCAGTTAATTATAGATGAAATAAAAAGTGGAGTACGTAAAATAGATTACAGAACTTATTCACCAGTACCATCTCCGTTATCTCATAGTTTAATCCTATCTGGTTTAAGTGATATTGTGTTAATGGAGGATAGATCGGCTCTTCTAAGGGAATTACATACTCAAGTTTTAGGAAGAGTACTAGAACAGAATGATGGTGAAAAACCGAGATTTGAAAAAGATTTAATTGATGGATATTTCAATGAAAAGAAACCAATTATTGGTAGCAGAGAAGGATTGACTCAAGCCATTAAACAAATAGGTGGTATCTACTTACTAAATGATAGAGAAAAATCTACCTATCGCATGTCCGATATGGCTACCACAGAAATGCAAGACTTATGCCATGATATGATAAATGAAGGTCATGTAGAATCTGTTTGGACTGGGGAAAAGGATGATTTATTTGTAATACCTGAATTAGTACCTTATTATCAAGCAATTTATGGAATTGATGAACATTTATCAAAAGATGCAAAGAAAGTTTATAGTAAATTAAAAGGAATTAAAGAAATTAAACCTAAAAAAATTTCTGTAGAATTAGAAAAGAATTATCTCGTTTCAAAAACACCCGAAGGCATTAGAAAAAGAAAAATAGAGAAAACGATTTCTTATGAGAAAGCACTAGATTGGATTATTATCAAGCATCTGGGATTTGTAGGTCCGCAAGCAAAAGAAGATATTGCACTAGAACTAAGATTATCGGAAGATATTGTTAGCCAATCACTCTATGACCTAGAAGAACAAGGAACTATCCAAGGTGGTAATTTCATGTTGGGAAGAAATACTCCCCAATATTTACTAGCTGAAGATGTTATTTACCTTGAAGCTCAATCACTTGGAAACATAGATGTTATTTCTGAAAATATATATAGGGAATACATCGATTACAAGCTTTTCAAAAAATTTCCAAGCCTTCAAACTCTTTTTGACCAGCACAATGACGTTTCATCTCCTAGAACTGTATTCCATAGATTAGAAAAACCTGATCTAAATGAGTGGTGGGAATGGAGAGATTCGGATGCAATACTACAAGGGCGGTTTTCTGCGGGAAGATTAAGATACGTGCCTGCAAACAAAATAGGTATGTATCAAGCATTATTCCGAAGAGAACCTGAAGGTAAAATTCAAAATTTGATAGTAGATATGCTAAAAAGAAGTCCGCCCCTGTCAAAAAGCGAAATATCTAAAGAATTAGAAATAAAAAGTGAACTAGTAGATGGGGCGCTGCGTGCACTTGAAGAAAAATTAATGATTCATCGATATAATAGGCATAGAAACCCTTGGACTACACATAATCGCTACAGATTACTCAATGAATATACTGCTCCGGAAGAACCTGAAAAAAAAGTAATGATTGAACAATTAAGAAGTACAGGACCTTTGACTTTTGCAGAACTTAGAAGAGAATGTGGTTTACCACTACATGTAGCAAGAAATATACTAAATAATTTACAAGAAGAAGATATTGTAGCAAAAATTGTTGTAGTTGGAGCTACAAGATTATTTGAATATTGTCTTAAGAACGAAATAGATATAATTAAAAAAACAAAAGAAGAGAAGAAGGTTCGTGTTGTTTCTTGGAGAGACCCAATTCTTACACATATACGCAGGGAAATGTATTCTAATTACGGTGAAGCTTGGACCAATCCAATAATCTGTGGAGGTATGGTTGGTGGATATATGGAAGCATGGGCTATGTCTGGATTATTGGATGTAAGAGAAGTAATTTTAGAAGATAATACTTCAATATCTAAGTTCTTAGATGCTTTAGACGAGTTTGCAACTTATCAAGAAAATTTTCATAGTAATATAATAAGAGTTAAAGCATTTGCAAGTACAAAAGTAGAAGAATTGGATAGCAATATAATTGAACAATTCATAGAAAAAGGATACCAACGAATTAGAAATTGGCTTGTAAAAGGCCCAGTTATAAAAAACGAGTATCAAGAAAGAGAAATCTATGGTTACTTATTGTGGCAGCAAAGAATTAATCCTGAAAAGAGATTTACAAATGCAACTGAAGCTTTTAGAGAAATGGGTGGTGTTCGTTCTGAATATGAATTATCTTTGAGAGTACAAGGGAGATTCTTTCACCCTCGAGATTATGGGAATGAAATGGAACTAGTACAGGGAGTTATGATTCCAGGTTATGCAACTTATTGTAATGTTAGAGACGCTATAATCTATAGAGATGCACGTAATATTCCACCAGAACCTGATGATCGAAGATTATTAGCTCTTGCAATTGATTCTAAAGGATTGCCTCGCGAAGAACTATACCGAAGAAGTGGAATGGATCCTGATTCATTTAAACAATCGTTAGCACGTTTGTACCAATCTCTAAACTTAGTCCGAACTGCAAGAGGGAATTATAGAACTTTACCAGTTAATAGAATATATGAGCCTAAAGAAGCACGTTTCAGAGTTGTAAAAAGATTAATATTATCATTTGGAATTGTGTCTGCTGAGAGATTAGGCATGCTCCTAAAAGGAGAAATTCCTATGGCTGAACTTAGAAGTATATTGCTAAGATTAGAACACGAAAATGTATTAGTTAAAGGATTCTTGAAAGAAGGTAGTGAAACACTTTACTGGATTATAAAGGATGATAAAGATTACATTAAAGGTCATCTATTCCAAGGAAGTTTTGTTCTTAACCAAGGAGACCGACTATCACACTACCTTAGCGAAGATGTTAAACAAAAATTTGGTTTAGGAGCATGCAATGTAATCTTCAGTTCAACTAGAATGACGGGAGCATTCAAAATGTCAAAAAGAGGTAAAGATGTTATTATTACTGAATTTATAGGAACTAACCATGAAAGGCATGTGATTGAAGCTTGGTGTAGACAATGGAGATTAAATCTAGATTGGGAATTAAAATCTGAAGAAAAAGTTGATATTTAATCAAATGCACAATAAACCGAATCTGGTACTTTTGTGTGAATATTATACAATTGTTCATCGGATAAAATATTATTTTCAATCGCTTTGAAAGTCTTACGAGGTACTGTCTTTGGACCCATAACTGCACCTGGTCTCTTTGGATCATCTAAATAATCTGTTTCTAACATAAAGTCAAATTTAGTCTTAGCTGCGTAATCTATATTTGTTGAAGATGATATTATTGAAACTATAAGCCCATTAGGATTTTCTATAGAACCAGGACCTCCATAATGTTTAACCAATTTCTCTTTTGGGAAATTAGCTCTTGAGGCAAGATGTGAAAGCGATGACATCACCTCTGGAGTACCTGTCTCAGTATGCAACACTACTGCAGCATCTACGTCTTTAGCCCTTCTCAAGGATTCACAAAGAACTTCATTAGATAAATCCCAAACTGAAGAATCTACCTCAAAATGAGGCCTGCCTAATTCACCTAAACCTACAATTTTTTTTTCATCAACTAAATTTGTGCAAAAATCAACTGCATCAAGATAGATTTCTGAGGCCCCTATTTCATCTTCAAATTCAAGAAGCTTAATTAAATCTATAGGATGAGGAGAGGCTACAACTGCAACTTTAGCACCAACATCTCTTGCTTTTTTTGCTAAAGTTAATGTTATTTCAACCTGTTTTTCAAATTCTACTAACTTCTTCCAAGAGCTATAGGGCTTGTTTACCAAAACTAATCTTGTCCCCCCGGCTCTTAAAAATTCCTTTACTGCTAATTCTTTTCGACCCCCTGGATCTAAATGAAAATGATTATCAGTAATTTCCACATTTATTGTAATTAGATGGCTCCGTATAGGCTTTGCTCAAACAACAACATAATATTTAATATCGTGCGCTTGTTTGAAGAGAACTGATATGGGCCCCATGAAAACCTGGACACTTTTGACTTTGCTGATTAGTATTGGCTTTGGCATGAGTAATGCATCTGCAGACGATGCGGAATTTGATTTTAGATTTGATAACCCTACAGATGGAGAAGGCTCAATTGACCCTGATTCTACGATTGAGTTAAAAGTAACAATAGAAAATTATCTAACAGAACCTCGTGAATATGAATTATTCATAACCAATTCTAATGAATACGAAAGTAATGGACTAGAAGCTTGGTGGAGTAATGATGGTCAAGATGATCTTAGTACTGAATCGACATCCTTACCTGCAATAGACGTAGCTGATGGTGAAATAAGAGATGGAATAACCGTAACAGTTAGAGCAACGGAGAATGCAGTTTATGGAACTTACAGTGTAAGTTTAAAATGTAGAGACAAAGACAATAGTGAACCGGAAGCAAACAAACAAATTCTTGATTTAACTGTAAACGTCAATGAAAGAGCTGAAGTTTCTCTAGAAATTGATGAGGGAGGAAGTACTGAAGGATCTGTGGATATTGAAGGATATACAACATATCAAATCAAAGTAAATAATGATGGAAATAAACAGGATACATTCAGTTTATCTACTTCATCAAATGATTGGGATGCTAGTTTTAGTGATGATTCAGTAACTATTGACGCTTTTTCAAGCCAAATTGTGATTTTAACCATTGAAGCTGAAAACAATGTAGATTATGGAGATAGTGATGATTTAGAAATTAAAGCTAAATCTGGAAATGATGGAGATGTAGAGAGTACCTTAGATTTAACAACATATGTAAGAGTCTACTACGGAATTGGTCTTACAGCTACATCAAGTAATGTTGCTGGAGAACCTGGTTCTACAGTAACTTTTAATTTCAAAATATTGAATAAATGGTCTGAAAGTGTCAATTATGAAATAACAAAGAAAGATTGGTACCAAGGAACAGAAAGCAATCGTCCGGAAGGATGGAGCTGGAGTGATGGAACGGGTACCTTAGATTCTTATGAAGAAAGTTCACAGGCCAAAGTTACAATTCAAATTTCATCAGGTGCTGACGCTGGAGATGTAGTTACTATTCGTGTTAAAGCAAAAGTTAGTGGGGACAATGATGATGTGGGTTCGGTTGAATTAGAAATTGAAATAACTGTAGAAGGTGATTATAATGTTCAGATTGTTTTACCAAAAAGCGATCAAATTGATTTAGATGCAGGCAAAACCTTCAGTATTTCTCAATATGTACAAGTCAAAAATTTTGCTGATGTTAGTGATATAATAGATGTTACTGTTAATTGGGAAATGGGAGGGAATGATTGGACTGTTAGTCCAGATACAATCACTGAAGAATATTCAATTACAATTGAAGCCGGTGGAGAAAAGCCAATCTACTTAAGTGTGAAAGCCCCAGATGAAGAAGCTGGAAATCAAGCAATGCTAAAAATTAGAGTGCAATCTAATGGTGATTCTTCTAAATACGATGAAACTACTATTACTTTTAGAGTTAATACTGCATCAGCTACTTCAGGTCCTGAAACCGAAAAGCTTGCTGAAGAAGGAGGAATACCACAATCCACAATTATGGGGATTGTAGGCCTTGTACTAATTATCGGATTAGGTAGTGCTGCAGTTTATGGTTTACAACAAAGATCAAAAGGAGCCTTTGGAGGTTCAGATAGTCAAGTAGATGATTTTAGTGATGAATGGGCTGGTATGGAAAATACAGGTGCAACAACACCTCCACAAACTATGGCACCTCCACAGCCGCAAACTCCGCCACCTCAACCTCAAGCCGCACCGCCAGCTGCTGCCGCTCCACCTCAACCACAAGCCGCACCACCTAGTATGGCTGCTATTCCTGAAACTAGTCCACCTCCTGCCGCCGCTCCACCTCCTGCCGCCGCTCCAACTATAATTGCAATTACAGTACCTGATGGTGTGATGGCTGGTCAACAAATCCAAATTAAGGCTCCAACTGGCCAATTAGTTAATGTAAAAGTTCCAGAAGGCTGCGGACCTGGTTCTCAATTCAAAATACAAATTTAAGCAGGCGTGGTCTAGTCTGGTATGACTAGGGGTTTCCAACCCCTCAACCTGGGTTCAAATCCCGGCGCCTGCACCAAATCATGGTAAAGAATTTATAATAGCGTACAGAATTTAGACTATATGAGATACCTGTCTGTAATAATTACTGGACTTTTGATTTTTTCAGGATGTCTAGATTTTTTTGAAGATGAAAAAGAAAATAAAGCTCCAACGGCAATTATCAAAATTGAAGGAAATTCGCCGTTTGAACCAGATACGGACATAATTTTTACAGGCAAAGGAAGCAGTGACCCTGAAAATGATTATTTGGAATATTATTGGGATTTTGATGCTGCAGACGGATACAATGATAATAAAATTGGAGATATGAGTAATAGTGGACGAATCATACATTCTTATTCAGATGAAAGAACCTATACTGTTACGCTAACTGTTAGTGACGGCGATAAAACTGGAACTATCACGGCAAAAATAAAAATAGAAAAGCCATCTAGTGAAATAAGAGCTATAGTTACAACAAATGATGATACAGAATCAACTATGAATGGTGATGAACAAATTAGCTATACTTTTTCAGCTTCTGATTCAATCTCTGAAAGCCAAATTACCAAATATGAATGGGATTTTTCTTATGATTCTGCAGATGGATTCGTTACTGAAAAAGAAACTTCGGGATCTGAAATAACTCAAGATTTTGATTCGGGACTTTATACTGTTAAAGTTAGAATTACAAATGAAATGGGAGAATCAGATGAAGCTAGTTATTCTGATGATGTTGAGTTAAAAATAAATTATGATTATAGTACTACAAGAACTATTGATTCAGGACAACAAGAACATCTGGTCCAATTATATGGACTTCCTGCTCGATTTATCAGAGCAACTCTCGAATATGAAACCAGTTCATTACATGATGACGACTTAGATGTATATTTGTACAACCATACTCAAGATAGAAATCCCGATCAGGATGAAGGGAATAATCAAGATGAAGAATGTAATGGGTGCGTAGCCAAAAACTACACACACGACACCAGTAATAATGAACAAATTAATGCTATTGAGATGGATTACTACAACAGTACACATCGATCTTGGTTTGATGAAAGACATGAATTAGGTGATTGGTTTATTGTAGTAGATCATGAAAGAGGAAATGCAGATTACACGATAAGAATAGAAGTCATATATTGGGAATGAACTGAGATAACTTGTGTTCGACGTTGTAAATCCGTGTAAAAGTTGTAAAGCATATGTCCTTATGCCTAAAGAAAAATTAAAGCTAGATTTGGAAAATTTAAAAAACATATTAGAAAAAGTTCAGTTTAAAACTAAAGCATACACCGGTTCCTTATTATCTACTGAGAAAGGATGTAAAATTAATATTTATCTTTCTGGAAAGATAGTTATCATTACACGGAATAAAGAACAATTTACTGAGCTTAAAGAAGAATTGAGTAATATTTTATACGCATATACTAAGGCAGATTAACAAAAAGGTGACAACAAATTGGAAAGTGAACCATTCGTATCAATTGTCATCCCAACAACAGGGAAAATCAAATTTATAAGAGGGTTGGTAAAAAGTGTCATAGAATTAGATTACCCAAAAGAAAAATTTGAACTTATACTTCTTGGAGATGAACCAACAGATTTAATGGAAAAACATTCAACCATTGCAAAAGAAGCTGGTATCAATACAATTGTAGAATACTTACCTGTTGCAGCAGGAGAAAAAAGAAATATCGGTTCTGAAAAAGCTAAAGGTTCATTAATTGCATTTACTGACGATGACACTATCCTTAGAAATGATTGGATTAAGAATAGCATAAGGCATTTAATAGAAAATGAAAACTATGTAGGAGTTGGAGGACCTAATTACACACCTAAAGAAG
>DASCSW010000002.1:0-28338 GCA_034399455.1 Candidatus Poseidoniia archaeon
AGTGGTGATTCTTCACCTACAATAGAAGAGGTTGATAATGTTGAAGACTTTACAAAACCAACAGATTCAATTCCTGAAAAGAAGATTTCAGTTTCTATTGAACACCTTCGAAAGAAAATGGAAGAAGAAAAATAATATTAGTAATAAATATTGAAGATAATTAGTTAAATAGCACTATCAGATAAAGAAATATGATTAAGGTAGGAATCAATGGCTACGGCACAATCGGGAAGCGTGTTGCTGAGGCTGTTACCCTTCAAAATGACATGGAAATAGTTGGTATTGTTAAGACTAAACCAACTTATGAATTAAGAGGAGCTTTGGATGCTGGTTTTCCTGTTTTTGCATCTACAAAGGCTAAAATTCCTTTCTTTGAAGAAAAAGGAGTTAAAATCACAGGAGTTACGGAGGATTTAGTAGAAAAATCAGATGTAATTATTGATTGCACACCTGGTAAATTAGGTGTAAATAATATGGATATGTACCGTAAAGCGGGTACAAAGGCAATATGGCAAGGAGGAGAAAAGCACGCACCTATTGGCGTAAGTTTCAATGCCTTAACCAATTATTCATCCTCAATTAATGAAGATTTTGTTAGGGTTGTTTCTTGTAATACAACAGGACTTGCTAGAACTCTTTATCCTCTTCTCAACAAGTATGGAATAGATAATGTTCAAGCTGTAATGGTGAGGAGAAGTGGTGATCCTAAAGATAGTGATAGAGGGCCAATTAATTCTATAGAACCTGTATTAACTGTACCTAGTCATCATGGCCCTGATGTTCAGACTGTTATAGAGGGACTTAATATTCAAACAATGGCTGTAAAAGTTCCTACAACTATTATGCATGTCCATTGTATTATTGCTGAATTGGATAGCGAACCTAATGTTGAAGAAATATTATCAATATGGGATTCTACACCTCGTGTAAATTTATTAGAGGGATTCTTGAATTCAGATGGAAATAAAATACGTAATTTACCTGGAACTGCAGAGATTATGGAATTAGCACGCGATGCACTTTACACAAGAGGAGACTTGAACCAAATTGCTGTCTGGAAAGATGGAGTTCATGCATTTGGAAAGAAATTATATTATTACCAAGCTATACACCAAGAGTCAGATGTTATTCCAGAGAATATAGATGCTATAAGAGCGATGTTTAATCTGGAATCAGATAACATGAAATCTATTTCTAAGACTAATAAGGCATTAGGTATTGACTAGTCAATTGTTATGGTTCATTTCTTATAATCCATAATTATTTCCATTCGTGGTTTGGGTCAGGAACAAAAGTTATACCCCTTTCTTTGTGTCCATGATGTGTGACTAACCATCCACCAAATACTTTACTTCTCCAAGTCTTTATTGGACGGTTTCAAATCCTTTTGTTGTTACGTGTTCCCATTCTATTGTTGCCATAATTTCCTAATTTAGACCTACATTAAATACTACAGTGTGTTCTACTGTGATAATTTCTTTATCTCAGAAAAAACCTGTTGATTATATATTGGATTTATTGAAAGTTTCTCTCCTATTCTAATTAATTCTCCGTTAATTGAATCAATTTCGGTTTGTTGATTATTTTCCAAGTCCTGTAACATACTGCACTTATTATTAGCAGTTTTTTCAATTATCTTGTTTATTTCTTGCCAAGGATCTAATGGTAAGTTAATACCATTGGAGGATGCAATATTACTACTTTCTACACATAAATTCTTTACTTCGTCATTAAGTCCGGGGTTCCTTAGTTCGCCATTTTTCACTTCACCTAGTGTAGCAATTGGATTTATTGCACTGTTGATTACTGTTTTTAGCCACACATATTCTTCTATATTTTCTACAATACTGCAATCCATATCCTGTTCTTTTAGACTGTTAGATATATTATGCAATATATTTGATTTTAATTTAGATAAATTTCCTAAATAAGTAAATCCCAAACCTTTATGTTCAGAGATACCTGCTTTTATTTTAGAAATTCCGTTACCTGTTACTAGATAAGATAACCTTTTCTCATCAATATTTTCTAAAGCATAGTTCAGAGTTTTCAAACCATTTTGGCATAACAAGAGTGGCGTATCCAAGTAAGATAATTTTTGTATTAATATTTTTGCATCATAACTTTTCACACATAATATAATTAAATCACAATTTTCTATATTCGTCCCTATTTTAATTTTAGATTTTATAATATTTCCTTTAATATCTCTAAATAGTATTTCTTGGTTTTCAATCAAATCAGCATGTTTTGCCTTTACTATTAATTTCACTTCATTGTTCTTTGACAGTTTCGTTGCAAGTAAATTGCCTAAAGCTCCAGCCCCAACAATTGTAATATTCATCAATCTCTCAGGTATATTATACTCCGATTATTAATAATTTGAACATTAATTTCCAAGTCTGGATTATCTAGATCAACCTTGATATTTGGCCATTTTTCGAATGGAGCTCCAGCCACTTCTTTCGCAAGTTCAGTTGATGTGTATTTGTGTTCTCCTTTTCTATCAACCTTGATTGCAAAGCTTTCAGGTTTTTCTATAATGCTTATCAATTCTTTTATTTCTTCAAAAATATCTTCCTTTTTAGAAGTAGTTATTTTACCCTTATGAATTTCTTGTTTAATGATATTGTTGTAAATTATATCTTCATTAGTCTCTAAAAAAATATAATTACCTATAATTCTGTATTTTGCTTTTACATCTTTTTTTATTAGATTTAGAATTATTTTATCGCCAATTTGTTTTAAATTATTTCGTGATGAATTCTTTATGACAAAGCCTTCCATTATAGTGAACCTAAAACTTTGTCAATTATTTCTTCAGAATGTCCTGTATAATTCAGTGGTTCTAAACAATAGTCTATTTCTTTTGAGTCTAGATATTTTTTTACTTCTCTATTTTTTTTAATCGCATCAGCAAATGAACTCTTATCTTTCTCTGCATCCATTGTTATTGTTCTGACTAATTCGTGTGCTTCTTGTCTACCTAAATCAGTTTTACCTAATGCTATAACAAATGCCTCAGCCATAGGTAATCCTCCTGTATTTTCCAAGTTTCTTTTCATTCGTTCTTTATTTACATATAAGTTAGAGAAAACATTATTGGATTTAATTAGAATATATTCCAGTAGTATGTAAAATTGAGGTAAAATAATACGTTCAGCACTTGAATTAGCTAAATCTCTTTCATGCCACTGCAAATTATTTTCATAAGAGGTGTAAAGCATAGATCTAATTACTCGTGCTAGACCTCCTATGTTCTCAGATGTAATTGGATTTTTCTTTTGAGCCATAGTTGAAGAACCAACTTGTTTTTCTATGTCAAATGCTTCAGCAACTTCACCAATGTCACTCCTTTGGAGGTTCCGTACTTCTGTCGTAAATTTTTCTAAACTTGCAGCTAGGTTAGATCCCCAAGCAATAACTTCAGCAATTCTATCTCTGCCTAGAATTTGTGTTGTTGCCAAAGGTTCATTAAGTTCTAGTTTTTTGCAAATACCTGTTTGAACCTCCAAAGTATGAGGGGCCATTGCTGCTCCAGAACCTACAGCTCCCAAAAATTTACCTGTTAATATTCTTGGTTTTATTTCAGCTAATCTATCTTTATGTCTTTTAAGTTCAGCAGTAAAAACAGCCATTTTAAGACCAAAAGTAATAGGAGTAGCCCATTGCCCATGAGTTCTTCCTAACATTACAGTTTCTTTGTGTTTTTTAGCTAAAATTGACAATGATTTTATCAATTTATTTATTGCGATCTCAAGTAAAGATATTGCACTCTTATGTTGTAAAGCTCTTGCTGTGTCTACGATATCGTAGCTTGTTGCACCAAAGTGAATCCACTTCCCTGCATCTTCTGATTGCTCTTCAAGGGCCTTAACCACAGCCATAACATCATGATTAATTTGAGATTCAATTTCTTCTACTCTTTCACGCTTTACGGATTTAACACCATCTCGTATTTTTTTGGATGTCCCCTTAGGGATTATATTCCTTTTTTCTTGCACTTCAGCCAGTGTAGCTTCAACCTCTAATAAGGCCTGCAAATACGAGTTAGCTCTAAACACACTTCGCATTTCTTCTGTTCCGTATCTGTAGTCAAGCACACTCACAGGGTCCATGTGTTTGCCAAAAAGTCCCCATTATAAACTCTGTGTTTCATTTTTCCAAACTTTTTTGGCATCCTTTTATATAACAAAACAATACAGTAGTATCGATGAAAAGGTTAACGACAACCATTGCAACTATTTTCGGTCTGTTTTTGGTTATGCTGTTATTTACGAGTGAGGCGGAAGCTCTAGACATAGATTTAGAACCAGTAAATTTTACTTTTGGACCTGATTATCCTGTAAGGGGTGAAAGTTTGGAAATATATTTTGAGGTAGTAAATCATGGTTCAGAACCAGCTAGTGATGTCAAGATTATAGTTTGGAATAGCACTTCTGAATGTGATTCAGGTGATGAGTGTCTTCCTATATATGAAACTACAGAGAGTGTAATTGGTAATGAGAGAATTGCAGTAATTGACTTTAGTTGTTCGCCAGATGCATGTGGGGGAGCGGGTGACCGAGTTTTGACAATATCTGCAGATTACGATGATGATATACTTGAAACAGATGAAGATAATAATAAAATAATTTACGAATTTACGATTTTCCCACAACCATTAGCTAACCTCTTACCCATGGGAGCTGAAATGAATATAATGTTTACTCCAGAGAATCCAGCTGAAGGTGACTCTGTTGATATTCTTATTCTCTTTGATAATAATGGTCGTGATAGTTGTACAAATTTCTATATAGATTTTAGGCAAACATTGGGTGATCAGTCTAGTTCAATTTCGAATCCTCAATTTGGAACTATTATTGGTGCTGGGGAGTCTGCGCAATTTAATATTACATGGAGACCAGATGATATTGGAGAATATACGATAACTATAGTTTTAGATTCTAATAATAATGTGGATGAATTTGTGGAGGATGATAATACCTTTGAATCTACAATTGAAGTTAGAGCTCATACACCTGAATTAACCTTAGATGTGATACGAAATATTACTGTTCAACCGGATGATTTATGGTTGGATGAAATTTTTGACCAACATTCAGTTCAACTAATGGTTCATATTTTAAATGATGATTATGTTATGGGAGCTGAAAACATCCGCGTTGGTTTTTACGATGTTCCAGAGGGAGGTACTGAATCATTAATTGGTTATGGGGTGATTTCGTCTATGACTAATGCTACACGAGTAGGGGAGGAAATTGTTTCTGCCACTCAGCTGACATCTGTGATATGGGATGGTTCATCAGGTACTGAAATACTTGGTAATCACACAATATTTGTTCGAATTGATCCTATGAATGAGATAAGTGAATGGGATGAGACTGATAATAATTTCACATTTAACTTAGTTGTTTTAGAATCCAAACCAGATATTGAAATATTTGATATATTTGTGGTAGGGCAGGCAGTGAGAGGAATCCCCTCAGATATAATTATTACTGCATTCAATAGAGGTTCTGCAGATATTAATAATTGTGAAATTGAATTTAGGATTGATGGAGATGTTATTGATTCATGGAATCTCAATCTTAATGAGGGTGAATTTTACAATATAACTGGAGAATATACTTGGGATGAACAGCAACCAAGTGTCGGGGGCTATGCAGATTCATCTAAGTTAATTGAAGAATTAGATGATTCAAATAATGTAAAATCAGTATTAGTGAATGTGGCCGCTCCTGACTATGATTTAACATTGGTGTCTGTTGATGCCGTAGATACAGTTTTCAAAGGAGACAATGTGGAAATGGTTGTTCAAGTTAGGAACAATATGGCTAAAATCCCCTCATTTGTTTTGTTAGTATATTTAGATAATTCAACTTCACCTGAAGTTCAAGGCTATGATTTCGAGGGAAATGGGATTTATAATGTTCCACAAAATAATCTGGCTTATGATGAAATAAGATTCGTGACTGTTTTCTGGAAAACAACTACATTGGTAGGCCTCCACAATTTGACGATTGAAGCAAAAATAACAAACAGTGATTTTGAAGATCTGAATCTAACAGATAACAAACTCAATTTATCCATTGATGTCAAAGCCCGGAATTTTCAACTATCAGTAGAAATGTTGTATCTCCCTAGTCAAATATATTTAAATCAAACTTTGGAGATTCCTATAAGTGCCTTGAATTTCGGTCCTGAAATCTGTTGTGAATGTCCACTAGGTGTATCTTTTGATAATTCTTCTGAAGAGTGTATAGGTGCTGAGATTTCTTTGTTTATTGATGGTGAATTAGTTGAAATCTATCAAACCAGTCCTCTTGGACGCGTTATTGGAGAGGAAATAAGAGTATTTTATTGGAAACCTACTGAGCCTGGAACTTATTATATCGAAGCTGTGATAGATCCTGATAACATAATTGATGAGTTCAATGAACTAGATAATCGTGTGTCTGCAGAAATTACTGTTTCTGTCGAAGAAGTAGAGATTGTAGAACCTGAGGAAAAAGAAGAACAAGAGTCATTAATAAATCAACCACTTATTTGGATTCCTTTGGGTGTTTTAACTGTAGCTGGCATTGGTGCTTTTGTCTATAGTCGTTTGGGAGATGGCGGTGATTATTTCGATGATTATGACACCGGTACTTCTTCAAATGCCCAGATTCCAAGTAAGCAGTCTGGTTTTAGGTATGATCCAGTAACGGGAAATACTTATGATTCACAAACTGGTGAGATAATTCAACAGGGTGGAAAAAAGAAGGATTAGTTATAGACTATGTTGCGTATTTTACGTTTCTTTTTGTGGGATTATTTTCTTGATCTACTTCCTGAAAAAATGGTTAAAATATTTGGCCCTGTTCTTTGAGCTATTGGAATTTTAGGGTGCATGATTGCATTGTCCTTTCAAGAGGAGTTCGGCCTTTGAGTCTTTTTGATTCTTGCACTCAGTGTGATTTCGTTCTTAGTTGGATTGTCTTTTACACTTGAGTATATTGAAAGACGCTGGAATGATTGGACAAATTAGTACACGTCTCTGAGATATCGGTGTTCTTCTTTCATTAATGTTTGATTTATGTAGTTCTCAGCGTCTTTCTTTTTCATTTTTCCTTCTTTTATGGCAATTTCTATTAGTGCAGAATGTACATCCTTTGCCATATACTTTTTATCTCCACAAATGTAGAAATAGGCTCCATCATTTAACCAATTCCATATTTCTTTACCATTACTTAACAATCTATGTTGAACATATATTTTCTGTTCTTGATCTCTTGAGAATGCCGTGGTTAATTTATCTAAATCTCCATTCTTCATGTATCTTTTCCATTCCTCCTCATAGAAAAATGTCGATTCCTCGTGAACTTCACCAAAAAAAAGCCAATTACGACCTGAAGCCCCAGTTTCTTTTCTGTGTTCTATAAATGCCCTGAATGGTGCGATACCAGTCCCTGGGCCAACCATAATCACATCTTTGGAACCATCTTCAGGGATAACAAAGTCTCTTGTTTTCGAAATATAAACCGGTATTTTTGTTTTATTAATCTCTACCCTATTTGCAAGATCGCCGGTAGCTAGACCATATCTTTTTCTGCCGAAATTACTGTATTTGACAATTGCGACAGTTAGATGTACTTCTCCCGGATGGGCCTTAGGTGAGGAACTAATTGAATATAACCGAGGTACTATAGGTGATAATGTATCCACAAATTCTTGAGGTGTGAAACGAACGGGATATTCATTTAAGATATCTATGGGGTCTCTTGTAAATAAATATTTTTCAGTTTTATCTTGGTCTTCCAATATTTCTTCTATTTCTTTTTTAGTTTTCTTTTTACTAACTTTTTCTGCGACTGCGGTTAAAAATTTCTTCCCACTTCTATGTATTACAAAGCGATTAAGCAATGCATTTTCCAAAGTTGTTTCACCAGTTTCTTTGGTAGTTACTGAATCATTCCTTTTCGCTTTTATTCTGCGAATTGTTTCCTTGACAAGGTCAATATTATTTATCGGATAAAAACCTAGTGAATCTCCTGGTTTGTATCTTATTCCACTACCTTTCAGAGAAATTTCGTAATGATTAGTTTCTTTGTTGGATCCTTCCGATAGACAGTAAGAATTCGTTATTATAGCCATAAACGGATTTTTACGATCGTAGGTTATTGTATCAACTCACTTATGTTTTCTTTGGTGGATGTGGCGTTCTACTCTGCTTAGTTCTAACCATATGTTTGCGCCGACTTGGCCTCAATTTTTCAGCCCCTTTACCTTTATTCATTAAACCTCTTGATTTTTTACCTGCGGATGTCAAAGCTCTATGTGCTCTTCCTTTTTGAGCCCTACTACATATCCAATTAATTTTTGGATCGGCCATAATAACGGGGTGATTAGGATCAACCATAACCATCTCATACCATTTGTACCGACCATCTTCAGCAACCCAATAAGAATTTAAGATTTCTAAATTCGGATACTTTTTAGAGGTTCTTTCTTCTGCAATCATCTGCAGATTTTTACCCATAGTAATTTTTGATATACCTGTACGCTTTGCTCTACGTCCCGAAGTTATAGCATGCTTCCGCATACCTCCTCTACGAATTCTTGTACGTGCCATCACATAACCTTGTTTGGCTCTATATCCCAAAGCCCTTGCTCGATCAATCCTTGTAGGTCTTTCAATTTTAGTGGTAGCATCTTCTTTGCGGTATTGTACTAATCTTGATTTATGTAGGTTTTTAACTTCACCAGATGGAGACTTCCATTGGTCTCTTACGTAGTTGTATAATGATTTACTCATCGCGATTCCTCACTTCTAGGGTTCAGCTTTCGCCACATTCCCGTAATTATCTCGACAGAAGCTTCCTTATAAAGGTTAATACAATAGTTTTAGTATGGCTAATGTTCCTGAAAGAATAATATTTGATGAGCCAGAAGTGAAGAAAGGATTATTTGGTAGAAAATATTTCAACCCACCAAAAAAAGCCCCTCATTTTTCTAATTTACAATTTAAAGAACAGTATAATGTAACTAAATCTCATATAATAGTTAACCCGTACTCTGGCAAAAAGAAAGGTATTATTGTTGGTAATTTTGTTAAGAATGAACTTCTTAATTCTAAAATTGATGTGGAGTTACATGTTACTGATAATCCTAAACATGCTATAGAAATTGCTAGAGATATAAATTTGAAAGAAGGTGATGCGATTGTAACTGTTGGGGGTGATGGAACATTCTGTGAAGTAATCTCAGGTTTCATGGATCGTGATGACGATTCAGTTAACAAGATACCACTAGCCCTTATACCTGCAGGTACGGGAAATAGCCAGGCAAATGATATGGGAATTGTAGACTATATGGATGCTGTTGAGAAAATTATCAAGGGGCGGATTAGGCTGATTGATGTTGCCAAAACAAACTTTGTAGAAAAAGATAAAGAAGTAGTTAGATATTCACATAATCTTGTTGGCTGGGGTTTAGGTGTTGATTCTAATATTCTAGCCGAGAAAATAAGATTTCTAGGTCCTTTCAGATATGATATAGGTATTCTTCTTAGTATATTGAGAGGGCGTGTGAGGAAAGCTAAATGTTTCATTGATGGCCATCTTATTGAATCAGATTTTGTATTATTACTGATACAGAATACTTGCACTGGAGGTGACAGACTCAGATTAGCACCAAACGCTCAAGTTGATGATGGAAAAATGGATTTAGGTATTATTTATCATATAGGTAGGTTTAAGATTTTTAAATTGTTTAATCAATTGAAAGCCAAGGGTTCACATGTTTGGAATCCAAATGTAGAATTTTTTAGGTTTAAGAATTTACGCATAGAAACGGAAGAACCAACAGCCATAAATATTGATGGAGAAAATTTGGGTACAACTCCCCTTGACATTAAGGTTTTGCCATCTGCAGTTAAGGTATTTAATTAGGGATACTAATTTTTTAAGGCATTCTATAACGAATTATGCAGAATTCTTCTTCACTAGATATTTTGAAACAAAAATTGTTGGATTGTCAAGCTGTTAAATTTGGCGATTTTAAATTGACATCTGGTAAAAAATCTAAATTTTATGTGGACATGAAATTAGCATCTACAGATCCAGAAATCCTAAGTTGTATAGCAAAAGAGTTCGCCAAAGATATACATCAGGATGTGGATTTTATAGCTGGTATGGAACTGGGGGCAGTACCTCTAGCTGTAGCACTTTCACTTGAAACTGGTATTCCTTATTCTATGATAAGAAAGTCAACAAGAGGACATGGTACAGGTTCTCGTATAGAAGGGCCTTGTGAGGGTAAGGCAGTTCTCGTAGATGATGTTGCAACAACAGGTGGATCAAATGTAGAATCCATTAAATCATTAGTAGATGCAGGGGTAGATGTTTTGCAAGTGATGGTTGTTGTTGATAGAGAAGAAGGTGCAGAGAAAAAAATGAATCATTTTAATATCGACTACAGAAGTTTAATTAAAATATCTGATTTGGTGGATTGATGAATTTTTTGGTAATAGGCAGTGGGGCACGAGAGCACATAATAGGAGAAAAATTGTCTCAAACGGGAGCCTCTGTTTATTCAGTTATAAAAAATTTAAATCCGGGATTAATTTCATTTTCCAAGGATATTTTGTTTGTTAGGAATTATGCCAATAGTCAAAAAATCATTCTTGATTTTTCGTTAAACAATAAAATTGATTGTGTCGTGATTGGCCCCGAGGATCCTTTAGCTCAAGGTTTCTCAGATATGTTTTGGAAGAAAGATATTCCCGTTGTGGGCCCATTAAAAATTCTTGCACAAATTGAAACTAGTAAAGGTTTTACAAGAGACTTGTTAACTAAATACAATATTGATGCTTCTCCTGCTTATCAAAGATTTAGTGGAATTAATGGTGCTAAAGATTTTATCAACTCTTTATATGGTAATTATGTAATTAAATTTGACGGACTGATGGGGGGTAAAGGTGTTAAAGTATCTGGAGAACATTTAGAAAATATAGATGATGGTTTGAATTATTGCCAGGAAATTATTTCTAATAAAGGTACTTTTGTAATTGAGGAAAAACTAATTGGTGAAGAATTTTCCTTAATGAGTTTCAGTGATGGTAAAAATTTAGCACATATGCCTGCAATACAGGATCATAAGAGAGCATATGATGGAGATTTAGGTCCCAATACTGGAGGGATGGGGTGCTATTCAGATACTAATCACTCTCTTCCATTCTTAAGGGATAATGAGATATTGGAGGCACAAGAGATAAATGAGAGAGTAACTCAGGCCTTACTTGATTTTACAGGAGAACCCTACCGTGGAATTCTTTATGGAGGCTTTATGGTGACTTCTGAGGGTGTTAAATTAATCGAATATAATGCACGTTTTGGAGATCCAGAAGCCATGAATCTTTTAGCTTTATTAGATTCTGATTTAGCTTCAATATGTAGTAAAATTGTTGAAGGGAATTTAGATTCTGTTAAATTTCGAAATGAAGCCTCTGTTTGCAAATATATTGTTCCTAAAGGTTATGGGAGTAACCCTTCAAATGATACTACAATAGTTATAGAAGATTCATACAAAAAATATTCCAACCTTTACTATGCTGCTGTAAATATAAATTCTAAAGGGACTATAACAACAACCAGTTCAAGGGCAGCTGCAGTGGTATCTACTGGGCAGTCTATTGAAGAAGCGGAACAAAAATGTGAAGAAGGTTTGACACATATTTCGGGTAAAAATTTATTTATTAGGCATGATATTGGTAAACCTGATTTGATACGAAAGAGAATAGAGCATATGGAGAAACTTAGATGAGTTTAACTTTGGCAATTATTCTTTTGATTATAGGCTTTGCGCTATTAACAAAGGGAGCAGATTATTTCATTGAAAACTCCGCATCTCTTGCTGAAGAAAGGGGGATCTCCCCACATGTAGTAGGTGTTACAATTGTTGCCTTTGGAACTAGTTTACCTGAATTATTAGTCTCTATTATATCATCTTCACAAGGTTACAACGATTTGGCTTTAGGTAATATTGTTGGTTCTAATATTTCGAATATAGGCCTTGTACTAGCTATTTCAACTTTCATTTTTTACTATGCCCTCAAAACAGACATTGCACCTGATGAAGATGCAAATAACGATAGTTATGTTATGTTTTTGGCTGTTTTACTTTTATTTTTCTTCTCTAGGGATAAATTAATATCTCAAATAGAAGGAATTGTATTCTTTGCATTATACATCGCATACATTTTTTGGCTCTACAAAAGAAATGTTGGTGGAGAAGTGAATCAGGACGATTCCAAAACTTCTTATTTTTTCCTTATTGGAGGCTTGGTGGGATTGCTTATTGGAGCACAATTAACAGTTGATTCAGCTGTAGAAATAGCAATAGCAGTGGGAATTCCTGAGATTGTAATAGGTTTGAGTGTAGTAGCAGTTGGTACTAGCTTACCTGAGTTAGCAGGAACCGTTTCAGCAGCACGCATGGGTCATAAAGAGATTGCAGTAGGAAATGTTATAGGGTCAAACATAGCAAATATATTTCTGGTTATGGGAATCTTATCCATAATCAAACCGATAACTGTAGAAGAATTTGTGTTTAAGCAAACACTTCCATTATTGATGATTATAACTGTAGCTACTTTTGGTTTGATACGTGTTCCCTTAAATCGTTTTAGTGGTTTAATACTTTTCGCATTTTTTGCTTTATTCATCTATGAACTTACATTTGTATGAGAAAATTAATAGAATTCCAAATTTTGGATATTAATGCACAGCATTATGGTTTAGATCTCTTTAAATTGATGGAAAATGCAGGTATCCAATTAGCAAAACATATAAGTAAGAATACGAAACATACGACTCCAATAAAATTCATTTGCGGGCATGGGAATAATGGAGGAGACGGGTTTATGGCTGCAAGAATTTTAAAAGACAAAGGATTTGATGTAGAAGTATATTTAGTACAAGAACCAAAAACACCTCCATCTAAAAAGGCCATGAAACTATATAATGGAAATATACAGAAAATAAGAAATATTAAAGACATCAAAGATCAAACCACAGTCATTATTGATTGTTTATTAGGTTCAGGAATAGTAGGTATACCCCGTTCTCCTTACAAAGAAATAATAGGTGAAATCAACCAATTAGAAAATATAATATCTGTCGATATTCCATCTGGGTTTGGGACGAATATATCAGTGAAACCTTCACAGACTATTACTTTCCATGAGAAGAAGATAGGGATGAATCAGGGTGATTGTGGAGAGATTTTTGTAGTAGATATCGGTTTTTCGTCTGAAATCGATGAAAGGACAGGCCCTGGTGAGTTGCTACTTTATCCAGATTTTGATAAAAATAAGCATAAAGGCCAGAATGGCAAAGTCGCAATTGTAGGTGGAGGTGCATACCCAGGAGCTCCTGCTTTGGCTGGTATTGGAGCTTATAGATCTGGAGCTGACTTGGTCCATGTTTTTGTTCCAGATAATTCATACGAACAGGTTTCTTCTTTCGCACCTGAACTTATAGTTCACAAGTTGGAAGGAAATAGAATCAACAATGATGTTTTAGAATTAATTGGAAAAGGTGAATTTGATAGTATTGTGATAGGCCCAGGTATGGGTAAGCATGAAGTATCTTTTGAAGCCGTTCAAGGACTAATTAATAATTTTCAGAATATAGTTGTGGATGCTGATGCCATTGTCTCCTATGATTTCCGAGACGCAAATACACTTTTAACACCTCATAAAGGTGAATTATCGAGATTAGAAGTTAAACCGGAGAAAAAAAGTTTGATGCATTTTGCTAATTCAAATAATTTAACAATATTATTCAAAGGTAAGGAGGATTTCATTACTGATGGTTATTACTTCAAAAAGAATACGACGGGGCATCCTCGTATGTCAGTTGGAGGTACGGGTGATGTATTAGCTGGCTTTTGCGGGGGTTTGATGGCAAAAGGCCTTTCAAATTTTGAGGCTGCGCGATTAGGGTCCTATTCTATTGGAAAAGCTGGAGAATTATGTTATGAGGAATTTGGAGCCGGTTTCTTACCAACAGATCTTGCAACTTGTGTTTCAAAAATAATTAGGAAGAATTAATCTCTTCTTTTAACTGCAATTAATGAAAGAATAGCTATCACTGAAATGATACTAAGACTAAACAACATGTTATCTTCATTATCCGTAGAAGCTACAACTTGTTTTTCAGACACTATGAAAGTCTGTTCATATGATTTTAATTTACCATGACCTGTATCTACTTCAATACTATAAACATACGAGCCTTCAACTTCAAAGAATAATTCTCCCACATAGTAGTTACCTTCCTTTTCCATCGGAACTTTTTGGCCTTCAGCAAGTACACCTTCATCTACTTTTGCTACTATCATGTTGACTGATTGAGGATTCTCATAATCCACAATAGAAGTTATTGATGTTACAGTCCCAGTTTCAATATTTGATGGAGGAATTGAATAAATTAATCCTTGATTCTTCACATCTAAGTTACGATACAAAGTACTGACACCTCCCCATTCATCAGTACATTCTATTTCCATTAAGCATTCGCCGTCGTCATATTTAGTTGAATCCCATGCAAAGAAAATACTATTTTCTTCACGATCCAATTCATTCCATGTTCCTCCATCAATCCTATATTTTAATGAAAGCAAGCTACTATAATCATATACATCTAAATCAAATTCAGCGATTGCTGAAATATCTTTGCTAAAAGAATTTAGTAAAAGTGAGGGTGGTGTACTATCTGTCTCAACTCTAACATTACCAAATGTTTCATAACCTTGAGAATCAATGCTCACAATGTCTAACCAGTGCCATCCGTCCCATGTAGGTGTCCATGTTTCAGTGAAAATATTATTCCCTTCTGCTGACAAGTCTCTCCAAGTTCCATTATCCATTCTGTATTGAACTTTGTCGATCCCATCAGGATCTGAAGCCTCCACATTTATGCTTACTCTATTGTTATACATCTGCTCTTTCGGTTCTTTGATTTTTAGGTAGGGATAGGTAATATCTTCTTCATTGAAGACAGTTACATCTACCATCGCAGAGATTTCATTGGAATTCATATCAATTGCTCTAAAAGTTATTTGGTGGTCACCGTTTCCAGCATTTGCTTCTTGAGTGTTCCAACTAGCAATATATGAATCTCCTTCATCATAATACATTTTCCTCCAATCACCCTGATTAACTTGATAGCTAACATCTGAAATTTTGTTATCATCAATGGCTTCTACTTCGAAAATAGTAATGCTATCTACTGTATCTCCATTTTCAGGCGAAATAACAGTTATTGAGGGTGGATTCTCATCATTTAAAACTTCTATATCAAAAGTATTAACCATGCTAGCGCCTCTATCATTTACTTTGATTGATAATTGGTGGTCACCATTTGTAACTTCTTCAGTGTCAATTTCAAGATTAAAATTTCCATTAAAAGAATTTAAACCCGCTTCAATCCAAGCATCTTGATTCCAACGATATTGTACATTTTGGATATCTGATTTCTCCCCTATTGCCGAACCTTGCAATTCAAGAGTGCCACTCTGCAACCCTTCAGGAACGTCAATTTCAAGTTCTGGTGGTATTGCAAAAGCAGATTCTAATACATATTTATCTGCAGATGTAGATTCATCATTGAAGAATGCGACAAAGATGTTGATATTATCATATTCTATATCTGAGAAATCGTTTCCATTCTTATCTTCATGTTCTCCACCTATCCAAATAGTATTCAATTCTTTTTCTTCATGAGGTTCTAACTCAACGCTTTCTTCAAACGCGTAATCTAAGAAACCAAAATGGTAGGGATCTCCATCATAATTGTTGTATCTTGAAACTTTTTCTACTATGTAAGCCCTTACAAATCCATTGAAAGTAGGGTCTCCGAGAGCTGCATCCTCATTCCAAGTCATAGTTACACTAACATCTAATTGGTCTGCTCCCAAGTGATTCATTTCAATACCTAAAGAAATATCAGTATCGTCTCTCTCACCACAGGTATCAATTGCTTGTTCATAATTAGAAGTATCCGATTGCCCACCTGAAACTTTTTCATCATTACCATCAAATATTACTGTAGGATAGCCTGTGACGTCTGGATAATCATCCATTCTTTGATCGGCTTTGTCATTGACATCAGTAATTAAAGCTACAAAGAAAAAATTATCATGATAATATGGCTCATCAGGAACATCATCATAGATTTTCATTAAATTTTCAGCAGCGCTAGGACAGTAAACACACCAAGTAGCTGTGAATTCTTCTCCAAAAACAGCATGTGTGAAATCTTCAGCAGGTAATTCTGCAGTTGGGTTTGGTTTGATCATTGAAAAACACAAAAGCAAAGCTATGGCAACATATTGAATCTTCTTCACAAAAGTTTGATAGCTTTGTAATTAATAAGTTTAACCCTGTTTCATTTGATTTATAATATCTATAGGATTATCTGAGTTAAAAACCGCACTTCCTGCAACTAAAATGTCGGCACCGGCTTTGATTAGTTTAGCTGAATTATCAATACTAACACCACCATCCACCTCAATTAGTTTTTCAGGATATTTTTCTTTATAGTTTCGTACTCTAGCAATGGCATCTTCATGAAAAGATTGACCACAATAGCCAGGTTCTACAGACATTACAAGGATCATATCTGCTTCTTCTACAACAGATTCGATAGCGTCTTCAGGAGTTGAGGGATTCAAAGCAATACCTGCTTTTATTTTATTTTTCTTTATTAATTTTATAGCTTCTTTAGGATTATTAGCCTCAATATGCACAGATATTATTTCGGCTCCGGCTTCCGTAAAATCATCTATGAAATCACAAGGATCAGTTATCATTAAATGGACATCTAAAGGAGCTATTCCTCTCAATGATTTTACTAAGTCTGAACCCATAGTCAGGTTGGGTACAAAATGACCATCCATAACATCCATATGCAAATATCCTGATTTAGGCGCAACTAAAATAGCTGCTTTTCTCATATCTCCAAAATCAGCCCCAAGCATAGAAGGTGCTATCTCAACCACGCAAAGTCCTCGTAACTGAATCTATAATAAATCTTTGTGACAAGTCAGCTCTTCTATTCTGCACAACTCGAATAAATGCTTCTAATTGTGAGGATTCGGTTCTCCACCATTTATCATAGAAACCATCAATTTTGTCTAAGTCTTTTAGAATTAACTTAATTTGCGAATCTGGAAATTTAGGAGCACCTCTACTATGGCCTAAATCATGTTCTAGAATATACTTCATTTTATTGAGTACAGAAACATAAAATCCTTTAGGCTTTGCTTCTTCTCCACTAAGGTTTTTGATAATGCCAGTATCGAGACACCAATCATGTTTAGCTAATTTATTATCTTCATCTTGGTAGACGGGCACCCAAATCTTTTCAGAAGGTGGTGCAGGATTATGCTCATTCAAAACCTCTTCGTCGGTTTCTTCTTCTGAGCTCATTTACGCATACTCGATAAAGCATACGTTATTAACGTTACTCATCAGAGACTTTTTATTGTAGTGGCCTTCTAGAGTATTAATTGGGGAGCATGGTGTAACCTGGCAGCATTGCGGGCTCCAATTATACAGGAATGATTGCTACAGGGTCTGCTGATATCGTGATGAATGATTGGAGCTATGACCTGTGCAACGTTGAGCTCCGGCTCAATAGGTGAGACCCGCCGATCTGGGTTCAAATCCCAGTGCTCCCACCACCTAACTTTTAGCTTCTAAAATTGGTGTTTTTGAATTCGAATTAACAAAAATTGAGAATAATTATTTTAATTCAATCCATATTCTTTGAAATCTATACATTGCAGATAATGTGCAGATTATTGCAAATGCATAACACATTAGTTCCATGTAATTTTGTTCTTGATCAAAATAGTGTATAATTGGTACTAAAATTAGAACTATCAATCTATCAGCTCTACCCAATAATCCTGCATATTCTCTTCCAGCTCCAACAGCCTGGGCTTGTGTACCCATGTATGATAGCATTAGTACTCCTATAATTGCTGCAAAACCAATTTCAACATCTACAACAGCACCAAATGCAATGCCTCCAATGATTAGAATGTCAGCTACTCTATCAAGTGTATGATCTACTAAATCACCTCGTTTACTTGATAAATTACGCTTTCTAGCAACAATTCCATCTAATGCATCTAAAACCGCAGTGAGAAACACCATTCCCGAACCAATAAGAAGCCATTCTTTATTTGCTAAAGTTTCTTCGACTATGTAAAATGAATATCCTGCAGTTATAGCCGTGATCAGAGAAAGAAAGCTAATACCCATAGGATTTAAGGGTATTTTTTCAGCGATAGGATCTAGAATTTTTGCTCCAAAATCTCTGTAATCATCAGCTACCATTTTAATACCAATCCAGTATCCTCTCTGAATAATCTATTTCTTCTTCTACTTTAATGTTGTCGTTAATATATTTATTTACTATTTCTACAGTTTCTTTAAGAGTTTTATTGCCATTATCAATTTGAATTATATTATCTTTACCTACATATTTTAATGATTCTGAAAAGATAATTCCTATTGCCTCAGCCTCCATATTTTCCCTTATTTTCTCCTTGGTATAATTTCTATTTTCTAAACGCTTTTCTAAAATTAAAGGATCACATCGCAATACAATTATTTTTTCTACCTTGTATAGTTTATGTGCAAAATTACCCTCAAATATGTTACAATTGTTATTTTCAAGAAGTGAATCCAATTTTTTAATATCTACTACCCACTCACCACTTTCAGTTTTACCTGCAGATGCTTTTTCGTAATATTCAGAAAGTGATATTACTTTTTCATCCAATAATTTTGATAGTGAAGTTTTGCCCGTCCCTGGAGTCCCCGTCAGGGCATAATTTACCATTAAGATTGCATTTCCTTCTCAGCCGCTGCTTTAGCTTCCTTCTTAGCTTTAGCTTTGGCCCTTTTTACTCTTTCTTTAGCCGTAAATGAAGTTGCAGATTCCATAAATCTATTATATGCTTGATGAGATGATTGTAAATCTTCTGGGCTTGCTTCGGGGTCATTCTCAGTATCTACCTTAATTTCAGTTATAGAAACAAGTTCAACGTTTATTTTTAGAGCTTTAAAAGATGCTGAAAATATATTACCATCTTCATTTACATCTCCAAACTCTTCTTCCATTATTGATTTTAATCCGCCATTCTCTAATGTTTTTCCATGCCCACGTTTAACTTCGAAGCTATTCATATAATAATCATTCTAAAACTATGTATTTGTATTTTGGGGCTATAATTTGAGATCGCCTTTACCAAATTGTTTCATCATTTTTTGTTGCATCCGTCTATCACCACCAATTTTCGACATCATTTTTCTACTTTGATTATACTGTTTCAGTAATTCTCTAATTAATTGAGGATCCGAACCTGAACCTTTTGCTATCCTATTAATTCTTGAACGTTTAATTAATTTTGGATTCTCAAGTTCTTCTTGAGTCATTGAGTTCATCAAAACTTTAAACTTTTCTAAGCGAGTTTGTGTTTCTTCTATTTGCCCTTTTTTCATCATTGAAGACATCCCAGGTACCATTTCCATAACTTTTCCTAATGGTCCCATTTTTGTTAATGCCTCCATTTGTTCTTGCATATCTGTTAAGGTGAATTTACCTGAAAGCATTTTCTTTGCTGTGACCTCAGCAGTACTAGCATCAATTACTTCCTCTGCTCTTTCGAGTAATGTTTGCAAATCTCCCATTCCCAAAAGTCTGGAAATAAAACGATCTGGATCTAAAGTTTCAAGACTGTCTAAACTTTCACCAGTCCCTACGAAAATAATAGGTGCATTTGTTGCAGATACTGCTGATAGAGCACCACCACCTTTAGCAGAACCGTCTAATTTTGTTAGAATTACTCCTGAAACCCCTACCGCCTCATGGAAAGCTTCTGCTTGTGGGCCTGCCTGCTGTCCTACAGTTGCATCCATGACAAGGAAAATTTCATCGGGTTTGACAACTTTAGAGATAGATTCCATTTCTAAAATTAAATCATCGTCTAATGCATGTCTACCTGCAGTGTCAACTATGACAATATCTAAATCCTCAAATTCTTTTAACCCTTCTGTTACCACTTTGACAGCATCTTTATTATCTGAACTTCCAAAAACAGGGACTTGGATTTGTTCTCCAATTTGGGACAATTGGTCATAAGCTGCTGGACGATGAACATCTGCAGCAACCAAACCTAAACTCAAACCTTTTTTCTTCAAATATTTCGCTAACTTACCAGTAGTTGTCGTTTTTCCTTGACCGTATAGACCAACTAGCATTATTTTTTGTTTTTCCAATTTTAGGGCCTTAGGCTCTCCTAAAGCACTGACAAGTTCTTGGTGAACAATTCTTACAACGTGTTCTCTTCCAGTCATGCCTGGAGGTGCCTTTTCATCAAGAGCTCTTGTTTCAATTCTCTTGCTCAAATCTAAGGCTAATCTTACATTAACATCTGATTGAAGTAAAGCTCTCTGGATATCTCTTACTAATTCTTTGATAAGTTCTGGAGAAATGTGACTAGCACCAGCAATTTTTCTGAGGGTTTCCCTCAAAGCATCTCCCAATTTTTCCAGAACCATGTATAATCTTCATCCATTGACTAATTTAAAATTATTTGTATCGTTTAATACCAGATTATTTTATTAAGAGATAGTAATTGAGGTAGTTTATGAAGAGATTACTCCTCCTGAGTTTAATTGTTTGTGCAATTGCCTTTGGTAGCAGTAATGCCTCTGCAGGGTCTAATGGAGATGCGCCTCAAAATGGTCAAAATTGGATTATTAATCAAGATACACATGTTTGGGATGAAGTAGTTTCCGTCAAGGATATTATAGTTAATTATGGTAAAACTCTGAAACTTGAAAATGTTTCCTTATCATCAAAAGGTTTCATTGAGATTAGGGGTGAAACCAGATGGATAAATTCTACAGTATATCATGAGCAAGATGCCGATGGAGATAATATATCATTATACAGTACACTTACGATTATTAATTCTGACCTAACATTGAATACCATAAAAAAAAATAGTGAATTAACAGCAAATTGCCTTGATTTACGCTCTGGTTCTAATCTCATAATAACTGATTATGATATGAATCCAGAAACAACAGATGATCAATCAAATATCAAATCCGATGTCTCAGGTAAAGGAAATTATACTGAAAAATTGGATTACACTGTGCAATTAGGTAGGATCGTAGGAGGGACAGGAGTTCCTAATACGAAGGTTACGATTGAAAATTCAAATTTTGAATATATTAAAGCAATAAGATTTACTGGTACTGGGTCATACATTCGTAATTCTAGTTTTGATTTAGTGAGTAGAATAAATGTAAACGTAGATGGATTTATTTTTACCAATAACACATTTAGTAATGGATTCTATGGTTCTGATTTATTCTTGACTGATGTTGATAATGCCTTGATTCAAGATAATATTTTTGCTAATGGTTCTCACGGCGTACAAATCAGATATGGAAATTATAACACAATTAGAGATAACATTTTTAGAGATTATGATTACAAAAATGAGGGGCAGGGAGGTGCCCTTATACTTTATGAAGGTAGCAATAATACCGTGTCGAATAATTTGTTTGATAATATAACAATTCATGCTATGTCACTAAAGTCCACAGAAGATACTGTAATTAGTCATAATGAATTTAATGATACAGGAATCTATTGGCATAATATAATGGATCATTCTGGGCAACGAAATAAGTACAATGACAATACTTTCAATAAATGCGGCTCTAAACAAAATTACTGGGGCCATACTTGCATAATGATTGTCTTTAACTGGGACAAAGAAGATGATCATTTTGGTGGTGCCCACATTTTTGAAAATAATACTTTCTTTGATTTCAAAATTGGAATTAATATAGAATCTTGGCAGAACAACAACACAGTCAAAAACAATTATTTTGATAGAGGATGGAATGCAATTGGTCTTTGGGGTTGGCCACAAGGAGGTATAGCACCTTCTGGAAATTATATAATTAATAATACAATTAATAATACAGATTATCCTATAGCTTTTGATTTTGAAGAATATAATCATCCAGGAACAGATAATCATATAATTTCAAATTATATAACAAACACAGAAGGTAAGGGTATCTCCATATGGGGATTTTATCAAAATTTCACAGTTGAAAACAATTATATTGATAATGCTTCTCTTGGTATTTGGATATTTGATAATAATTTTGGAGATATCTCTAATGGGCTTGTTATCAATAATACTCTCAAGAATATAAAATATAATGGGATCTCAGCATATACTCAAATGGGTACTACATTCACAATAGATAAGATACGTGTAGAAAATAATTTTGTCCACTCTTTAGGTGGTGCGGGTATAATGTTCAGAGATGTTGATGAGGGTTATATTGCAAATAACACAGTTCAAACAAACATGAGTCATGAATCACAATTATCAGGAATATATGCTTATTATATCCCGAAAACTACAATCAAAAACAATACCTTGAACTCTGCTGTAGGCATTGAAGTTGGAGGTTTTGAAGATAGTACGTTCCCTATCCTTATTGAGGATAATACATTATACGTTAATGATTATGGTATTCTCAGTAATAGAACTTATAGCAAAATAATCAATAATAATGTAACTGGATTGTGTACACACGATAGATGCGATGTTCTTTACTTACAAAAAGTTGCTGCAGTAGGTGTGTTTTCACAGGAGGGTGAAGTAGAAGTTATTGGTAATAAAATTACTAATTTTAAAGAATCTATAATTATAGTTCTTGCTGATTTTAACTTAGATGATAATATTATAAATTTTTCGGAAATTGCTATAACTGCAAATAATAGTGAGGGAGCGATCTCAAATAATATTATGAGTAATACTAGTAAAACCATAAGTTCTTACAAATCTGATATTAATATTTGGAGTAATACAATTAATGATTTTGAAAAAGCTGTTTATTTGTTTAATAGCACTATAACCTTAGATAATAATTTTTTCTCAGAAGGTGACTTTTGTTTAGATGCAATTGATAGCGATTTTACCATGCAAGGCAATGATTTAGACTGCCGAGAAATGGATTATCTAGTTCGCTATAATTTAAGAATTAATATAGCTGATGAGCAAGGAACTGGGTCAAGAGAACATAATTTTGAGATTAAGAATTCCTTTGGCGATGAAATCGTAGATTCACTAACAGATCGTTACGGTTTTTCTAATTATTATATGATTGATGTAACTCGCAAAGCTGCGGATGAAGATGAAATCAATTATAATCCTATGAAAATAATTTTTTATAACAATGATATAAAAGTGGAGATATTCAAAGATCTTTTATACAATCATACACTCTTAGCATTATTAGATACAACCTCTCCACAATCTGAGATAATCTCTGGAGATGACTTGATAAAAACGGATTTAATTGAATTGGAAATAGTACTCTTGAATCATAATGATGACTTTAAGGAATATGTTGTTGAGTATATAGTAAATGAAGAATTTGCTGAATGGGAAGTCTATGGACAATTTAATGAATCTATTGTAGTATTCCAAGGGGAAGATGGGAAAGAATATCGTTTTAGGTCTTTAGCTAGAGATATTTATGGTAATACCGAAATTAAAAATAATTATGAATATCAGGTTAAAATTGATACTTCTATTCCAGAAACAGAACTTTTGAATTTCGAAGAAGATTATTATTATATTGGTAATTCACAGATTGAATTAGCCTGGCATAATGATGCAGATGATATTGCTTACAATATTTTGAAAATTGAATACTGTAATTTTACAGATATAAATAAGAATCCAAACTCAGTTACCTGGATAGAATTAGATTCTATAAATATATATGGTGAAAAAGAGTATCTTTATGAATTTGATGATATAGGTCATTACGGATTCACTATAGTAGCAATAGACTACGCAGGAAATATAGAAACTAAAGATGGATATGATATCATTATGAATTATGCTTCGAAAGTAGATACAATTTCATTCTCAGAAGTTGATTCTAAATGGGGATACAACAATTTAGATATATTTATTGAAACAAGCGATCTTAATCTTGATTATGAATTATATATTGCAATTCAGAGCATTGTAGAGGGAAATAATTTGCTAACGTGGTACAGACTACCACATGATATTTCTGATAGTCAGCTTGAACTTCGTGATTTACAAGATACTACTCGGTATTACATATATGCCAAAAGCCGAGACCTCGCAGGTAATATAGAAAATCCACTTGAGACATTAGAATACTTTAGTTCAAACGGGCAGTATGATCAAAGTTTTGAATTAAAATACATCCCAGTTACAAATGAAGTTCATAGCTTTAATGTGACTATAGATAATGACCTTGATGGAACTTATGAAAAAGAATTAGTCCGTGGTTTTAATGATAAAAAATTATTAGTTGATGAATATTATTTAGATATAGCAAATAAAACCATAAGATTTGGAGGGACCTCTAATGGTGGGTTTATTCCTACAGAAGATATAAATAATATCCAAAATATAAAAATAGAATATTCAGGTGTACACCTTATTTTTGAGATATATACTGAGAATCCATTAAAAGCAACTGATGTTTCTATATCTCATACTAATTCTACAGAACTGATTTTAGGATTTATTATACCAGAAGATTCAACAATTTGTAAAATACAAATGGTTGCAGACGAATTACCAGATACTGATGGAGGGTGGTTTACACAAGATATTCTTAGTGTGCAAACAGGTACTCCTTGCAACCAAGGATACTATGAATGGCACCATAGAAATCCTAGCCCAGATAGAGAATATTTTTACAGGATTACAATAGAGGATGAATTTGGTCACGAAAGTGCCTCCAATAATGAATCAGTGAGAATGGAAGATGTTGTAAAATTATATAGTAACACCGAGGGAGGTGCTAATAATCAATATGGTATGAAAGAAATATTACCCATAACATTAGCCATCAGTCTTGTTTCATTATTATTTGGAGGTGTACTACTTTATCGCTCTAAAAACTCAGATGAAATTGATGAAAATGTACAGGCTATTGAATCTAAACCAGTTGCTAAATACAAGGTAGAAGAATTATATCTAATATACAAAGATGGGAGACTTCTTAGAAATGTTAGTGCTGTTGAAGTAAAAACAGATACAGATATAATGAGTGGGATGTTGACTGCAATTAACGATTTCGTGCAAGATTCTTTTCAAACTGAAGGAGACTTAGGTTCGATAGATTACGGAAATAATAAAATTATACTTCAAAGAGGCGAACACTCTTATCTTGCTGCTGTAATTTATGGAGAAATAGATAATATGTTTAAAGGAAAATTGATTAATGCTGTAAGAACTGTAGAAACAATTAACCCAAATATTGCAAACTGGGATGGTGATAGTGCTAGTGTTAAACAAGTAAAACCTTACCTTGATCCAATTATCAATGAAACAATCACTTCTACTAGAGAGATGGTTGATAATTATTTCACAGAAAAAGAAATAGTAATTACAACAACTTATGAAAAATTCGGCACAAATGTTGATTTAAATATTCATATCAGTAATTACTCCTCTGAAACAATAAGCGGCTGTAAAATTAGTCCAGAGTTTAATAGTAATATACTAAATCTGACTGGCATTGAACCCGATATATTCTATTCCTTTTCTGATAACTCCTTTATTGTGGGTGATCTTTCTTCCTATAATGAAATACAGTTTAAACTAAGAATGCAAGTCAAAACTGCGGGAGCAACCGTAGTAGAGATTAAAATGAAATATGAACAAAAAGGTAGAGAAGGATTAACCAGTTCGAGAGTTGAACTAACTTAGACAATAAGTTAATCTCTGTTTTTCAGACCCTTTATTATCTCTCTTAGTGAATGAAACATGACCTATTTCTTTAAGACTTTTTACGTGTGTTCCAGCACATGGACAAACGTCTATGTCTCCAATAGTTATCACTCTTAAACGGGTAACACTTTTCGGTAACATTTTCCATAAACCGCTGGACATACTAGAGCGTATATCTGAGTTATTTTCAAGATTTGAACGTTCTTCTTCAGATATCGTAACATCTAAATCCTTAGAAATATAGTCATTAACTAAATCCTCAATTTCATTCAACTGAGTTTGACTGACTTTTAGTGGTTTAAAATCAATACGAGATTTATCTTTGCCTATCTGATTACCAACTGTATCTGCCTCATATATTTCATTAACTACTGCAGAAACTAAATGTTGTGATGTGTGCATTTTCATATGGGAATACCGCCTAGACCAATCAATTTCACCTGTTACAGTATCACCTATTTCAGGTATATCTCCGTCTATAATATGCCGAATTCTATTCTTTTTCCTAACATCTGTAACATTACTTTCTCCTTCTTCCCAATTCAAAGTTCCAAAATCCGATGGCTGCCCCCCTCCGAGAGGATAAAAGGCTGTTTTATCCAATTCAACAATACCTGGAAAAGTAGCCTCGACCTTTGCTTCAAACTTTTTCATATAAGTTCCCTCATGTGAATTCATATGGTATTGTTCTGTCATCAAAACTGATTAGTGAAACTATATTAAAGTACTAGCTTCTATTTGTTATTATGATGTTTGAAAACAAGGTCGTGGCAATCGCCGTGACACTACTATTGCTCAGTAGCACTTCTTCCGTCTTCGGAGAATCATCAAATACATACTATGTTGAAGGTAGTGGAAGCGAGGAAAAAACAATTTCTTTGGATGGAGAAAATGAAGATAGCACCGTTTCTATTAAGTTCCCTGCTACTGAAGTTTTAGAGGCTAGTATAGGAGTTTCTGGTATGGCTGATAGTAATGGGAATTATCCAGAAGGTCTTTCAGTAGGAGTTAAAAGTTATGAATGGAAATATGATGGAACAGGTTATGGGGCTTTAGGCCACCAAGAAAAGTTTTCTACTAATGCAAAGGGTGCTTCTGCAAGATTTGCTGAAGAAGGAGAAGAAGAAGTTAGTCTATATCTCCCTACAAATGCTACAGTTACAGATGCTAGTGTAGATATTACAGGATTACCCTACGGTTCAGGAGATTTAACGGATTATAGTAAAAGTTCAATTGATACTAATGGAGGTTCGACATCTAGTGTCCCTGCTATATCTATGTATAACGACGATTATTATGTTGCGTGGGTTGATGATGGGGATTTAGAGCAAAGAGATACATCAATATATTCAATTAAATTTAGAGGTTACATAGATGGGAGTTGGGAAGATATAGTACTTATTGCATCTAATGATGGAGAAACAAGTGCTTTTTTGAGTGACCCTGTTATTAAAGCACAAGACGATCTTGCAATAGTAACATGGCTTTCTGATATTGGAGGGGAAGTTATCGAAGCTTCTTATAGTACTAACCAGGGGCAATCCTGGTCAACTGGTGAACAAATAGAGCCAGGTAGTACACACTATATCATTTATGACTATGATGGGGCTGTAGGTAGTGACGGTACCATGCATGTTGTTTGGTCATCCCTCAAAACGGATGATATTGAGGAGGAGTATCACATATATTATCAAAAATCTGAAGATTTAGGTCAAACTTGGGATGATGAGATATTACTCTCAGAATCAGATAGTAGTAGTAGTATAGGTGCACAAATATCGGTTACGGGTAATAATGTAAACATTGTGTGGGAGCAATATTATGAATCTCAGTCATACTATGCTGCAGAATATGTTAAGTCTTCAGATGGTGGAGAAACATTTAGTTCTCCAAATACAATAAGTTCCTCTAATACTGTTGCCGAGACTACAATAACTTCTGAAGGGACTACTGTTGTTATTGGTTGGATGGAGAGCACAAGTGAAGGTTACGCTATCAAAGCTAAAAGTTCATCAAATTCAGGAACCAGTTTCAGTTCAGAACAAGTTATACAGGGTGCTGACGGTTCAAGTTTGGCATTTTTAGAATCAGATAATGATGGAAGTAGTAACTACTACATGACTTGGAGAGATATTGACAATATAGACTCTCCTAGTAAAATAATGTCTGCCCGTAGTGCTAATTCAGGTAGTTCATGGAATACCCCAATAAATGTAGATGGAATAGATAGTGGGGATAGTAATGAGTTTAGAGCTTCACCCACTGTTGAAGCAAACAGTGATAGAGTTCTTGTAGTATGGTCTGATGAATATGACGGTAGTGGTGCTTCGAATGATCAAGATATTGTATACTCAGTAAGTACTAATGATGGATCTACTTGGGCAGATATAGAAGATATTTCTGAACATTATTATGAAGCCGATTCTGGAAGTCCAAGTATAGATTATTCAGGAG
>DASCSW010000003.1:0-25445 GCA_034399455.1 Candidatus Poseidoniia archaeon
GCAGGTAGATAAATTTGGTAGAAAATTCCAAAAATTAACCCTATGATACCTGGATCTCCAGCCATCACTAAACCAAATGAAACTGGCATTATTATTATCATGTCGACAATTACAGCTAAAAAGCGCATCCAAAAACCTGCAGGTGCGCCAAAGTCTTGACTTTGCATCATATAAGGCGATTACATAGTCTATATATATGGATACGTCACACATTAAATTTATAGAATTTAATTTATACTTTTATTTTGCAACATTAATAATTGCGCCTCCATTGTGATATTGTGAAGAGAACAGTTTGGCCTCGCGCAATTTTGCATTTAGATATGGATGCTTTTTTCGTTAACGTTCATATTTTAGAGAATCCAGAAGATAAGAATATTCCATTAGCCGTTGGAGGGGGTAAATTAGGAAAGAGAGGAGTTATTGCTTCAGCATCCTATGAAGCCAGAGAATTAGGTATCCATTCTGCAATGCCGGTACACAAAGCTCTAAAGATTTGTCCAAATTTAAAATTAGTCCCTTCAAATCGACCATTAATTCGTTCTTGTTCCTTGAAAGTTATGGAAATTCTATCTATTTATGGACAGTTAGAAAAAATGAGTGTGGATGAGGCGTTTGTAGATATAACTCCACAAAAAAACCCTCCAGCTTTAGCTAAGAGCATTCTTAAGCGGATCAAAAATGAAACCGGTTTGCCAGCATCTTTAGGTTTGTCTACTTCTAAATTAGTATCCAAGATAGCTTCAGATTTTGAAAAACCGGAAGGTTTTACAGTTATTTTGCCAGGTACAGAGTCTAAATTTTTATCTCCACTTGAAATAAAAAAGTTATATGGCGTAGGCCCTAAAACTGCACTATTGTTGAATGAGTTAGGGATTGAAACTTGTTTCGATTTGGTTTCTATAGATATTCAAAAATTACTTCCTATTTTTGGACAGCATTCAGTTAATTTAAAAAATAAAGCCAAAGGAATAGATAATAGACCTGTAGATTCTTCACCTTGGATTCCTAAGCAGCAAGGAACAGATACTACTTTCGAAAAAGATATTTCTGATGTTGATACGGTTGAGAATGAATTACGTAAAATTTGTTCTGAAGTTTCAGATTGTTTGGATAATGTTGGACGTTCAGCCCGGACAATCGCAATTAAATTGAGGTGGCCTAGTTTTGAAACTATCACAAGGCAAAAGACAGTTTCAGGAGAAATTCACAAATCTGAAGATATTTTCAAAGTTGCAAAAAAGTTGTTGTATGAAAATTGGAAGCCTGGAAAATTAATAAGATTGATGGGTGTCTCAGCAAGTAGATTGGGTGTTTCAGATCAGCAGAAATTACCTTTAGAATTCGAATAAACTTTTTTGTTTACTGTCTGCTTTAGGGGATATTTTTTTTGGTTCATCTTCTTCAGTATGCAAAATAGGCCTGTAATCCAATGTAACAACTTCCCTTTCTTGTCTAAATTCTTGAGATGCTTCAATAATCTCAGATATAATTTTATCTTTTTTAGGAATCCCCATCAAGATTGCTAATTCGTTTTCATCCAATTCTAATTTTCCAGTTATTTTAGCAGCTTCTTTTCGGTTACTTCTACATACAATGGAGATTACAGCTATTTGTTCCATCTTGGATTCTTTTATTGATTGGTGTGTTGCCTTTCCAATTTTTTTAGCTAATGAGTTTCTATAAGCTCTCTGAAAACGGCTAGCTCCCATTTTCCTAATCCATGAAGGAAATTGGACTCTGCGGCCACTTGTTGGATGGGATTTTGAGAGGGCTACTCCACTTGACATTAATTCAGAAGCATATCCCCAGAGTCCATAATTTTGAGTCCGAGAAACGCGCGCCAATAATAAATCAGCATATGATACACGTTCGTATGCTCTTTCAATATCATTAGGATGTTTATACATAATTGGAATGTTATCACTAACCCATGTAGAAACATCTCTTGGTTGTTCATTTAAATCAAAAATAGCAGTTCTTGGTTCTTCATAATTATCACTATTGAAAATAATGTTTAAAGTGTCAAACATCTCAGTTTTTCTGTCTCTGGATCCCAAATTTTCTAAATCTTCCGAATTAATTTTCTTATTTCCTTCTGACAAAGATTGCAAATCATTAATTGCCCCCCGTAAGTCTCCTTTAGCATTTTCAGCCATTTTTAATATGGTTTCCTGTTCAATTATGAGCCCTTCATTTTCACAAACTTTGTTGAGAATCATAGCTACAGAGACTGCAGATGGCTTTTGAAATTTAAGATTTAAAGCCAATTTTTTTATTTTTGCACCTGTACCTTTTGTTAAATTATACAGATCATTTACAGTTATTATTACTGGCTGTTTGGTTTGCTCAAGAGTTTTTGAAATCGCTTTCTTACCCCCTCTATCACTATAATTCTTAGTTTTGTTCTTTGATTGTTGGGCTCTTTCATATAAATTATCGGCCTCATCTAACAAAATAAGATTCTTATCTGAGATTCCTTTTTCTCCAAATGTTTGGAATAAACCCGCTCTTAATGCAATCCCTTCTATCACATTTCCAGACCTAGCATCAGATGCATTTAATTCTATTATTTCCCAACCCATATCATTAGCTAAAGCGATTGCAGCTGAAGTTTTTCCACATCCTGGAGGGCCAGAAAGAATAACTCCTTTCTTGGTCATTTTTTCACCCCAAGAACTAGCCCATTTCTGCAATTCGTTTATTGTTCTTGTATTGCCAATGATTTCAGAAAGATTCGTTGGTCTATATTTTTCAGCCCAAGATTCCATTACTCACCTAATCTCATGGTAAAATGTAATTTTTGATAACGAAGGATAGATTTTGCATTTCTTGATACTATCCAAAATGAGATAAAAATACAGATCCCACACATAACCATTACAGAACCAAATGAAGATTTAAATTCTCTTTGAGTAAGTTCCATGATTGAGATATTCCATTGTCCATTTGCCATATAAATAATAGTAGAACATGCTATGAATGAGAGGAAACCTGCAAAAATTAGAGAGCGACTCTTTGTTCTTCCATACAATTGTATTACGGGAGAAATTAGAACTAAAAATAAAGAAAGACCTAGTAGGGTAAAATATAAACTCATATAAGTTGTTTGATAATATCCTATTATAGATCCGGACAACCCTCCAGTCATAAAACTCTCAACCACCATAATTAATGGGGCAAAAGTTACTACGCCACATCCTATAAACAAAAATCTAGCGATTGTAAGTAACAGTTGAGAATTTTTGCTATCCACTTTCAATTGTTCTAATTTTTTGTAAGTTCTTCTTAGAATAAATCTTGAGATTAGTACAACTATACTTGATAATGGTAAGAATAAAACAGATATGAAAACAATTGCTTTCAGTAAGTCCCCTAAAAGTGGCATATCAGGGATATCTGCAAAATTAGTGTATATGGACATTACTTCATCTGCATACTGATAAGCAATTATTCCTATAGCAAGATATAGCATGGCCATTAGAGTTCCTCCAACAAATATTCTTGAACCAAAACTGCTGTAAATGTAGGCGTCTGGCTGGTCTTTTACAAACCTTACCATTTTATGACCAGAGGGGCGCTATTAATTAGCCTAACTCAAAGCGTATTTGCTCGGGACCTTTCTTTCCAGTTAGCTTCTCTGCTAACGTAGTTCCAATTCCAGGAATCTTACTCAAATCAGATGGTTTTGCGTCTCTTATTGAACTCTGACTTGTAAATCCAGCATTGAAAAGCGACCGCGCCCTAACTCTTCCTACCGAATCAATTTCAAGTAGAGGAAGAAGTTCTTTTCGAACTCCATTATTAACTCTAATTTGTAATTCAGTAACCATTTTAGTATTTTTAGGGGAAATTAATTCTGATAACTCACTCATGGCATATAAAATCCATTCTGCAGTCTCAACTTTTGCCCTTATGTCTCCAGGTGTAGTAGAATATCGTTTCAAGAGGTGTTCTTCAGGAGTTTCTTCAATCCAATCCATTAGTAATAGTGCCGTTTTCAAATCCCACAGATAAAATTCTAAATCCATTTGTTCTACAGGTGGAGGCAACATTAGGTCACCTTCCATTTGCATAAGATGAGTAAGATATGTTTCCATTTCATTCTTTCTAACATAAAGTGAATAAATATCAGGAGTTCTAGCTATTGTGTGAAGTAAACCTAAGGGATTCGCCTCAACATCAGATTCTAAAGCATTTTTGATTATAACACCAGACAAGGGATCAATATAGAGTTGAGATACTTTTCTCCCAAAAGCCGTAGGTTTCAATTTTTCTTCCATTACTTCATTAGCCGGTTGGAATTCATTATCAGTTTTTCCTTTAATCTCTATTAATTTTCACTATCTAAGAAATCCAGTACTTTGTTTAGTCTATGTTGAGTTCTCCAAAGTTCACCTTGCGCTCCAAATAGAGTTTTTTTTAAGAATTGGTGTAATCCTTCTTTAGTTCTTATTGTTCCCGACGTAATTAATGAAAGTAAATGTGTTCTCAAGGCAGGTTCACTACCTAATCTTGACAGGACAGGTTCAGTCTCACCTTCAAAATAGTTTTCAACAAAAAAATCTATTTGTTCTCTATTCTTAGCAATCAAAATACCTTCTCCATCTACATCAAATCCAGGTCTTCCAGCTCTACCTAACATTTGCTGAACTTCTAGGACAGGTAATGGTTGATTAGCCTGAAATGTAGAATCCCACCGACTTAAGTCTCGTATAATCACTCTTTTGGCAGGTAGGTTAACTCCTGCAGCTAATGTAGGTGTTGCACACAGAGCTTTCAAACATTTTTCTTTGAATGCAGTTTCAATTAATTGTCTATGACGATTTGTTAATCCTGCATGGTGGTATGCAACACCATTTGAGATAAGTTTAGCAAGAGTTGAATCAACGGATGTTACCTCATCAGCACTTTGTTTAATTCTTACGGCGAATTCATTTAATTTTTCTTTTTCTTCTGGATTTAATTTATTACTAATAATTCCACTCAATTTTCGAGCTTGAGCTTCAGCCGATCTTCTTGTTCCTACAAAAACTAAGCATTGTTCAGGTAAATTATCAACAGCAATTCCTTCAACACCTTCCATAGGGATATCATAATTATCAGCTTTTTCCCATTCAATCTTTTTTTCAATAGAGATTCCTCTTTTCAGAGGAACAGGTCTGAAGTCACTTTCGACTAGTTTTGCATCTAACCAATCAGCAATTTCTACTGAATTAGAAACGGTTGCAGATAAGCCAATTATTTGTATTGAAGGATTTATCTCTCTAAATTTTGATAAAGTTACTTCGAGTGTTGGTCCTCTTCCAGAGTCATTAAGCAAATGTATTTCGTCAGATACTAAACACCCTACCTCAGACAACCAAGAGGGGTTATGTCTAATCAAGGAATCAGCCCTCTCTGAAGTAGATACAATAATATCATATTTTGATAATCCTCTTGCCTTATCATAATCACCCACAGAGACTCCGATTTTTGCACCATTCAATATATTTTTGCAGATATCTCTCAATTCAGATACTTTTTCCCATGCTAATGCCCTTAAGGGAACAAGATAGATTCCTTTCTTTTTTTCTTTAACGGCCTTCATCAATGCAGTATAAGCTACTAAGGTTTTCCCAGCTGCCGTAGGTACAGACATCAAAACTGATTCGCCTTTGTCAACAATAGCAATTGCTTCTTTTTGCGGAGGATAAAGGTCTTTTATTTTTAGATAATCTAGAAGTTCAGGTAACAACCTCACCAGCTCTCGTCTTCTACATCGATTCCAAATTCAGGTTTACATTGAAATGTTAGATAAAGTGCAATAGCTCCAAACAAAGTAGATAATAGGAAAGTTCCTAATCCAATAATGGCAGCAGTACAACCGATAAGAACCAAATTGTAGTTTTGTTTTCTCCAAAGTTCTACACTACCCCAAAAGGCTAACACAGCACACCCAAGTTCGAAGAATACGGCATTTCTGAGGGTCTGCCGTACCAAATCTTCATCTATTTCATCTCCGCCAGTTTCAGTAGAAAAAAAATCACCCATCCATTCATCGCCTAATGCTATAGACCCTTGTACTTTTTCATCATCATTTAAAGTTCCATTTAGTGTCATTGCAGTCCCCAGTAGTATAAATCCTGCAACAAGTAATGCTAATGCAGCTTGTGCAGGTTTATTCGTTGAAGGATATAATTCTATTAACCTATTTTCACCTTCATCTCCTCCTCCCCAATCTAAGGATTCATATTGTGTTTCTTCCCAACCTTCAGAGTCGTCAGGTGGTTGAGTTTGGTTATCCATTATTTAATCAATATTAGTCCCATAATAATGGTTCCTCTAATATTTTTCAAGAGCTTTTAATGTTCCACTGGTTCGAATAGTTTTGATTTTAAGTAATTCATTTTTATTCATAATATCTTTTGCCTTAGTTAACAAATTGTGATCCACACGAACTATGCCTTTCTTTGAGTCAAATTTCATCAATTTGCTTTTTATTTTTCCTCCTAGTGCTTGTATTTCATCTTTAATAAATTTATCAACATCAATTCTTGGAATATTTCCTGAATGTGAAAAAAGGATGTACCTTTTCCTTCCTCTTTTTTCCTTAACGACCATCAGTCAAAAGCCCTTGTTAAATTCTTGATAACTTTTTCTAATTTCGAAACACGTTCTTTCAATTCTTCAACTTCAGTCCGCAGTTCTTCATAATTCCCATTATTTTTTAATTTCTCTATAAGCCAAGAATCAGTTTCTTCTTTTAGTTTGATTATAGATTCTAAGTCGTCCTCATTTTCTTCTACAATTTTTTCCTTTATTTCTTCTTCATTATCAGTTATAATATCTTCTTTGGGTTCTTCTTCCAAATTATTTTCAGAATGCTGCGACTTTTCTCTTTGATAATCTTCGATAGTCATTATGTTTCCATCGCTATCTGACTGAGTTTTCTTTTCTTTTTCAAGTTCCTCTAATGCACCTTTAAAATCTTCCATTTCCCCACCAGCTTCTTTGAAGGCTATGAATAATTCTCCAGAGTCTAATTTGTATCCTTCCATTTTCAAAATATTCATTATGTAATTTTTTGCAACTTCCATTCTATTTGTATTATCTAATGGATAACTCATGAGTCAGTAATTAGTCGTATAATTTTATAGTTGATGTCGCCTCAATACGTTTAATCCCCCTTAATCCTGAACTAATGTGTCTCTTACAGATAAAATAGCTGAAATTGAGGAAGAAATTGCAAATACTAAGTACAACAAGGCAACGCAACATCATATTGGTAAGCTTAAAGCTAAATTAGCACAATTGAGAGAAGAAGTCGTGATTAGTTCTTCCGGGCCCAAAGGTAGTGGTTATGGTGTAAGAAAAGCAGGTGATGCTACTGTAGCTTTAGTTGGATTACCAAGTGTTGGTAAATCAACGTTACTTAATGCTTTGACAGATGCAGATAGTGAAACTGGTTCGTATGCATTTACGACATTAGATGTTGTTCCAGGTGTTTTAAAATATAAAGATGCTAATATTCAAATATTAGATTTACCTGGATTGATTGAAGGTGCCGCACGGGGGGCCGGTCGCGGAAAAGAAGTTCTTTCAGTTATAAGATCTGCTGATTTGATTATACATGTTATTGATGCAGTTGAGCCAGCACCACATGTCATTCTAAAAGAATTATCTGATTCAGGTCTTCGTTTAAACAGCCGACCACCTAATGGTAGCGTTTCTAAAACAGGTATTGGAGGAATTGAGGTAATATCTACAGTAGCTCAAGAAGTGGAGGTGGACGCTATCAAATCGGTAGTTAGAGAATATGGAATGGTTAATGCTCAAGTTGTATTAAGGGAGAAGATAACATTAGACGATTTGGTAGATATTTTGGCAAGCACGAGAGTATATTCATCATCTTTTGATGTAATAACTAAAGTTGATATGATTACTAAGGCCCAATTAAAAAAAGTAAAAGAAAAATGCACTAATAAGAAAATAATAGAGGTGTCAGCACCAACGGGTAAAGGTGTAGAAAAATTGAAAAGACAGATTTATAATTCATTGGAATTTATATCTATTTTTATGAAACCTCAAGGTGAAAAAGCAGATTTAGAAGAACCAATGGTTGTAAGAAAAGGTACGAGCGTTGCAGAAATTTGCCAACGTTTGCATAGGGATTTTATCCGTAAATTTAGGTACTCACAAGTATGGGGTCCTTCAGCAAAATTTCCAGGACAGACTGTTGGTCTTAATCACAAAGTTAAAGATCAAGATATTGTCAGTATAATTACACATAGATAATTATTTTGTTAATCTTTTAATTAAATCCGCTTTTTTCCCAGAAGTAGAAAGGCCTCTTTCTTTTAATTCAGCTTTTAATTCAGCAACTTTCATTGAACTATAATCTTTTTCATTTGTTTTACTTCCGCCGAAAAGTCCCCTGATTTTTGATGCGCCTTTTCCTATTCCTGATGTTACAGCTCCGGCACCTTTTCCAATACCTGAAGTAATAGCTCCGGCACCTTTTCCAATACCTGAAGTAATAGCTCCCGCACCACGACCTACAGCGGATCCTGCACTACCCAAAGCAGATTTTGTTTTAGTTCCACCTGTTTTTAATCCACTACCTATTTTTCCACCCAAACCAGTTTTCTTGTCACTAACTTTAACTTTTTCTTCCTTTTTTTCTTCTTTTTTCTCTTCAGTTTTAGCCTTACTTTTATTTTTAGGTTTTAACTTTAGTTTAGAACGAGGTTTGAAAACAATTTCTGGTTTATTTTCTTTCTTTTCGTTATAATCTTTGCGAGCCGGGTCTGTAGCTACTGATTCAGGTAGTTTGTCACCAAATCGATCACTATATCTGTCTTCCAAGCTTTTACCTTTTGAATCCATCATATGATCTAATCTTTTATGGATGTCTAACAAGGGTTTATCACTTTTCTTAGCCCATCCAGTCGAAGCAGGTGCTTGGGACGGAGTTGATGTTTCTACAGGTTCAGTAGTGACGACAACATTAGTATCTGCAACAATTCCAGCCGGTGCAACTTCTACAAGGGGTTGTTGTGTAGCAGGTGCAGCCTGAATGGCCGGTATTCCTTGGTTAGGTTGTACTGGTTGAACAACAGGTGCAGCCTGAACTGCCGGTACAGCCTGAACTGCCGGGGTACCTACCGGTTCTAAAACCGGGGGTTTTCTTTTTGGCTTTTTCTTTCCGCCGAACCATGCCATAGTTTCACCAATATTTTTTGAGTATGTCGAACATCTTTTCAAAAAGGCTGAAAAGAGTAGGGGAACTCTTTGCTCTTTTGTTTGAAGGAGCTCCTTCAAGTGCTATTTCAGCCGTCTTATCATCAGATGACATTTACATGTATTTATACTAATCAATTAAAAGCTTGTTCAGCCTGTTTTAATCCTGCCAGCTCATTTTCTTTTGAATGAATCTTCGTTTATTATATGCCTTTATCAAGTCACCTTTTGTAATAATTCCTATAATTTTTTTAGTATTGCTTTTATTCACGACAGGAAGATGACTAATCTCCTTGTATCCTAAGGAATCTAGGGCTGTAGTTAGGGAGTCTTCTGGTGTAATTGTAATTAAATCGGTTGTACAATAATCAGCAACAGTTAGGTGGCGCTCATGTTTTTCTGCAGCATCATGAAGGTCTGACCAAGTAATAATGCCATAAAGTTCTTCGTTATCATTAACAACAGGTAAAGCCATGTGTCCTGTGTCTTCTATAATTTGTAGAGCAAGTTCCAATGGTGATTCGGGTTTAATAGTCATGACATCTTTTGACATGGCCTCTTCAACACTTATCATCCTCATAAGATCCTGTCCCGCTCCTAAGTCGATACTAATTCCTCTCTTAGCTAATTTCGAAGTGTAAAATGAATGTTCAGATAAAACATAACAAACAGCATCTGCAACTACACAAGAAAGCATTAGTGGGAGTATAATTTCATAAGTTGCAGTCATTTCAAATAGGAGTACAATGGCAGTTAAAGTTGCGCGCGTTGTAGAAGCTACAAAAGCAGCCATACCAACTAATGCGAATGCGCCAGGATGTCCTACTACATCGTATGAATTTAATACTAATCCAAGGCCAGCTCCAATTGCAGCACCAATGAACAAACTAGGAGTAAAAATACCTCCAGAACCTCCACTGCCAATTGATACAGATGTTGCAATTATTTTCAGTGCCATAATTGACAAGATAAAAATTAGTAGGCTTCCTATGCCTGATGCAACATCTGTATTTCCTGGAAAGCTTTTACCTATTATTAAATCATTATTTTCATCAGTATCTAATGAGATTAAATCCGAAGTAACATCGAAGCCATTACCTAAGACATGTGGAAAGGATAAGGCAATTAATCCAACGCAAAGGCCACCTAATGCAGTTCTTAGAGGGATCGGTATGTAATCGAATTTTTCTATATTAGTCTCTACAAAGTTCATTAATTTTATGAATATAGCTGCGGCAAAACCAATAATTATGCCTAAAACAATATAGAAAGGATATTCTACGGGAGAACTAAGTGTATAGTTTGGTATACTATCAAAAGCGGCTACATCACCAATTAGGCTTCTACTAACAGTTGTTGCAATTACTGCAGCTACAACAATGGGGATGAAGGATCTTGTTTTCAATTCGGCAAGTATTAATTCTATGGCAAATAGTACACCACCTAAGGGGGCATTGAATGCTGCTGTGATAGCGCTTGCAGCTCCACAACCAACCATAGTTCTGGTATCTTCTACAGTTTTACCAGTTCGTTGACCAATTTCAGAACCAATTGTGGATGAAATAACAATCATAGGTCCAACACGACCTAATGACATACCAGTACCAATACATGTTGCAGACGCAAAAAATTTTGCTATAGCCTTTTTAGCACTTAATCTTGCTTTTTTTACAGCCACAGCCTCCATGACCATCGGAACTCCAGCTCCTTTTGCATCTTTAGACCAATATTCTATAATTAATCCAGCTATCAAACCACCTAAGGCAGGTATGAAAATAATCATCCATTCTCTATCAGAACCTTTTAGTGAGTTTTCAATAAAACTATCTCCATAAAATACACTTTGAATACCTTTACTCATGTTTATGAAGATCCAAGTTATAACTGCAGCACACGCTCCTGTAATCGCAGCCAATAGATTAATCTGAAGCATAGGAGATTTGAATATCTCCTCTAACCTATTAATTGCATCAGAATCTTTCATCCAGTTAAAACCTCATTACCATTATTTGTAATAAGCAAAGTATGTTCAGATTGTGAAACAATCCCTTTTCCAAGTTCATCCAGAACAGGATAGTATGATACAATTCCGGCCCTCATAAGTTTTTGTAAATTTTTAGTAGCATCTTCCTGAATTTCATGTAACCATCTTTCAGCAAAAGGTAATCCTTTGTATCTATCTTGAATTTCAATCATAAGTTCTGTTGCTTTCTCATCCCTAATTTTTCTTATTTGCCTTAGATGATATATATTTGAATTCCTTTTCCCTCCAACTCTGCCTGCACCATCCGTAACAAAAGGTTCGATAGCTATGATATCACCATTAGTAAGCGAAGGCCCTCCTCTTTCTCTTACACTAGGTATTGAAATTCCACTGTGCAAATTGTATCTTTTTATTCGATGGCCAGTTAGGTTAGCTATGGGGCGATAGCCATATTGTTCTATTTTATCCTGTACTGCATGTCCAATAAATCCTACATTGACACCAGCTACAGCTACATTAATCGCAGCATTGAGTGCTTCTCTTGAAGCCTCAATCATTTTTTCATAATTCTTAGTTTCAATTTCTACAGTTAGTGCATTATCTCCAATATAGCCATCAATATGTACTCCAACATCTAATTTTACAACATCACCTTTTCTAAAAACATCTTTACTTTTACTTGAAGGTGTCCAGTGAGCTCCAACATTGTTTAGAGCTAAATTCGTTGGAAATGCTAATTCCCCTCCATTTTTTCTAACATAGGATTCAATTTTTTCTGTAACATCAAGCATTTTTTTTTCATTTTCTATTAAAGTTTTTCCAAAGTGAAGCGCATCTCTTGCTAATCTTCCCGCCTTTTTCCATTTTTCTATTTCTTCAGAATTCAAACATACCCTCCAGAATGGTAGAGTATAAAGCACCAATGCGCATTATCTCAGGTTTATTTCCAGTTAAATCAATGATTGTCGATTCAATACCGTTTGGTTTTTCTCCATCTAAATAAAAGCAGGAGGGGCCAAATATCTCTTTTGCTTCTTTAATGCTTTCAGCTATATTTCCTCCATGCAAATTTGCACTGGTAGTTACAACAGGCATTTCTTTCGCTAGATTTAGAGCCGTTTCATTAGTAGGTATACGAACAGCAATGTTTCCATTTCTCATAACTCCTTCAGCAAATTTTTCCTTGGATTTTAGTATTAATGTAACAGGGCCTGGTAAAAACTCTTTAATAATTTTTTTTGATGTTTTATTCGTCTCGCATGTGTCATATATTTTTTTCCTATCATCAAACATTACACTGAGCCCCTCTTTTTTTTTCCCTTTAATCCTGAATAGTTCATTAATTGCTTTTTGGTTAAAAGGATCACATCCCATCCCCCAAACGGTGTCTGTTGGATAAATTATAATTTTCCCATTTTGAAGTTCATTTCTAGCTTCGCTAATGGATTTCATATTAGTACTGAGAAATAGTACTTTTAATGTCTTTTGATAAGTTATCTTTGTTCTATAGGTCTAAAAGTACGGTCAATAGGTCCAACATATCTTGCTCTAGGCCTAATTAATCTATTGTTTTTGTATTGTTCTAATACGTGAGCCGTCCATCCAGCTATACGTGACATTGCAAATAATGGAGTAAACAAATCGGTTGGAATATCTAGGCCATATAGCAAAGGTGCAGAGTAAAAGTCTACATTGGTAATGATAGCTTTTCGGTCTTTTACTTGTTTTTCAATTTCTTCTGCGACTTCAAAAAGTTTCATGTTTCCTTTTTCGGTCCAGAGTTGTTTAGCCATCTTTTTTAGATGAGGTTTACGGGCATCATCAACTTTATAGACTCTGTGTCCAAATCCCATTATTTTTTGTTTTGAATCAAATGCATTTTGAATATAAGCTGATGCTTTTTTCTTTGTGCCAACTTCTTCGATCATATTCATTGCTTTTTCATTAGCACCCCCATGTAGCGGCCCACTCAAGGTACCTACTGCTGAAGTTATAGCAGAATGTAAATTAGCTAAAGTTCCAGCAGTTACTCTTGCTGAAAATGTGGATGCATTAAATCCATGATCTGCTAATAATATTAAATATAAATTTAGAGCATCTATTTGGGTTTTTGTTGGTTCTTTTCCATGTAGCATATTGAGAAAATCTTCTGCATGTCCTTTAGCTGGGTTTGCTTTAATAATGGGTAGATTTTTTCTTAGGCGGTGTATTATTGCAACTGCTGTTGCAATTTGACCTACCAGTCTTAGTGCCTTTGGTGGTAATTCTTTAAGGGGTACATTTTTTTCATAATGGCCCAATACAGATACAACAGTTCTTAGAGTACTCATTGGAGATGTTTTCCCGACTAATTCAGTAATTATTTCTATTACTTCTTTAGGTAAAACTCTGGCTTCTCCTATATTTTTTGTCATTTCATCTAAACGTTTTTTATTTGGCAATTCATTATCATAAAGTAAACAAATTGTTTCTTCAAAAGTTGTATTAAATGCTAAATCATCTATGTTGTAACCACAATATCTAAGAATGCCTTTTTCCCCATTTACAGAACTTAAATTAGTGTCAGCAGCAACAATTCCTTCTAGGCCTTTTACAGGTTCGGGAATTGAATCTTTGTTATCTTTTGGTAGAGACACATTTTAACAGTAAAGACTGTGATATTTAGTATTTGCCGAATTTATTGTTTATAATTGGTAACTCGGATTCCTAAATCACCCATTATTGCTGGTCTTTTCATAATCTCTTTCATTTTCTTATTGAAAGCGTATTCTAAATCAACATTCATAGCAATGGCATGGCCAAGAATAAGTATTAGAATATCAGCTAATTCTTCAGCTTTTTCTTCATTAGGTTTACCTTTTGTGAAGCATTCAGCCAATTCTCCTAATTCTTCAATTGTAAGTAAAATCCTATATGACATATCATGTCCACGATTTTTTTTATTACTAAATTCATGTTTGTCATGAAATTCTTGAACTTTCGCTAGCATATCACTATAGGTTTGACTCATCTAATTCTATAGGGGAACTACTTTCTTATGCTTTATTCATTCTTTTGTAACTTTTTCAGCTACGGCTACACAGGCCATAAAATCTTCTGCAGCTTCTCTTAAGCTCCCTAAACTTTTGGCTTTTACAATAGCTTTAAGATGTTTTTTGTCTACTGTAGTTTCTATCCATCCTTTATTTTCAGGTTCTGTTGCTTTTGCTATTGCTTTTGCAATTTTTTCACTTTCAAAATCTATCTTAAATTCAATTCTATGTTTTATTATATTCTTTATTGCTTTTTGACTTCCACTACCATATTGTGCAGCTTTCTTTTTCCTGTTTGCAATTTCATTAGGCAGCCCAAATGCAATTGCCAATTTTCTTAGAATAACCTTTCCTACATCACCAATACGTTCGTCTGTGCTAAAGACTTCAGCTTCTTTAATTACTTCTTTAGCCAAATAAGGGCACGAAAGGTTAAGGTTGAAGGCATCAGTTATCTTTTTTTCTCTATTAGGTATTCTTTTTAGTAAATTCTTTACTTCTTTTGATAGATTCTTTTCAGCATTTTTTTTTCTAAATCTAGCATAACCGCCGAACAATTCATCGGCTCCTTGTCCACACATCAAAATATCATTAGTAGTGTTTTTTGCAGCGATCCAGAAGGGTAGCATGAATTCCACTTCAATTCCACTCAAATCAACTTGTTTTTGCATTTCTATTCCTTCACTTACCATTTCATTTTCATCAACTTCAATAATTCTAACTTCCATTCCAATTAATTTAGCTGCAGTTCTAGCCGCTTCTAAATCATGTGAATTAGGAATACCTACTGCAATTAATTCAACATCACAATATTTTTGAGCAATAAATGCAACTAGTGTAGAATCGATTCCTCCTGAAAAAGCAACCGTTACTGATTTTTTACATTCACTTTTAATTGTATTATCTAGGTTATTGTAAAGCGTTTTCAAACGACTATCATTCATTATGATGCAATGCCACTTTCAGCCATGAATTTTTCTAATGCTTTTAGTGCTTTCTTGGCTTTTGCTTCACTAACAATATCAGTAATAATTAAAACTCCAGATTGGAAAAGAATAAAACTAGCATCAGGTTTATCCATTCGTAAAACTAGTCCTTTGAAACGTATAGGGTCATATTCAGCACCAGGAATTGCAAGAGCCATAGCTTGTAAATCTAAAGTTCTATCTAAATTACTTCTAACTACCATATTTTCCAATTTAATAGCTCGCTTCATACTTATTTTGGTATCAACGCCTTTTATCATTTTTCTTAAATTGAGAATAATCTCTTTTCCCTTTTCTAACGTATTTATACCTGTAACTAAAATTTTACCATTTCCAAATAGAACACCTGCTGCTTTTTTGTTGTCTGTTGTATCCATTTCTATGATGACCGATGGATTTCCTGAACTTGAGTACCGGGCATTTGGTAGCTCTGTTGCCAATTTTATCAGCTCTATCTCTTTTCCGAGATGAGATGCCACGATTATGTTCTCTACTTTTATTGGACCCACAAGAAGTTCAAAACAGGCAACTTTAATAGCTTACCCTTTCAAGCAAATTCATCAAATGGATAGGGTTCAGCTTCTCTTTTACCCATTATAATTTGTGTTTCAGGCACTGTCAAAAGAGGAATGGGCCACGTAGGTCCATCTTCTATAGCTAGTCTTGGGCAGGCAGTAATAACAGCAGCATCTATCCCTAATCCCAATAATTGATCATGAGATTGGTGTATGCTTCCAATCATAATAGTCTCTTTACCTTCATCAATCAATAACTGTTCAATTTTATCAGCTAAGTCAATTCGTTTCTGACCTATTTGATTTGAAAAGAGAACAGCCCATCTTTTAGCATTTTTTGCAATACCCATTGCAGCATATCTTTGTTTCAAGAAAGGTTTTGGATCTGCAATTGAAATAGTTCCATTATGTGGTTCAAGGCAGGCTACTGGTTTACCTGTTGAGAGTGCAACTGTTAGTGGATGAAATAATCCAGTTCCAATGTATAGGAATCCATCAACCTTTAATTTTCTGGCTGCAGAAGAATTACAACCTAAAAGTTGACCTGCAGCGGCTAATCGAGGACCTCCAGTAGTTACGCTGGTGTCAAATCCCCTTTCTTTTAGTATTTCTCCAGCTGAATCTATCATATGCAAATGCTGGGCAGTTGTAACAATTCCAATTTTATGGGGTAGTATCTTTTTCAGTTCAGAAATAGCATTTTCCTCAAGCGTTAAGAATCCAGTGTGCCTTACAGGAACAAAATAAGTTGGAATAGCATAAAATTCTGAATGATATGGCATAGGTAAATGCCCCATATGAATCAGGGCATCAGCACCAATTTCTTCAAGTGGCCTGTCAGCTAAATCACAAGCACCATAGGTGGGTTCACCCCATAGTACAACTTTTGCACCCGTTAGTTCAGATACAAGCGTTACAATTTCATGAGTTTTAGTTTTCAATCCCTCAGGTAATTGGATACCTATTCGTTCTTTTCCTTTTAATTTTAGGCATACCTCTTCGATTCCTGGCTTCCAATCAAATGTTATTTCACTCATTTACTAATTGGTCCTTCTGATATAGGATATAATAATTTTGTTTGACTTTATTCTAGTATTATTAGGTTTAATTCTAATAATTTTTCAAGAAATATTTGTACTCTACTGGAGGCGGGTGACACTTCCTCACCAAATCGAGAATCAAATTTATCAATAATGTCCTTGACAGTATTATCAGAGTTACATAATTCCCATATTAATGTAGTATATTTGTCTAGAGGTCTTTTAACTATCTCAGGTCCTCCAATTCTATTATGGAACCATTTTTCTATAGGACCAAAATCCTTGGGGTAAGTGATAATAGCTATATCATCCTCATAAATGCATTTAATTTTCAAATCAGGATTTTTAGAAGGTTTTTTCATTAATATTTTTTCTTTTTTCATAATTTTTCCATCCCGATAATCATAACCGCTAAAGTTGAAGCTCCACCTATTGCTGCATATCTAACTGCTAACTTTTGATCTTGCCAAACGAATCGTGAAACCCATACTAACCATCCACATGCCAATGAAATTAAAAGCAGAAATGCAAATACAACCGTCCATAAGCCCACAGTTCCTTATTGGCTGGTATTAATTAGTGGTAGCCCCGCCAGGATTCGAACCTGGGTCTCAAGATCCAGAGTCTCAAATGATGGACCACTACACTACGGGGCTAATTGATATTCAGCCCAATTCGGTGCATAAAAAAACACGGTTAGATATTTATCTCAATTTTCATCATAGAAATCATCATCGTCCCCACCCTCTTCGAAAGAAAATTCGGCAGTATCCTCTTTAGTTAATTCAATTTTATCGGGAAAATATCTCAAAATTACAACATCATCTAAATCTTGAACCCATCGGTATGGAATTATTATATTTTCACCATCTTTAACAAGTTGGGGGGTTGTTCCAGTTATTAGTAAGGCTGAAATTATCCGTTGAGTAGTGTCTAGTAAAACATCATGAACTACGCCTAAACGTTGTCCATCCCGTGTATAAACGGTCAATCCAGATAGCCTTGAAGCTTCATTAAGCACAATTGGTTATCGGGTCTGCATATAATTATTTTGTGTGATATTTTTTAAGAGATATTTGGTAATAGACTATAAATAGAGGCCAAAAGTGAAGCGGATGCATGGGTAGGGTAAGACCAACTTACATCAAACGCGTAGCAATCGAGCTAGTTAGAAATCATTCAGATAGATTTACAGATGATTTTGACCATAACAAAGCTGTAGTTGCTGAGCTTACAGATGTGGAAAGTTTAACCATGCGAAACCGAATTGCAGGTTATGTTACTCGTTTCCGGAAACAGGAACAAAATTGAGCCATTATGATGTTTTGGTGGAAGGTGCAGGCCCTGCGGGAGCAACTGCAGCTTATTACCTTGCAATGCAGGGGAAGAAAGTTGCGTTAGTCGATCGGGCAAAATTTCCACGTGAAAAACCATGTGGCGGTGGATTATGTGTACATATAGAAGAATTTGATCACATTATATCCAATTGGGATGATTTTCTAGAGTCTAAATGTTTTCGAGGTATTGTTTACGGTCCTGAGTTTATGCCTGTAGATTATGTTAGTGAAAAACCATTCTTTTACAATATTCGGCGCTTAAAATTTGACAATACTTTGGTAGAATATGCTGTAAAAAAAGGCGCGACACTCATCGAAGGAATTGCCGTTAAAGATTTTGAAGTTCATGAGGATAAAGTCGTTACTAAATTGAGGAATGGAGATGAATTAACAAGTGATGTAATAATTGGAGCAGGCGGTTCATTTGATTTAGTTTCTAGGCGGATTAGAGAAATTGAAAAGATGCCTATGAAATGGAGAGATGAGGATATTGCCACAGCACTTTATTTTGAAGTTGATGTAGGCCGGGATTATATGGATAAAGTTTATGGAAAGGAAAGAATATCTATGGCTCATATTAAGTATCAAAATTTAGATGGGTATGGGTGGTCTTTTTCCAAAGATACAGTTTTGAATATAGGAATAGGTTGTCCACGTTCAGTTATAAAGAAAATTAAGAAGGAAAACCCTAAATGGGATGAAAGGCAATATTTGTTAGATTACGTCGACACTCTGAAAGAACAAGGTTGGTTTCCTAATGATATTCAAATTGATCGTAAGATGATATCAGGTTCTAACATTCCGGTAGGAATGGGTATGAAGTGCACTGTAGGCGAAAGAATGCTAGTAATTGGCGATGCAGGCGGTTTTGTTTCACCTTTATCAGGTGAAGGCATCTTTTATGCTTTAGATTCAGGCCGTATTGCTGCAGAATCACTAGATACTCTGTTCAAAGAGGGCAATTTTGACAAACAATCCATGATGTTGTACCATAACACTTGGAGCAATAAATGGGGTGATGATTTAGAATGGTTAAAAGTTGGTTGGCATTTATTGATGGTTATGCCTAATAGTTTAATCAAATATGCCGCTTTAGATGAGGAGACAAAAGAATTCTTTACACATATGTTTGTAGGTTCGATGCCCGCTTCAAAAATTAAAAATAAAGTTTTAGCTCTTATTGCTAAAGGAGCATTGAAACACGATTTTTTGAGTCACGTCAAGGGCCATCACGAACAAGTCCCTTCTGTTACAAATTAATTTTATCTATGTGGAAAGGTATAAGAAGGAACAGATAGAGTGTCTAATATGCAATCTGCAGATGAAGAATGGGAAGATGAAGAGTGGGATGATGAAGATGATTCTAGTTTCTTTTCAGGAATTTCTGTTGCTTCAAGAATGAAGGCAGGAGGGGTAACTGCACTTGTTGTGTTGTTACTGCTTTGTTCAATGATTTTTACTAATTTTGGTTTTTATTCTGGTGCCGGTAGTTTATCTGTTTTGATAGATGTTAATGAGGGCAAAGATCCAGGAGATAGATCTTTCAACGCCAATATATTAGCGACATCACCTACTTTTGGTATGTTAGCTAAAGAAGGTGACTTTTCGATTCATTTCAGTGGAGCAAAACAAACATCTGGTAAGTTTGAGATAAATGGTGAAGGTAGAGGTTCTTTTGATGTAGATTATGAGGATTTCTTCGTATCTAATGGTATATATGTGCTTAAAACAGAGTTAGGAGGCCAAGAATCAGTTGATAATGTTGTTATTGATAGAATTGCAGATAATCTTCAGGCCGAAGTAGTTAGTTTTGATGGAGTTACAGATAATAGTGAGGCAGTATATCCTATTGATAAAGATTCAATTATCAACTTAAATATGCAATTTACTTCTTCAGATTCTACAGTTAATTTTGTTAATCCTTGGGTTACAGGGACTGCTAAAGTTTATCATCATGATCAGCCATTTAATGAAAATCAAGGCGAGGATTATTGGGATGATGATGCTGAGCATGGGGGCTCGGCAGAGCAAGGTAATTTAGTGGATACAATAACGTTAGACATAGATAGTTCAGGAGGAACATATACCTATTCTTCTGGCGAAAGTGTTAACTTTGATGAAATACAGGTAGGTCAAGTAAGTTTAAGTTTAAGATTAGATCCTAGCCAATTTTATAGTGAAGAAGGTAGTGGAGATTATACCGTTGTTTTTGATTTTACAAATGATTTTGGTTCTGATACTTCAAGTTTTGATGGTCGTACTTATTGGGCTTGGTTCCATGTCTGTGAAACTAAAAGTAATGGAAAGTGCGATGGTAATGCTTAACTAAAAATCTTTCATTTTAGTAACTAAAAACCAAAGATTCCAAATTCCATCTTCCCAAGTATTTAGTTTAACCTCTCCAACTCTTGCATGGAATGGGACTGGAATTTCTATGGCTCTTAAATTTCTTTTGAAAGCTTCAATTTTAAATTCTTCAGAAAGAGGCATTCCATTGCTTGTCAATTTTACTTTACTAATTACTTCTTTCTTGAAAACCCACATTCCACTTTGGGAATCCTTGATATTAATACCATGAAATAAATTAGTTCCAAATGTTAATCCCCAGTTACCTATTTGGTGTGTTATAGACATTGCATCTTTATCCATTCTATCCAGTCTATTACATGTTACAAAATCTAGGTTGTTATTGATTAAGAATGCAAGTACATGAGGTATCTTGTCAGCAGGATATGTAGTGTCTCCGTCGATTGTTGCAACATAATCTGTGTCTACAAGACTAAAACCTGTTTTGTATGCTCTTCCATAACCTTTTCGAGGTTCATTATGAACAATAGCACCTCGTTTTTCAGCCTCTTCTGCAGTATTATCTGTTGAAGCTCCATCTACAATTAAGACTTTAACATCTAACCAAGGCAAATCTCTTGGAATCTGGTCAATTGTGGGCCCTATTGATTCACCTTCATTGAGTGTGGGAATAATTACAGTCAAGCTTAAAGCCATACTGTGTTGTATGGAGGTCTGGTTTTAAGACCAACTGCGTTTTAGGTAATACAATGTCTATATTAATCAAGCAACTAGCTTCAGCATTTTTCTTGCTTGTTGGACTTATTTCTTCACTTTCTTGGTATGAGTGGAAAGATTCTCCATTATGGATGTTGTTGGTTGGTATTTTTTTTACATTATCGGGTGTAGTTGGGGTGGTTCTTACTATTGTTCAATCTGAAGATGAACTTGAAGATTTTCCTGAAATTTTTGAAGAATTGCCGCCAGCCACTCCTGAGCCAGTAGCCGCACCTGTTGCAGAAGTAGTTGTAGAAGAGCTAGAAGAGGAATCTAAGGAAGAAGCAGTTGATGAAGAGCTTGATTCATAGTTCCATTAACCTTATATCGAACTAGTTATCGACTTACATTTTAGATGGGTTTACTTTACAGGGCAATCCTCCGGCCGGCAGTTTTTTTGCAGGATTCGGAAAAAGCTCATGGTCGCATGATTTCTATGCTAGAGCGAACCAGTCGTTCTAGACTTTTGACATCAGTGCTTGACAGTTTGTATAGCTCACCAGAACTTCCATCTACAAAATTCTCTCTTGATTTCCCTAATCCACTAGGAGTTGCTGCAGGAATGGACAAAAATGGTGCAGCAGTACCAGTTTGGCAATCTATAGGTTATGGGTTTAGTGAAATCGGAGGCGTAACACTCCACGATCAACCTGGAAATCCAAAACCAAGAATGTTTAGGGCGTCAGTAGAAAAAGCACTAGTAAACAGAATGGGTTTCAATAATATTGGAGCACATGCTCTTCATGACCGTTTAAAGGATTGGAAGGACAGAGGTCTTTGGCCGGAATCTCCAGTAGGTATCAATTTAGGCAAATCCAAGGTAACAAAATTAGAAGATGCACCTAAGGATTATTCAGGTTCACTTGAGATATTATGGAAACATGCAGATTTCTTTGTCATAAATGTTAGTTCACCTAATACATTAGGACTTAGAGAACTACAGCAATCTGAACATTTGGATTCTATCCTAAGTCAATGTCAAAAAATAAATAAAGCTCAGTCTAAAAAAGAAGGAAAAGACCTTAAACCGCTTTTAGTTAAAATAGCCCCTGAATTAGACGATGACTATTTAAAAGAGATAACCAAATTAATCAAAAAGCACAAAATTTCAGGAATCGTTGCTACAAATACAACAATAGAAAGGCCAGAAACAGACAATAAAAAATGTAAAAAGATATACGATGAAGAAGGGGGTCTGAGTGGTCTTCCTCTCAAGGGTAGAAGTACTGAGATGATTCGTAAAATTTACAATATGACTGATGGCAAAGTTCCTATAATTGGAGTTGGAGGGATTTTTACTGCAGATGATGCTTGGGAAAAAATAACGGCTGGAGCTTCTCTTATCCAACTTTACACAGGTTTAGTGTTTGAGGGTCCTGCAATTGCAAAAAACATAGTTAAGGGATTGAAAAAGCGACTTAAAGCTGAAGGCTATGAATCTATTAGTGATGCAGTTGGAATTAATGCCTGATTATTCTCTAATAACAAACTGAGCTTGACACATAGGACATCCAACCTGAATTGGTCGTTGGTCAGTTGTTATTGTAATCAATCCAGAACAGTTAGGACATGAAAGATTTACAGGACCCGTATCTTCAAATTCAAAGAAATCATCTTCTTCTTCACTTCTAAAATATCTTAATCCAACAACAGCGGCAGCAATCCCTATTGTAGCGACAGCACCACCTATAATTCGGATGTTGTCATTTTCTTTATTTTCTCCAGATCCAGTCACAACATTTTCTTCTACAATTATACTTCCTTGCCACCCGTTGCTATCTCCAGAATTATCAGTAACAGTTAAGGTGACAGTATAGGAAGTAGCAATTTCGAAAACATACTCAAATTGTTCTTGGGCGCTATTAAATTGCGTTACTCCATCACTATTGCTGATACTCCAACTATAGGATATGATAGAACCATCTGAATCATAAGAATTCATTCCGTTAAATGTTATCTTATCTCCAGTTTTCACTATACTTACCAATGAATTACTCTCAAGCATTCCATTAACTGCAACAGAGCCCAGTGCTACAGGTTCAACATTGTCTTCTTCAGGTTCTTGAACATAAGCGTATTTGCTTATTGAATCTTCAACATCTTCTATTTCTGAGTTAATTTGTATGCTTCCAGCTTCATAGGGAGTCCACACAAATGTTATTGTATTTTCTTGATTTGATAATACCTCAATACTTTCCTGGTTAATCATATTATTAGAGGCATAGGTCGAAACTATTGTCGTTCCATCTTTTCCACCAGTATTTGCCACAGTAACAGTAACTGTAGTTTCTTCACCAACATAAAGTGGATCATTCCATGAAATGCTCTTTAGTTCAAATTTTTCTTTAGGTTCTTGAATTTCTACTTCTTTCATCACTTCATTATTGTCTTCAGTTGTTTCTACAGGATCGGAATTATCCAATTTTATATTTATCGTATGTGTTCCTTTTTCAGCACTCCAGACATAACTTTTGATTTTAGATGATTCAGAATTTATTTGTTCAGTTCCACTATCTACAGCATCTCCATCAATCATTACTTCATAATCAATAGTTCCACTAGTTTTTCCTAGGTTGAATATTTCGAAATTTATAGTTACATCTTGCCCTTCTTCTAAATTACCTTCAAATTCAATATTAGCAGGTGAGAAATCAGGTTCGTCAGGAGGTGGACTTACATCTATAGTGAATGCTCTCTCATCGTTATTACTATTCTGATCTTCAGGTTCTATACTTACTAATCGGGCAAGTAAGTCACTTTCACCTTCTTCTGCAGTCCATTCACCGCTTATTGTTACTTCTTCTTCAACAGCTATCTCAGTACCTTCAAGGGTCGCAAATTTATCGTTGTCATCATACCATCTAAGTTCAAAGTCAGTGGCATCTTCAGTTCCTTGATTCTTAACTTTAGCATAAATGCTGATATATTCATTGTGAGTAGGATTAGAATCGTCTGACCAAACTTCAATAATTGCTAAATCAACACCTTCTGCAGGAGCTTCACTCACAGATATTTGTTCTTCAATTATATTGTTGTCAATATCATTTTCAGACGGATTGACATCATACACTTCTACATTGAGGTCATATTCACCTTCATCGGGCAACCAATCATAAGTCCAAGTTATATCAGAATTGACGCTTATAGAACCCAAAGATTCATCTTCTAGTTCTTCATCATTTACCATTATTTTTATGGATGAACTATCAATATCCATTGTTCCCTGATTTTTTATTTCTACAGATACAGTTACTGTATCACCTTCAACGGGTTCTTCGGGTGTAATAGAGATATCTGTAATAATTGCATCTGGTTGATTGATGTCTACTATTTCGTATCCATCAATGTATCCATAACCATAGTAGTAATTGTATTTGTCACTTTCATTAGGTTCAGAGGCACTCCCGTCGTGTTCACCATTCCATGCTTCAGAATAATCTTGTAAGCGATCTCTAACTCCATTAGAAGTGGATGTTGGTGCTAAAGAGCCATCAGCTTCCAAAAGAAGAGCAGCTAGACCAGCTACAATTGGAGTAGCCATACTTGTCCCACTCATTGTTGTCCATCCTTGTGCATTACTTTCTCCAAATAAATTACTGTGCCCTAAGGCAGCCCTTATGTCACTTCCAGGAGCTACAACTGAAGGTTTTAGTTCATCCCATCGATCATTATCTCCATCATCATCTCTTGGACCATAATTGCTGTAGCTTGCTAGGTCATCGTCATCTCTGTTAACATTTTCATTATTATCCATAGCACCAACTGCGATACTCCAATCAGCAGCAGCAGGCGATGGAACCTCTTCATCACCGTCATTTCCCATGGCAATAATTACAGCAATACCTGCAGCATTTGCCTGATTTACAAGTTGTGATTGTGAGTCTGAACCATCACTTCCACTTGTTGTTCCAAGTGACATGGACATAATTTGTATGCCATTATTCTTTTCCCCATCATTTTCCCAATCCGTATCAACGTTTTCAATACAGGCTTCAATAGCTTCATTAATATCTGCACTAGAACCAGAGCCCCAATCAGCCATTACTTTCATGTCAATTAATCTTGCACCAGGTGCTACACCTATACATTCCTCATCACTTTCACAAGAATTTCCATCTCCATCATCACCTCCAGTGCCCAAAACTGTAGAAGCTACATGAGTTCCATGTCCATCAAAATCATCTGGATCTTCATTACTGTCCTCTTCAGTAGTAAATTCATAATTTCCATTTCCGTCAGTAGGACATCCTCCATCACAATTCATTC
>DASCSW010000004.1:0-24940 GCA_034399455.1 Candidatus Poseidoniia archaeon
GTGAATTTAGGAATGGCTGATATGAGTGGTAAATCGTCTACTTTGTCATTAGTATTTGACTCATATTATGAAAATATGCCTAATTTTACCTATAAACTTTATTCTAATGAAGAATTAGCCCTTTATTGGACATTTGAATATTAAAATGTGCTAATGTTTTTATACAGGCCTGACTGGCGCCATACCCTCCACAAGGAGATAAACAATTATGGCACGAATGCATACACGACATAGGGGTCGCTCAGGTTCTAGTCCACAGACTAGAGAAAAAAATCCAAAATGGTCTCCTAAACCAAAAGAGGTAGAAAAGATGGTTGTTGAATTGTCATCAGAAGGCAATACGACTTCTCAAATTGGTATGGTATTAAGAGATATGCACGGTGTTCCTAGCGTAAAACTTGCTACAGGTAAATCAATATCTAAAATATTGGAAGAAAAAGATATGGCACCTCAGTTACCTGAAAATCTTACGAATTTAATGAGAAAAGCAGTTAAATTGGGCGAACATTTAAAGATTAATAACAAGGATGTTCATAATACACGAGCTTTGCGTTTAACTGAGGCAAAGATTCTTCGTTTAGTAAAATATTATCGTTCAACTAACGTAATTTCTGAAGACTGGAAATATTCATTAGCAGATGCTAAACTTCTGGTAGGTTAATTCTTAATTTTCTCCAATGAGTAATTGGGTTCTTTTGATAATTGATGGTTCTGCACACATTGTAAATTTAGATTCTGAAGTTGTTGAAATCAAAGATTTTGGTCGTTTTCCAACAAAACTTCTTCATGATTATGAGTTTAATGTCGAATTTGAACTTTTTGAAAAGAAAGCCAAGTTAGTCCGTCCAGTTCAATCAGATTTACAGTCCAACCTTCAAAGAGGTCCACAGATAATTTCTCCTAAAGATGTAGCATGGATTATTTACAAATCAGGCATATCAACTGGAGATACAGTCATTGAAGCAGGAAGTGGGTCTGGTGCTTTAACTTTAGGACTTGCCCAAGCAATAGCACCTAAAGGAAAAGTGATAACTTTTGAAAACCATTCCCGTCATTTTAAAATTGCTAAAAGAAATATTGGTATGAGTCCATGGAATGATTTAGTCGATCTTCGTAATGAAGAATTGAATGATGATACTGAAATTATTTTGGCATCTTCTATAATTTTAGATCTTCCCAATCCTTGGGATATAATCTTCTGGGCTCAAAAATCAATTAGAGTGGGAGGTTTCCTAATTTGTTATGTTCCTACAGTTAATCAAGTCCAGAAGCTTATTGATTCAATGGAAAATTGGAAAGAAATTGAGATTGTGGAAACAATTCAAAGAACTTGGCAGTCCAAATCGAATGCATTGAGACCTCAGAGTAATATGATAGGCCATACAGGTTTCATTATATCTGCTAGATGGAACGGTTAATCAGGCACAACAATTTTACAAGCCTTGTTCATGCCACATAATGCCTGATATCAGAGATGTCATAATAATTGGGTCCGGTCCAGCAGGATATACTGCAGGCTTGTATGCAGGTCGGGCAATGTTGAACCCCATAATATTCGCAGGATTCTCAAGTGGAGGTCAATTGATGTTAACAAGCGATATTGAAAATTTCCCAGGATATCCGGAAGGAATAGCAGGACCTGAAATGATGATGGAACTTAGATCGCAAGCCTCCAGATTTGGTTGCGATATAATAGATAAAAATGTTGATTCAGTTGATTTATCACAAAGGCCTTTTAAAGTAAATGTTGGCGATGAAGTTCATTTAGCCAATTCATTAATTGTAACAACAGGCGCTGAAGCCATTTGGTTAGATGCAGAAAATGAATTAGTGCACAAAGGTAGAGGCATCTCAACTTGTGCAACATGTGATGGAGCTTTTTTTAGAGATAAAGAAGTTATTGTTGTTGGAGGTGGCGATTCAGCTATGGAAGAGGCAACTTTCTTGACTAAATTTTGCAGTAAAGTCACAATAGTTCATAGACGTGAAGTCTTCCGTTCTTCTCAAATTATGCATGATAGAGCAAAAGGTAATCCAAAAATTGATTGGAAAATAAATTATCAAATAAAATCATGGTTAGGTTCCGATGGTAATTTTGAAGGTGCAACTTTAATAAATACTAAATCGGGAAAGGAAGAAGATTTTTCTTGTGATGGAGCCTTCATAGCTATAGGTCACAAACCAATAACTGATTTCTTATCAGGACAAGTTGAAACAGATGATGAAGGTTACATTTTATGGAAAGAAAATTCAATGACTAGTGTACCTGGTGTTTTTGCAGGGGGCGACGTAGTGGATACACGCTATCGTCAGGCCATAACTGCAGCAGGTATGGGGTGCATGGCAGCCATAGATGCAGAAAGATGGTTAGAAAATAACACTCATTAATTTTAACCTAACACTTTTTAGAACCCCATATTAGTGCATCATTGTGCAGCGACAGCTTTCATTAGGTAAATCAGAGGATGCAGTTAGTCCAGTAATTGGCACAGTTTTGATTTTAGCTATTATGATTACAATAACAGGAACTATGCTTGCATGGGGCATTCCACAGATACAACAGAGTGAAGCTTATGCAATTTACACTTCTTCACAAAACAATCTGTTGAATTTTGATGCAGATTTAGATCACGTGATACTTCAAGGTGAAGGAGCATCCCGTACATCTACAGTGTCTTTCAGTTCAGGTTCTTTTGTTGAACGTTCAAATTTGGATGAAATCAAATATTATTACACTACTGTTTCTTGGTCCGATCCTACAATAGTAGGTGTTGGCAATGGTGCTACTAAATTTGCAATGATGGATTCAAAATCGGAAGTTTCAGATTATAAAATAACGATAACATATCCTAACGGTACGGAATGGATGGGTACTACTTCAGAACATATAGTTTCAGGTTTTCCTGAATTAGTTTATGGAGTTCAAGCGACTTATACAAGTACTGTAAATACTACTCAAGTTGGAGGTTTTTACATTTATGGAACTGATTCATTGTCCTATATGTATTCGTCTGTTTCAGGTGTTTTCAAAATGCGTATGTTTAATGGCGGTGTAGTTTCTAAAGAACCAGGTGGTCCTTTCTTCGTTAGTTCGAAACCTTTAGTTCGCTCGGTTTCAGATTCCGAGGGTTATGATTCACTTACGTTTTATCAGACAGATTACAATATTTCTTCTTCTGCTAAAAGTTTAACAGCCGGTAATTTCATTTTCGATGCACGTAATCAAGGCGGCCGAGATGTTTCTTTAGACGTTTATAGTGTCCGTGTAGGATTTAGCGGAGATAGTTCTCTTGCTCTTAGAAATTATTATAATAATCAACTGGGTTTTAGTTTAAGAACATTCTATTTTACGCCTGCTGAATCACTTGTAGGTTCAAGCATGGGTTTTGAGGAGGATGTGATTTTTTCTCAGGCATCAAATTTTGATTTTAGGATATTAGAGAGGACAATAAATGTCAAATTTAATCTCAGATGATAATGCAGCATCTGAATTAATTGGTTACGTTTATACAGCATCTATTTCGGTATTAATTCTTTCATCAATGATGCTTACATCAAGTACTATTCTTAATGGAAATATATCTAACACAGCGCAAGAAGAGGCTGAAGAAGTTGCGCTTTACTTTCAATTAGCAATTGAAGATCTTCTCAACACAGTACGTGAATATCCCGGCTCTTCCCCTGTAGTTAAATTAGAATGGGGTATTGAGTCAATTAATCATGGAATTAAATACAAAGTTAATGGTACTGAAAATGGCTTAAAAGTTACTACAATTCAACCGAGAGGAGGATCTTATGAGGTTACTTTTCCTCTTGCACCCGCAACGGCTGTTGTTACGAATAGTGGCACCCCTTTGATATCAACGACTTCTTATATAGTCGCATACTATGACGACAACCTCAAGGTTGTCAAGTTAACCTCGGAATGATAAAATGAGCGCATCAAAAGAAACTTTAGACGCCGCTTCAAGTTTAGTCGAGGAAGAAGAAGTTGACGAATCAAAACTGTCTTGGTTACAACGTCGCAGGCTTCGAAAAAGGCGTGCAGCAGCAGCTAAGGATGGTGTCATTCATGATTTAGTTATGGATGATATTGAGATAGGGGAGGATTTTGAAGAGTTAGATACTTATCCTGTTTACCCTCCTTTTTCATATGTAAGGGTTTTGTTTGATAAGAGAGATTATTCAAGATTTTATTATGTCGTTGAACCTAAAGCATCTAAGCAAGAGCAAGAAGATTTAGATACAATTCAATCAGTTCTTCAGCGTGCTCTTAACATAGATCGTGATACTCTTGATGAAACTCAAGAAGATTTTCTTAAGCAAGCAGTTGATGATATTCTAGATTCATATAGGTTAAAATCCCGTAAGAGTAATCGTGCAAAAATACATTATTACATTGAGAGAGATTTGATTGGTTATGGTAAAATAGATACTATGATGAGAGATCCAAATATTGAGGATGTTTCTTGTGATGGTCCAGGTGTAGAAATTTTTGTTTATCATAGACGTTTTGAATCTTTGAGAACTAATGTCATGTGGGAAGATGAACAGGAATTAGAAAATTACATTATTCGGATGGCTCAACGTTGTGGAAAACATATTTCTATTGCAGAACCTCTTTTGGATGCAACTTTAATGGATGGTTCTCGTATAGTTATGACTCTTGGTCGAGAGGTATCAACTAAAGGGTCAACATTTACGATTCGGCGTTTTAGGGATGAACCTTTTACTCCTGTAGATTTACTTGAATTCAAGACATTTTCATCTATGCAAATTGCTTTCTTCTGGTTGGCAATGCAATATGGGATGTCAATGCTTTTTGTCGGAGGAACGGCATCAGGTAAAACAACATCATTGAACGCATGTTCTCTTTTCCTTCCGTGGCAGCATAAAATTGTTAGTATTGAGGAAACACGTGAGTTGAATTTACCACATCCAAATTGGATTCCAGGTTGTACACGACAAGGTTTTGGTGGTGAAGGTAGTGACACCGGCGGTAAAGCTGCTGGAGAAGTTGATATGTATGATTTATTGAGAGCAGCTCTCCGTGAACGTCCTGAATACATTATTGTCGGAGAAATTCGAGGTGCAGAGGCTTATGTTCTTTTCCAGGCTATGGCAACGGGACACACAACATATTCTACATTCCACGCAGATTCAATTCAAAGTTTAGTTCACCGTCTTGAGAATAAACCAATTGAAATTCCACGCGTATTAATTCCAGCATTGGATGGTATTTCAATTCAAATTCAAACTCGTGTCGGCGGTAAGCGTGTAAGAAGAAATAAAGCAATTGTAGAAATTATTGGTATTGATCCACATTCGCATGAGTTATTGACTAATGAGGCATTTAGATGGGATAATACTATCGATGAATATGTCTTTACTGGCAAATCATATATATTCGAAAAAATTATGATGAAAGCCAATCTCAATCGTGTCGAGATAATGGATGAAACCAAAAGGAGACAATTAGTTATTGAATGGTGTTTGAAGAAAGGAATTAGAGATTACAAAGATTTTGCACGTGTTGTAGCTGAGTATTATGTACATCCCGAAGATGTAATGAGACAAGTTTATGAAGATATGCAAGTTGGTGGTAAAAAACGTCGCCGCAAAGTGACCGAACGTGATATGGATTTATCTCGTGATGAAGAAGAAGTCGACGTTGGAGATTTCCCACCTAAGGTAAGACAAAAGTATCAAAAGCGAGAGGCTAAAGAACAAGCTACTCGATCGAAAAAAGATGCTCAAATATCGTCAACGGATGATCCAACTAAGAGAGCTAAATTAATTTCTAACGAAGAAGCTCGAAGAGAAAAAGAGGAAATGAATCTTCAAAACGCATTATTAAAAGATCAAGCATATTATGTACCAATTAAGCAGTTAACACCATTAGCTAAGGAAATTGATTTGGGAGATGTATCATCACTTAATGAGCTTGAAGGCCGAAGAATGTTGAAGAATGTTCATGCTGAACTTAACAAAAGAGCGAAGGCTACAGCTAAAATTGAAAAGCTTGTTGATGATAAAAAATCTAAAGCAATTGAAGCTGAAGAAGGTCGTGTAAACAAGGCTATGATAAGTCTCAAATCAAGTTTAGCTAACAGAGTACAACGTTCCGCTAATCCACGCTGGTGGCACAGCTTCTTTTAGGATTAAAAATGGCTTTGACTGGTTTTGAAACATTTAGTCGGGTTCTTTTCGGTTGGTTAGGTCGACTTTTGACTAAAGATTCTGTTGGTTTAAAAAATCAATTAGTTAAAGCAAGAATTCCACTTTTGGCAGCAGATTACATTGCAGTCTCAGTAATGCAGGTTGCAACAGCTTTCGTTGTTGGTGTTTTACTGGTATTAGGTATATCTGGTTTTTTAATTCCTGACGTTATCGAAACACTGCCTAAGGCTGGTGGTGAGGAGGGCGAAACACTAGAAGTTTCTCGAACAGTTGAAATTATAATTGCAGCTTTTTTGTGTTTAGTAATTCCACTTTTGATAGCTTTAGTTCAATGGTTATCTCCTGCACTCTTGGAAAGCAGTCGAGCAACAAGTATGGATCGGCAACTTCCGTTTGCGGCTAGTTATGTTTCGGCTATGGCTGCAGCAAATGCTACACCTACACAGACGTTCAAATCACTTGCAAGAAATGAGGATATTTATGGTGAAATTTCCGTAGATTCAGCTTGGATTTATCATAGTATGGAATTTATGGGGAGAGATTTAGTTACAACATTAAAAGAAGCAGTAGATCGCACTCCTTCTGAAAGATTTGCAGAATTTATTCAGGGAATTATTGGAACTGTAACTTCTGGAGGTAATTTGAAATTATATTTCTTGAATAGATCAGAATATTACGCTCAACAGAATAGAGTTCATGTAAAAGATGTTCTTCAGCAAATGGCGCTTTTCTCAGAAGCATATGTGGTTGTTGCAGTTGCTTTGCCTATTTTCGCTATGATTATTGCAGTTATTACGTTCTGGGTTTCAGGAGCAGGTATGCAACTTGAGGAAATTCATATGTACCTTTTAGTTTTTGCCGGTTTTCCTGTTATTCAGATAATATTTTCCGGTTTATTCTTTTCATTGAGTCAGGAGGTCTCTACTGATTAATGAGTATTAAAGGTAGTTTACAGAAGAAGGTCTACAAAGATCGTCGTACAGGTGTCAAAAGACGTTGGATGGAATATTGGAAAGTCGATCGTTGGTTAAAAGTTAGAGATAAGGCAACTGATTGGGGTCCTTCCATTGTTATATTCATCTCTATAGTTTTATCTATGTCTTTTTTTGGACTTGCTAAAATAAATCATGAAACAGATGCCCTTACTTTGATGGAAGATGGAGATGGCGATAAGCAATTCGACAATCCTTGGAATATGAATGATGGTAGATTTTCGTTTACTTTTGGTGAGACTGTAGATCCGAATGTTCCATATGAGGACTGTAGAATTGACCAGGCCCAATGTATTACTGGATTAGGTTTATTTTCGATTAGGAATAATGAGACAAGAGATCAGTTGCTTAATGATAATGGAATAGAAAATGAACTGGCTTCAACTGAATGGATTCGTAGTTATCCTGAGGTTTCAGCAATCGATTATATTGTTTTTGGTATTGTCGCTCTTATGCTCCCTTATGGGATTTATGGATATCGTAGAGATCAAATTAGGGCCCGAGTCGAAGAAAAATTTCCTGATTTCTTACGTGATTTAGCTGAATATTGGAAAGGCGGTCTTAGTATGACAGTTGCAATTCAAACATTAGCTAAAGGAGAATATGGTAACCTTAATGATGAAGTAAACAAAATGGCTTCACAAATTTCATGGGGTGTTTCTTTTGGTGAAGTTTTGGAGATGTTTACAGAACGAGTTACTTCTCCAATTGTAACACGAGCAGTTAGAATGGTCGACGAAGCAAATCGTGCCGGAGGCCGTATTTCTGATATTCTTTTGGCAGCTTCATTTGACGCTAAAGAAATCAAGGCTCTTGAGACTGAAAGAAGACAAGAAGTTGGAAGTTACGTAACAGTTATCTATGCTTCTTTCTTTGTTTATTTAGGTATTATTTTAGTTTTAGCTAGTACTTTCATTCCGGCAATTGTTGATTCTTCAGCATCAACAGGAGGAGGTAGTATGTCTATAGGTAACTTGACAATTAGAGAGATGAATGAAGTCTGGATTTCAACTATGTTTCTTTACAGTTTGATGGTTCAGGGCATAGGTAATGGCCTTGCAGCGGGGTTCATGTCTACAGGTAGATTGTATTCAGCATTCAGTCGAGCTTCTTTCCTTTTGATATTAGGCTGGTTTATCTTTGAACTTACAGGTATTGCAACATCTATGATTACTCCTCAGATATAATTGAGAGGTTATTTATTATGAAAAATACAAAAGGACAGATGCATGTGCTTGAGGTTCTTTTGGTAGCAACATTATTTACTTCTACAGTAAATGTTGCAGTTAACATATTACCAACTAGTGATGCTAATAGTGTTGATGAATATGATTTGTATTTTACAGGTTTAGAAATTCTTGAAGTATTAGATAAATGGGTTCCATCAGATTCAGGTATAGCAACAACACATCATGATTCAACATTATCTTGGTGGTTAGCTACAGATAATACTACTTCATTAAAACAGTATTTAGATTCAGGACTGTCTTCTTCTATTTCTTATAGATTAGAAGGCACACATGGCTCTCAATCTGAAGTATTAGTAGATAGAACAGTTCCAGTAGGTTCGGTATCTCAAACATTCAGGTTAGTATGGGCCGATAATGAGCTTTGGGAATTGAATTTACAATTGTGGTATGGATATAGGGAGGACTGATGAACAATAAAGCACAACTTCTCTTAGTCTCAGGGTTGTTAATGTCTATTACTTTAATTGCAGTTGCAAGTTCTATTACCCATTCAGTCAATATAGGTCAACATCAAGGTGAAAGACACGATCTAACGCCTATAATGAGTTCTATTGAACAAAGCTTTCCTTTAGCTTTAGAGTATGAGGTGGACAATGCAGAATCTAGTGTTACACTTTCTACATCTTTCGATAGCATTTCAGACGAGTTCGAATCATTATTAATTTCAAGAGGTTATTCATCCTCTTTTGTTCTAACATCAGCTTCTGAGGATAGTGGAACTCATACTTTTGTATATACTTATTTTGTTAGCGATGGTACTATGAGTGTAGAAGTTAATCAAACAATTACTTTTTGAATTTATTCTTCTGAAGATACAAACGAAGTTACTGCTCTTTTGAACATTCCTCCGAATCCTATGACACTAGTTATTACCATTCCAATAAACATGATGATATAACTTAGGTAAAGTTGGTTAAGGTGTCCTTCATAATCAGCAGACAATTCACCACCTTTTAGCCCCATTAATCGTACAAGGCCTAAGATAAATCCAACTACAATTAAGAAAAAACCAGCCCCCCACATCATTTCATTTGTGGTTAATCCGCCTTCTGAAGGTTCAGGTCTGCCTTTGAATTCATCAAAACTCTCACCATTATCATTGTCTTCTGACATAATGAGGCCAGAAATTACAGCTTAATAAGCTTACCCTGATTTTTTATGGGCTAAAGCAGCCTGTACGAGACCTAAATGTAAGGGCGAAGGCGCATCTGGTCTTGACTTAAATTCAGGATGAAATTGTGATGCTACAAAATAGGGATGTCCTTCCAATTCCAATATTTCCATTCTTCTTCCACTACTATTTCTTCCAGTATATTTCATACCCTTTGCTTCTATTTGTTCAATATATTTTGGATTTATTTCATATCTGTGACGATGTCTTTCAAATATTACCTTACTTCCATACAAATCCTTTGCTTTTCCATTTGAAACTTTAATCTTATGATCACCTAATCTCATCGTAGCTCCCATGTCTTTCACACCTTCTTGTTCTGGTAAAATATCAATTACAGAATGTTCACCTTCAGGTTCTAGTTCAGATGAATTTGCATTTTTCAAATTCATTACATTTCTTCCAAATGCAATTGCTGCTAATTGGAATCCAAAACAGACACCTAAATACGGAATTTGATTAGTTCTTGCCCATCCTGCGGCCATTATTTTACCTTCAGAACCCCTGCTACCAAATCCGCCTGGAACAATTACTCCATCTACACCTTCCAAAGCTTTAGTATCTTTTGAATCTTCTAAATCAGGCGCTTCAATCCATCTTATTTTGACTTTACACCCTAAAACTGCACCAGCATATCTTAGTGTTTCTTCATGTGAAATGTATGAATCTTTTAATGAAGTATATTTTCCTATGATTGCAATTTCAACTTCCTCACCACCGTTTGTTATTCTGTCTACAAAATTTGTCCAATCTTTAACATCAGGTTTTTTCGTTTTAAGTCCTAATCTTTTTTCTATTAATTCAGGAAATTTTTGTTCTAAAAATATTAGTGGAACTTCATAGATTGTTTTTGCATCTGGTGCTGAAATAACAGCTTCTCGAGGTATGTCTGCAAAAAAAGCAATTTTTGAAGCTATATCTTCATCCAAAACATTGTCACTTCTTCCTACAATCACATCAGGTCTAATTCCAAGTCCTTGTAATTCTTTGACTGAATGTTGGGTCGGTTTTGTTTTTTGTTCTCCTACAGAACCAACAACAGGAACTAATGTTGTATGAATAAACATAACATTTTCACGCCCTTCTTCACGTCCTAATAATCGTGCAGCTTCCATAAAGGGCATTGATTCGATGTCTCCAACTGTTCCACCTAATTCAATAACACAAATATCGGCCTTCACATTTTCAGCTGCGCTTTTGATATCATCAACAATTTCTCTAACAATGTGCGGTATAATTTGTACAGTTTGACCTAGGTAATCCCCACGTCTTTCTTTTTCTATAACTTTTTTGAAAACTTTTCCGGTTGTTATATTGTGTTCCTTAGTCAAGTTACATTTTAGAAATCTTTCATAGTTGCCAAGGTCTAAGTCTACTTCAGCACCATCTGTCATTACGAACACTTCTCCGTGTTCATATGGATTCATAGTTCCAGCATCTACATTCAGATACGGGTCAATTTTTACTGCAGTTACTTTATAGCCTGCACACTGTAAAAGAAGTCCAGCAGAAGAAGAAGTTACACCCTTGCCTAAACCTGAAAGAACTCCGCCAGTCACAATTATGTATTTCATTTGACTCAACGGGCTAATACATGTCAACTGGTCTCTATAAGACAGATGGTCAACTTAAACCCCTATCTTATGATATATTGTGACTGTAACAATCAAAGAACATAGCGATAATGTATGTTGGTTTGACTTACGCCCTAATGATGAATCTGATTTTATATCAATTTATTTAATTAAAGATGAAAAAATAGGATTAGTTGAAACAGGACCGGCTTGTTCACATTCAACTTTAGTTAAAGGAATTGAAAAGGCTGGTTTCAGCCTTAGCGACATTGACTACGTAATTCCTACACATATTCATTTGGATCATTTTGGAGGTGGAGGACATATAATGGATATATGTGAAAATGCTAAGGCCATTATTCACCCTAAAGCGTGTAGGCATGTTTCTGAAATAGATGATTGGTGGAAAGGTAGTAGTGAATTTTTAGGAGATGTAGCCAAATTATATGGCAAGCCTAAGCCAATTTCGAATTCTCGAATCATTTCTGCAGATGAGGGATTTGAATTATCTTTAGGGAAACATAGTATCAAAGCACTTCATACGCCCGGACATGCCCCACACCATATAACTTGGATTTATGGTAAAGATGCATTTGTAGGCGATTCAGCAGGTTTGTGGTATCCTAGTTTAGGTAAGTCGTTTCCAGTTACTCCAGGATATTATAGACATGATTTAGCCTTAGAAAGTATACAGAAGATGACATTATTAGATTTTAATTTTTTATTTTACACACATTTTGGACCTAGAAAAGCAGAAAATGTTTTAGACAAAACTAAAAAAGAATTTGAAATTTGGATGGATATTGTTAAAGAAGGTTCCAATCAAGAATTACTATCTAAGGAAATATTGGAAATTTTATTTGAGAAAAGGCCGGGACTATTAGATAGTGATAAAAAACATGGAATTCATCAGGGTAGCACCCATCTAGGCACAGTTGAGGGAATGATGGGTTGGTTAAGGAGAGAAAATGCGAGAAACTGAAAAAATACCGAAGCTTATCCAATCACCTTTTCCTCATGTTATTGTAAAAAATTTCCTTGATGAACAAACTTTAGATTTAGTGACTTATGCGTTAGCAGGTTTAGAATACGAATTTGATGATTCAGATTTATTTAATTATTTATCTTTTGGATTAACAGATGTGGATCATCCTGTAATAAATATTCTTAGAGATGATTTAGGTGATGAAAATTGGCGCGGTAAGATAGCAAAAAAGTTTGGTGTTAAACAACTTTCAAAGATAGATATGAGTGCCTATGTCTATGGTCTTGGGTCTTTTTTATTGCCGCATGATGATCAAGTTGAAGGTAGGATTATTGCTTACAGTTTACACTTGACAGATGTTGAAATATCTGAAGATATGGGTGGTGCCTTACATCTCTATGAGGCAGATAATACAGGCAAATCAAAATTAGTAAAGAGTATAATTCCTGAATATAATTCATTAATTATGTTTGAAGTCTCTGACAAGTCTTGGCATCAAGTAGGAGAAGTTTTAGAGGATATTCAAAGATTAACAGTTACCGGGTGGTATCATGCCTAATATTAATTTTTATTATTTAGCCCAAGAAACAATCTCGAATCTCAAGATGATTTTTAATTCATCTGATGTTCCTTTTGTTCGGCTTTCTAAATTTTTGGATTTGGATTCAGTAGGTTATAACTCTGAATTAGTTGAGGACGAGAAGATAGGATATTTTAAACGAAAAAAAGGCCCTGCCGTTTTAGAAGACTTTTGGAAATCTGCAGAGTTTATTGAGTTTCTGCAGGATGCGACTGGTTTAAATCCGAAATTTTCTGCAGCTAATCATTTGTCTTATTCAGCAGGAGATTATTCATTATTACACATGGAAGAATCCGAACCTAAAAGACTGGCAGTTGTTTATGATTTTACAAAGAAATGGAGATTAGAATGGGGGGGAAATGACCTTTATTTTTCTCCTGAAAAGGAACATCTAATTTGCAATAGAGATTACGGTTCACTTATGATTGTTAAATTAGAAGAAGGTGATTTATCTTGCACAAGATACGTTAGTTTAAAATCAAAATACAGTGCAAAAATGGATTTCATCACATATGAGTTGTAGGTTCATTACTCATTTTTGAGTATATACGCAATTTTTTAATGCCTGCATTAAAATTAAATTATACGAAGGTATCAAAAAGCCTGTAAATGATAATATGTTAGATATAGAAAATATAGCTTTCACTTTGAGGGAAGGAAAACCTATTCTCGTTTTTGATGAGACAGATAGAGAAGGGGAAACAGATATATTTTTTTCAGCTAAATATTCTACTAATTCTAGTATCCGTTTTCTTAGAGAAAATGGCGGCGGTATGATTTTTCTGGCAGCAGATCATTTAGCTTCTACAAAATTAGGTTTACCATTCGCTCATGATATCTATAATGCCGTTACAAAAACGAGTGATGATTTTAGTATATTAGAAAAGATGTTAGGTCATTCAATACCATATGATAAAAAATCATCTTTCTCTATTTTTATAAATCACAAAGATACTTTTACCGGAATAAGTGATTACGATAGAGCTTTGACTTCCAAATCATTTGCAATAATATTAGAAGATTCATTAAAGTTGTCTAAAGATGAAAGTCAGACAAAGTTATCTGATAATTTCCGTATTCCAGGACATGTGCCTGTCTGTATAGCCGATTCAAACCTTCTTAATGCTCGTCAAGGACATACAGAATTGATTATTTCTTTGCTAAAAATGGCAGATATGAACCCTGTAGCAGTTGGTTGTGAGATGATTGGTAGTGACGGCCATTCGGTATCTTTTGAGAAGGCTAAAAGCTGGGCTTTGAGTCAGGGATATTTGTTTTTAGAGGGACGACAGATAATAGATAGGTACCAATGAGAGTTGTAGCAACCGGAGTTTTCGATATTATTCATTCAGGACATGCTCATTTTTTCAATGCAGCCAAAGAACATGGAGATGAATTAGTAGTAATTGTGGCTAATGATGATACAGTACGTAAAATGAAGGGAGAACCTATTCTGTCTGCTGAAATGCGTGCAGAAGTAGTTTCACACATGAAACCAGTAGATCGAACCGTAATTGGAAGGACGGGAGATATGCTTGATATTATTGTTGAAGAAATAAAACCAGACATAATCGCACTCGGATATGATCAAAGATTATTTACGACTTTAGAATTAGAAGATAAACTCCTTGATAGAGGACTGAAAGTTAAGGTTGTTAGATTACCTGAAATGGAGCAGGATTTAGCAGGATCACGCAAAATAATAGCCAAGATATTGAAGATTTATCGCAAAAAATATATTGAGGAATAAATTTAGATGGTATTTACAGGAATTGTTGAGGGTACAGGTCTTGTTACTAAGGTAGATTCATCAAAAAATTTGACAAAAATATCTATTCAGATGCCTGTAGATTTTTCAAATGGAATAAGAATTGGAGCAAGTGTTTGTGTTGATGGCGTTTGTTTAACAGTTTCTTCAATAAGTGTGAACGAACTTAGTTTTGATGTTATAATAGAAACGTTGAATGTTACGACTTTTAATGAAATAAAGATAAATGATGTAGTTAATGTTGAGCGTTCAATGAAATTAGGTGATGAAATAGGTGGGCATATCCTATCAGGTCATGTTTCAACAACAGCAGTTATTTCTGAAATAGATAATCCTGAAAATAATCATGTAATTAAATTTTCAACAGATTTAGAAACTATAAGATATATTTTTCCAAAAGGATACATAGCATTGAATGGAGTAAGTCTGACTGTTGGAGATGTCGATAAATCTAATAAAACATTTAATGTTTATCTTATTCCTGAAACTTTACGTTTGACAAATTTGGGGAGTAAAAAAGTAGGTGATAAAATAAATTTAGAAATTGAAACTCAAACTCGAAATATGGTAGATACAATTTCTGAAATAAACAAGGAGTCCATTCATGGCTAAATCAATAGCAATAGTAGCAGGTAGTTATCATAGGGAATTAGTAGAAAAAATGTTAGAAAAAGCTAAAGAAGTAGCTTCTGAGAACAATCTTCTTGTTGAAGAAGTGAATTGGGTTCCTGGATCAATGGAAGTACCTCTTCAGATTAAACGCTTACTTTTGAGAGAATCTATTGAGGGGGCTGTTGTTTTAGGTATAATAGAAAACGGTAAAACTCAACATGGAGTGGTAATGGGACACGCTGTTACAAAATCGTTAATTGATCTTCAGTTAGCTTCGATGAAACCAGTTGGCTTTGGAATTATAGGTCCGGGTGCTAAACCAGAACAAATAGAAGAACGTCTCCTTCCTTATGCCGAAAATGCAGTATTGGCATTATCTGAAATGTTATCTAATTAGATTTAGTCTTAATTCTCCAATTTGTTTTAGCATATTTATTTTGAATATAGTGAAGTGCATGATAGAAGCTAGGAAGAGCAAATACAGCCATAAGTAGTGAGAATAAAACTAGAGTAATAATCAAAGCAAAGAAATTTCTTAATCCAATAAATTGTGTTCTATAAAATGAGATAATAACTCCTGAAAACACCCCTCCCATTGTAGTGAATGTAGCTTCAACTACAGATTGGCCTGTATTTTCAACAGCTTTCTGTATACCTTCAGGCGTTGCTCCTTCTTCTCTTACTCTTTCAGTAATTTGAATAGAATTATCAATTCCAATGCCGATAATAATAGTACCAACCATTGCTGTAAAAATGTTCAAATTTGTTCCTCCAGCATCTACTGTAGCAGGATACCAAAGAATTACCAATAGAATCGGTAAGAAGGTAATAAATCCATATTTTACCGACCAAAATATACAAATCATGGCAATTAAAACTAAAAGTAAACTCAATTTTATCGTATCAAATTGCGTTTCTTGTATCCCCTCGTTAATTGCAATAGTTACAGGAGGCCCTCCTGTAAGTTGTGACATTTGAGCATCTTCAAATGACATTTGACGATTTCTCTTTTCAGCAATTTTATCAATATCTTTTACTAAAATAGTAGTATCATCTATATTGATGTAAGGCATACTAACATAGATTAGAGCTTTATCATATTCATCAGTCAAAAGCATAGCTCGCATTTCATCAGTAAATGAATCATAAAATACGTCAATCATATCCGTTCTTAAATTTTCTCGACTATAGAGTGGATTTAGATCGACCCAAACATAATCGTCACCAAAGAAATCACTGTGGAGGAAATCCCAAAAACTTCCATCAAATTCGAAGAGTACTTCTCCATCTATATTATCTATGGTAATAGTTATGTGGGCAGATTTGAAGAAATCCACTATTGAGAAAGCAGATGCATTGATTATATCTCCAGTATTTCTATTTTCGACGGTTAAATTATTGATTTCACCCTGCGTCCAATTCATAATATCAAGAACATCTAAATCTTTTGCAGCGGGTTTTTCTCTTACAGTTTTATTGTTGATTAATAGAATTCCCGTTTGTCCAGCCTCGAATTTTTCTGAATATTCACTCAATTTTTTGATAGAGTCAATATCTTCAGGTGCAGATTCACTTCCTGTAATATCTTGATCCATTACAGAGATTCTTGCAATTGAATACGTTGTTGTTAGTAGAACTACAACAAGAATTACTTTCCATTGTTTTGTAGATAGAATAGCAATATTTTTCCATCCATCACTTTTATGTCTAGAATAATCGGTTAGTTTCATTATTGCTGGCGTCATACTAACAGTCAAAAAGAAGGAACAAATAACACCAATAATCATGGTAAATCCAACTGTTCTCATCGGAACTATTGGAGAAATAAATAATGCTGAAAATCCAATAGAGTCAGTTATAGCACATAACAATGTTGCTTTACCTGTTGTTAAAAGTGCAAGATAGGTTGCTCTAGGCATATCTCTTCCTTCATCTTTAAACTCAACAATTCTATTAGCAACATGCAATCCATAATCAACACCTATTCCAACTAATATGGGCCCTGCAGCAACAATCATTGGAGTAAGTACAACACCTGATAAGTTAACAATTCCAAGAGTCCATATGAGTGCACAAAATATAGGAACCAATACTACAGGTATAGCAAGCCAATTTCTGTGGAAAATAATCATTAAACCTAAAACAATCCCAAGAGACATAGGTAACATGGTTAGTAAATCATCATACAACCTATCAGTAACTTCGTGAAGAACAACAACTAATCCAGTTTGTGTCATGTCAGTTTTTGGATTAATTCTTTCATCAATATGATTTTGTATATCATCAATTTTTTGTTTTTGGATATCATCATTATTCTCTTCAGAGGCCTTCAAAGCAAAAAGAATTACAGCTGTATCAATTATTCCATCATTATTTGTATCAATTGCAAAATTTTGGAGTGAAGATGAAGTACTTGAAAATATTTGATCGACCCTTTCTTGATCACTTGGTATTGCATAAGTTCCCGTTTCATTAACAGTATCATCATCACTTTCTTCTACACTAAGTCCACCAAAGATTTTTCCTTCACTTGCCTCTATAAATCTTGCATTGGTTGAATTAAATTCTTTGATTAATGTAGAAATACTTAACGTAAAAATAATATCATCTTTTTCTCCTCTATCAGCTTGCCATTGATTTTCTTGATCTACATTTTGCCCGTAAGGATCAATAGTTCTTTCTAATAATGAAATTTCTTTGAGAGTTGGAACATAGGTAATATTGTCCATTACAGGATCGTTGTAAAAATTAGGATCTTGTGCATTAGGTGTTTCAACATATAAAATAATTAAATCAGTAGCCCAGTCTTCTCTAACTTCGATTAAAATCTTTGTAGATTCTTCTCCCTCAGGAAGATATACTTCTATATCTCTAGTCATATTTTGCTCAAAAGTCATAGCAGCTTTCATCAGCAATACAGTAATCAAAGAAAGAACTGCCAGAGTTAGTACTGGCCTTTTCATGATTATGTTCGTATAACCTTGAACAATGTACTCTAAAGACTTCTGAAGCACGGATGCCTATTGAGCCCCTCAATTAAATTTAATCTTTAGCTAGAATAGTAAAATTCTTTCTTACTTTTCTGTTCTCTATCAAGCCTGGAATCAGGCTTATTTATTCTCGGACGGTGTGTGTTTTTATCTCTTCTGAAAGTTACCCCTACCCTTTCTAAAAATACATTCATTCCTTTTCTCATGTTGTAGGGCCCTTCAGCCTTACCTTCTTTACTGGGTATTCCCCCAAAGCATAGTAATCCATCAGAAATATAATCAATGAAATACACATCATGATCAACAACTAATGCCGACCTCCCTCTTTGTTCCATTGAACGCCTTATTGTCTTTGCAGTAATCATTCTTTGATTTGCATCAAGATATGCTGAAGGTTCATCTAGTAGGTACAAATCAGCATCTCTCAGTAGGCATTCGGCCACAGCAACTCTTTGCAATTCACCTCCAGATAGGGTGTCTAGTTGTCTTTCCATCAATGGTTCCAGATTAAGTGGGCCATTCAATTCAGTGTCTAGAATATGTTCGTCGAAACCTTCTACAGACTTTAGCATATCTCCAACAATAACATCATCTTGAACTTCGATATATTGAGGTTTGTAAGAAACAGTTATTTCACTTTCAATTTCGCCTTCATCAGGTTCTAAGGCCCCAGCTAACATTTTGACAAAAGTAGTCTTACCAGTAGCATTACCTCCTACAACTCCTAAAACCTGTCCACTCAAAATTTCACCAGCTTTAGCACTTAAATTAAAATCACCTAATTGCTTTGATAGTTTAGGCCATTTGACTAACCCTATTCCATCCCATCCAGTTCTTGGAGGATGTTTTAGGAATTTGATAGCATTATCTCTTATCCTTACATTAGATTCCTGAATGTATCCATCCAAATAAGTATTGATTGCATTTCGTACAGCTAATTTTTGTGAAACTATACCATATGCGTTTGGACTTCCATACATTATGTGAATATTATTTGTTACAAAATCAAGAATAGCCAAATCGTGCTCAATTACAATAACGCTCTTTGTTTCTCCTAGTTCAGATATCATTTTGGCCATTAAAATCCTTTGTTCAATGTCAAGATAGGATGAAGGTTCGTCAAAGAAGTAAAGATCTGCTTCCTTGAGAAGCGTAGCTGCAATTGCACCTTTCTGTAATTCTCCTCCTGAGATTTTACTTACTTTCTTATCCAAGCTAGTAATATTTATTTTTTCAGCAAATTCATTAACTTTTTCACTAGAGGTTACTTTTTCTAATAATTCCCTTAATGTTCCATCAAACATTTTAGGAATTCTATCAACATACTGAGGCTTTAGAGCCACTCTTATTTTTTTATCTGCAACACCGATGAAATGTTTTTGAATATCAGTTCCAGCATAATAGTCTATTACATTTTCCCATTCTCCTTCTTCTTCCCATTCACCCAAATTAGGAATAATTTCACCAGCTAGTAAAGAGATTGCAGTTGTTTTTCCAGTTCCATTTGCCCCCAATATTCCAATAACATTTCCTTCTTCAGGTGCCGGGAGTCCAAATAGTCTGAATTCATTCATACCATATCGATGTATTGTATCTTTTTCTTTTTCATCAGGTAAATTCACAATAGTTAAGGCATCATGTGGGCATTTGTGTACACAAATTCCACAGCCTATACACAATGGCTCTGAAACGATTGGTTTGTTGTCCTTTCTCCATGTTATTACTTCAATCCCATTTCTAACGGGAGGACAGAAATTATAGCATTCATTCTGGCATTTTTTTGGTTGGCATCTGTCTTCATGGAGGACAGCAACTCGCATAAACGCCTGCTCTCATGCTACTAATTAAAATAATATGCTGGCCAAATACATTTTTGTCCCCCCCTGATAGGTATTTGTGCGAATTAAGTTTACTTTACCTGGAAAACCAGTTGCTCAAGGCCGTCCTAGATTTTACAGGAAGGGTAATTTTGTTGTTGCTACTGACCCCAAACCAAGTAAAGTTTACAAGGCAGACATAGCATATATTGCACAAAGAGCTAGAGAAGAAGCAGGAATTGAAGGTTTATTTGAAGGCCCCCTAGGAATAGAAATCTTTGCTTATTTTCCTTGTCCTAAAAGTAAATGGAGAGTTAAAACTCCTAGACCTGAAGAGCATCATGCGAAGAGACCTGATGCTGATAATATAGCAAAGTCTGTCAAGGATGGGTTGAGTGGTGTTTTGTACCATGATGATGGTCAAATTTCGGAGTTAATAGTTAGAAAAAGAATAGCACCTCAAGGGGATGGCCCCCGCATTGAGGTTGAATTATACAAATTAGAGGATTTAGAATGAGTGCAAAGTTAATTGATGGTAAGAAAATAGCTGCAGAAATTGAAGCTGAATTGAAATTAAAGGTGTCGAATATGACCAAAGCTCCTAGGCTTTCTGTAGTTCAGGTAGGTGAGGATCCAGCCTCTACTTCTTACATAAGAGCAAAGTCCAATGCAGCTGAGAGAGTTGGTATTGAGTTAACACATCATCATCTTTCTGAAGATATTTCTAAATCCGACTTGAAGAAATTAGTAACTGATTTGAATAAAACAGAGGATGGTGTGATAATTCAGCTTCCGTTACCCGAAGGATTAGACGAAGCATTAGATTTAATTCAACCTGAAAATGATGTAGATGGTTTTCATTCAGTTAATTTAGGAAATATAGTTCAAGGTAAATCAGGTATGAAACCTTGTACTCCAGCAGGTATCGTTGAGATGCTTTACAGATCTGGCAATGATCCTAAAGGAAAGCATGTGGTTATTGTTGGACGTAGTACTATAGTTGGTAAACCTTTAGCACTTCTTCTTTCACAAAAAGGAGTGGATGCTACTGTAACAGTCTGCCACAGTAGAACGCCAGATATTGGAAAATACTGCAGAGAAGCAGACATACTAGTGGCAGCTGTTGGTTATCCAGACACTATTAATTCATCTATGGTAAAACCAGGAGCTGTTGTGATTGATGTTGGAGTTAATAGGACTGAAAATGGATTAGTTGGTGACACTTCTTTGGATGTTAAGGAAGTTGCAGGACAATTAACACCAGTACCTGGCGGCGTTGGCCCTATGACTGTTGTGATGTTAATGTCAAATGTAGTTAATGCAGCGTTGAAAACAGGTTAATACTACCTATTCTAATTGGAAAAACATGGTTTCAGAAACTAGAAAAATTATTGGTGGAGGTTTATCAGGATTAGCTGCAGCCATTAATTTTGCTAAGAATGATGAAAAGGTTGAGATTCATGAAGCTAGAGAAGACATTGGCATGCAATTTCATCCTAATTATCAAGTTCTTCTCAAAGAAAGTCCATCTACACCATCTTCTGAAGCTGACGCCACTTCTTACTTGAATCGTTGGGGTTTGAATCCTAAATTTACTTTTAAAGATGCAAAGAAATTTGTGTGTTGTACACAGAAAAGGGATTTTACAATTTCATTGAAAGAACCACTGCCCTTGATTCTTAGAGGTGGTGAAAATTCTCTTGAAAGGGGATTAGCTGATGAAGCTAAAGATTTAGGTGTAGATTTTCATTTTAAATCTCGCCCTAAAGCAAAAGCTGGAGATATAATGGCTACAGGATCTTATCGTACAGATATGGCTGCTTTTGGAGCTTATTATGAAAATTCAGATTTCCCTAGAGACCAATTTCTGTATATGCATGATGAAAAATATTCGCCAAGAGGCTGGTACCTGTACATAATTCCAATGGATAAGGATACTATCAAGGTGATGAATTGTTGTTCTAAACCTTATGCTAAAAGTGTCAAAAAATTATTGTATAAAGCAGTTGATGAAAGGCCAGTTTTGAAAAATATTATTGATGGCGCAAAGCCGACAGGAACAGTTGGTGGTCAAGGGGGTGTAGACTTTCCTAAAACAGCTATAAAAGATGGCGTTTATCACACAGGAGAAGCTGCCGGATTTCAGGATCCGTGGAGAGGTTTTGGAATGAATTATGCTGTAGAATCAGGAGTCTTGGCTCAGCGGGCACTTTCCAATAATCAAGATTATGATAAAATGTGGAAAGAGCAATTTCGTGAAAGGAAAAAGGCAGATATTGCACGAAGAGGAATTTTTGCTATGTTAGGAAACCGAGCTTTTGAGCATGGTATGAGAAATGTTAAGGAAGGAGATGAAGTAGATTGGGAAGAAATTAATCCAAGTGGTTGGAAAAAATCATTAATATACAATACATTTTATTCAGTTGAAATGGCACGAAAAACAGTTTGGGATTCCTGGTAATGGATTTTAGTGAATTGCTATCATATGTTTTAGCAGTTGTTTGTATTTTTGCAGGTGCAATTATAATGTGGGGAAGTGAAGATTATATTGTTCCAGCATCCGGACGTTCGTTGCGTATTCCGTGCTCATTTCTTTTTTGGGTTTTAGCTGTTATATTTTATGCAATGGCTGTTGTTATAGAGGACGAGGACGAAAATCTATAATTAGAACGTTTGTTCGTGAAAAATAATGCTTGATTTGACCCAAATAGAAAATTTATATGCCGAAATGTCTAAGAAACATGAAGCAGCTAGACAAAAGCTAGGCCGTTCATTAACGTTAGCAGAAAAAATTCTTTTTGGGCATTTAATAAATTTTGATGAAGGTCCAAAGCGTGGAAAGTCATACGTTGAACTTCAACCAGATAGAGTAGCAATGCAGGATGCCACGGCACAAATGGCACTTCTTCAATTTGCATTAACAGGTCGTTCTGAGGTTGCAGTTCCTTCCACAGTTCACTGTGATCATTTGATACAGGCTAGAGTTGGTAGAGATAGTGATTTAGCAGATGCGAATAAAGAAAGTTCAGAAGTATTTTCTTTTCTAAAATCCGCTTCAGCAAAATACGGTGCTGGATTTTGGGAACCTGGCGCAGGAATTATTCATCAAGTAGTTCTTGAGAATTATGCATTCCCTGGCGGCATGATGATTGGTACAGATTCTCATACGCCAAATGCAGGAGGATTAGGAATGGTTGCCATTGGAGTTGGTGGTGCAGATGCTATGGAAGTTATGGCTGGTTTACCATTTACAATTAGATGGCCTGGAGTGATTGGAGTTCATCTTACAGGCGAATTGTCAGGTTGGTCTTCTCCTAAAGATGTTATTTTGAAAGTTTGTGAAGAATTAACAGTCAAAGGTGGGACAAGCCATATTGTAGAATATTTTGGTCCCGGAGCATCTTCTATTTCTTGTACTGGTAAAGGAACAATTTGCAATATGGGGGCTGAAGTTGGAGCAACTACTTCATTATTTCCATTTGATGCCAGCATGTCGAGATACTTGGATGCTACAGGACGTTCAGCAGTTTCTGAATTAGCAAATCAGCATTCATCGTTATTAGTTGCAGATCCCGAAGTTTTGGATAATCCAGAAAATTTTTATGATAGAATAATCGAGATTAATCTTTCCGAATTAGAACCAATGATTGTTGGCCCTCATACACCTGATTTAGCACGCTCAGTTTCTGAATTAGGGCAAGAGGCCAAAGACAAAGGTTGGCCAACAGATATCCAAGCTGCATTGATTGGTTCTTGTACGAATTCATCTTATGAAGATATGGAAAGAGCGGCTTCTGTAGCAAGACAAGCAAAGGAAGCAGGAATCAAATCCAAAGTTCAGTTTATGGTTACACCAGGTTCAGATACAATAGATCAAACAATCCGTAGAGATGGTCAGATGCAACTTCTTGACGATATAGGTGGCGTTGTGTTGGCAAATGCTTGTGGCCCATGTATAGGCCAATGGAAACGTGAAGATTCGAAGGGCGAAGTTAATTCGATTGTATCTTCTTACAACAGGAATTTTAGTGGACGTAATGATGGTAATCATGAAACTTTATCATTCTTGACAAGTCCAGAGATAGTTACTGCAATGGCTCTTGCAGGTAGTCTTGATTTCAATCCTCAAAAAGATAAGTTAACAGCAGCAGACGGTTCTGAATTTTCTTTGGAAGCCCCTACAGGTTCAGAATTACCTTCTAAAGGTTTTGAATCTAGTTTAGTAGGTTTTGTTGCTCCATCAGAAGGAGATGTCAATCTAGATGTTTCTCCAACAAGTCGGAGGTTACAATTGTTAGAACCTTTCAAAGCAATTACCAAAGAAGATTTGATAGACCTTCCACTTCTTGTTAAGGTCAAGGGTAAATGTACAACAGACCATATTTCTCCTGCAGGTATCTGGTTACAATTTAGAGGACATTTAGACAATATTTCAGACAATTGTTACATTGGAGCCCATAATTCCTTTACAGAAGAACAAGGTACAGCAATCAATCAACTTGATGGAACAAAAGGTAAATTGCCTAAGGTTGCACGTAATTATCATGAAAATGGGCAAGGATGGGCCGTAGTTGCCGATGTCAATTATGGAGAAGGTAGTAGCAGAGAACATGCAGCAATGTCTCCTAGATTTTTGGGTTGCAAAGTTGTAATTGCAAGAAGTATGGCTCGTATTGCAGAGACTAATCTGAAGAAACAAGGAGTTTTACCTCTTACTTTTGCAGATGAATCTTCTTGGGATTTATTGAGAGTAGATGACAGATTAACAATTAAGGGAACTGATGAACTAGGCCCTAATTCCAAGGTCACTGTGGAAGCAAAACACAGTGATGGAACTATGGATACTTTCGTTTGTAATCACAGTATGGATGATTTACAGGTAGAATGGTTCAAAGCAGGTTCAGCCTTGAACTATCTGAGATCCAAGAATTAGAAATTATTCTACTGCAGTATGCAACACGCCTTTTCCGTTTCTAACAGAACCAATAAGTTGTGCATCATCACCAAGAATTGACATTGAT
>DASCSW010000005.1:0-21020 GCA_034399455.1 Candidatus Poseidoniia archaeon
TGCACAGATGGCTAGAAACGAATATCTTAACATTTAATTAATCTTTATACATCGCTTCAATTTCTTTAGCCCAATTTTCATTAATTTGCTTTCGACGAATTTTGAGTGTTGGTGTTAATTCTCCTTCATCTACATTTAAATCTCTTGGAAGAATTGTAAACTTCTTAACTTGTTCAGGGTTGTTGAATTTCTTATTCAATTCTTGAACTTGAGCGTCTATTTCTGCTCTAATTTCTGGACTTTCTGTATAATCTGATAATTTAGCACCAAGTGATTCTAATTTCGCAATTTGCTCATTAGGATCTTTTGGTACTTCTGTTGCACCATCTAAGCCATGTTTATCTCTAAGAATAGCTCCAACATCAAGTGTGAAAAGAGCACTGCAAAATTTACGATTATCACCAACTAACATACATTGTGAAACTAGGGAAATCGACTTCATTGTCTCTTCAATAACGAGCGGTGCAATATTTTTACCTGCAGAATTGACATAAATCTCTTTTATTCTTCCAGTAACATAAACAAAACCATCTGAATCCTTCTTGCCTAGGTCTCCAGATTTTAACCAATCTCCAGTCATTGTTTCTGATGTTGCTTTAGGATTTTTGTAGTATCCTTTCATAACATGCCGGCCTCGGAATTGGATTTCTCCATTGCCTTTTTCATCAGGATTATGTATTCTAATTTCTCCTGCAAAAGTGGTTCCAACTGATCCAATCTTATTTGCGCCTTTATGACCAATTGTAGCTCCTGCTGAAGTTTCTGTCATTCCATATCCTTCAAACAAAGGAACTCCTAATTTGTGGAATAATGTCAGAATATCGGGATTAATTGGTGCAGCCCCTGTAATTGCATATACACAATTAGACATCCCAATCTTTGCCTTTGCCTTTTTCCTAATTATACTGCCTAAGATAGGTATGCCTAAAAGTTTGATTTTACCGCCCAAACCTGCAACTAAATTTGAATAAACTTTTTCATAAATTCTTGGAACGCCTATGAACAAGTGTGGCTGTACTTCTTTACAATAATCTATTGCATGCAGTGGATTATCAACTACATGCATATGTAATCCTTCACGAATCCATGCGTGATTATCAACTAATTGTCCAAATACATGAGCGCAAGGTAACCAAGAAACATATTTGTCTCCTTGATTATAACTCTGAATCTCGAGGACTTTTGATACCTCATACTCAAAATTATCATAAGTTAATTCGACACCTTTCGGATTTCCAGTAGTGCCTGAAGTATAAATCAAGGTAGCAGTATCCTCTGGCTTTATTGATTTAATAGAATTGTGGATTTTAGACTCATCAGTATCTTTTCCTTCTGAAATAAAATCTGACCATGAAATTACCTTGTCATGAGCTGGCATATCTACTCCATCCATCACAATTACTTTCTCTAATTTGTTAAGCTTATCCATTATCTTATGGAGTCTATGTGAACACATTTTCTCAGTGTCCCCTCCATCCATCGGATTATGTCCAACAAAAACAAATTTAGAATCTGAATTACCTACAACCCATTCAACCTCTTCTGGAGAACATGTATGGTAAACACCAACACCTGCGCCATTACAGAAATTTGCCGCAGCATAAGCAATATACCATTCTTTTCTGTTATATGAATAAATACTTAATTTGTCATTCTTTTGAAAACCTAAGGCCGTAAGAGACTTAGCTACATCCATTGTCTGATTATAAAATTCAGACCAGGTTGTAGTGTCCCAACCTCCAGAATTATTCTTTGATGATAACGCAGGTTTATCTGCGTATTTCGTTGCATTCTCAATCAAATAGTCAGAAGTTGTAGGGGTAGACATACTCCATAAGATACAACCAGATTATATTAAGTTTAAGTTAAAGTCTTAAAAGTTTAGACTTTGCAGTAACAAATTCTTCTTCACTAAGAATGCCACTTTCTCTCATTTCAGCTAATTGAACCAATTTAGACATTAGCTCATCTTCACCTGAATCATCCATAGAAACTTCAGAAGCTGCTTTTTCCATTTCATTTCTTTCAATCCTCCTCTCATTAGGAGTCATTTCACTTTCAATGATTCGAGCTTCACGGGCCGAACGTCGGGCCTGTTGTATTGAAACAAGAAAATCAAGATGATTTCCTGATTTAAAACTGGATTGTGCTAAGTTAAAATATTTCTTAGCTGTTGTCGTATCTAAATTCTCACTAGATGCTTTCTCAATTCTTTTTTGGGCATGAATTAATAAACGTTTCAAATATGGTTCAAGACTATACTTGAAAACGCCCCCTTTACCACCTAAGAATACAAATCCACCTCCACTAGCCATAACACCCTTAGGAGATTGCCTTGGTCTAAATCCCCAAACTTTTTTCCCTTCTTTTGTAAATAAAGTTACTTTTGAGGATGATTCACCTATTGTAACAAAGTCTGCTGTCTGTGTCATGTCTATCCAAACAGGTTGTCTATCGAAAGTCTTCTCCCAAAGAATACGTGAACTTTTAACACCAAAATAGAAAGTTCTATCACTTGTCAAATATCCAATATAGTCTCCATTAGAACTTATACAAGTTTGAATTATCTCACTAGATGTTTCTTTAGCCCATAAAATTTCACCTTTACGATCGTACAAATATAAATGCGAATAATCAGTACCTGCAATAATAAATTGACCATCTGAAGAAACATTAACTGTATTTACAGGAAAATCTGAATTGCTAAGGTGAGTCTCCCATCTAATTTTACCTCTTCCATCATAAACAACCAAGCGACCCAAAGAAGTGCCTACTGCAATTACGTCTCCATTAGATGAAATGCTGGTTGAAACTGCTGAACTTTGTAACTCTCTATGCCATAATGATTCACCTGTTCGCTTAACAAGATATACAACCTTCTGGCTACTAGCAATTGACATTTTACCAGTTTTAGTTGAAACTGAAATATCTTTAACCCTACGTATCTTATTGTTATTCCAAACCGGGCGACCATTTTGATTTAACAAAATCAACCCTCCTTTATGGCCAACACCTGCAAATTTACCATCTAAGCTAATGGACAAAGCCGAAGGAGACGAACTTCCTTGAAATGTCCATAATGGTGTGGCTTCGCGCATAGTCCTATAATAACCAATTTATTGCAGCATTTAAGCAATTTGGTCAATTTTATAAAATTAAAACCGCGGCCGCAACAGTCGTAGTCCAGTGCCCTTCTGAATTAACTATTCCTGTTTCAACTATAGAACGTGTTTTTACGATTCTATTATCGATACGCCAAAGTTCTCTTTTTTCATCCCAGGATGCATCAGGATTGAATTTGATGCCATAAGTTGTTGCAAGCATCTCTGCCGCAAGATCTTCTACATATTCTTCCATACTATCCTCATTCATTCCAGTACAATGGTGTTCAGATAAATATCCATAATCATCTCTGTTACGAGGTACGGCAACGCCAACACCTGAACTAACGAGAGTTGAAGGTTTATTACTTTCAGATCTAGCTAAAACAATAGGAACCACTTGACCAGGTAAAAGTGCCTTAACGCCTTCATCTTTATCAACAAAATTACATTTTGGAGGAAGGATACTGGATACTGTAATCAAATTCAAAGAAGCTATACCTGCATCTCTCAAAGCTAATTCAAAAGAGGCCAATTTTTCCTTATGTGTTCCGATACCTTTTGTTAAGAAAATTTTTTGAGGTACAAAGTTCTTTGAATTCACTATTTTCATTAAAATTCCACCTATATAATATTTCCATATTTAATAAATAAGTGAATTGACGAATTGAGATACGCATATAATTAAATACCTATCCCAAATCAACGACCGTGCAAAAACAACTCGCCAGAAGAATTGCTGGAGAAATTGTAATCTCTGAAAAACCAGGAGATACACTAAGGAAGTGGAGAGAAATATTTCGTCTTTCGCAGAAGGAATTTGCAAATCTTTTAGAAGTGAAACCATCTGTAGTTTGTGACTTTGAAAAAGGTAGAAGAGCTTCACCTGGAATTGGAACTGTTAGAAAATTCGTAGAAACTATGGTTGATTATGATTCAGCTCATGGAGGGAAAATAGTGAATAGTATGTCTGATAGAAAGACAAATGAAGCTATTGTAGATATAAAAGAATTTACTAGTGGAGTTACGATAGAAACTATGTTGGAAACAGTTGAAGGTGAAATACTTGCAGGTAATGAAGAATTAATCAGTAGACCAATCTATGGATATACTATGGTTGATTCACTAAAAGCAATCACCACCTTCAATGCTTTTGGAGAAATGTATGGCTGGTCTAATGAAAGGGCTGTATTCTTTTCAGGAGTACAATATGGAAGGTCACCTATGATTGCAGTTAGGGCACATCCGGTAAAGCCAAGAATGGTGGTTTATATAAAACCGAAAACAGTTGATCAACTGGCCCCTAAGCTAGCTGACATGGAAAGAGTGGTTCTTGTTAAAACAGAACTGGATGAAAAATCAATAATTGAAAAATTGAGGTATCTAAAATAGGAGAAAATATGAATGGAATCGTAAGTTACGGAGCATATGTACCCAGTCACAAGATAGAAACTGGAGAGATAGCATCTGTATGGGGTGCTGACGGGAGTGCTTGGGCTAAAAACCTAAATGTGTACTCAAAGTCAGTTCCTGGACCTGATGAAGATGTGATAACTATTGCAGTAGAAGCAACAAGGCAAGCAATGAAAAGAGGTAATCTTAATGGTGACCACATAGGCGCCATTTACACTGGTTCGGAATCACATCCTTATGCTGTAAAACCAACGTCAACAATTGTAGCTGAGGCAATTGGAGCCACACCTAATCTTACAGCTGCTGATTATGAATTTGCTTGTAAGGCTGGTACGGCTGCAATTCAAACTTGTTTAGGTATGGTAGGAGATAAACAAGTAGAAAATGGAATAGCTATTGGAGTTGATACCTCACAAGGAGCTCCAGGTGATGCATTAGAATACAGTGCATCGGCAGGCGGTGGCGCTCTTGTTATAGGTAAAAAGAAAGTTATTGCTAGAATTGATCATACTACGTCTTACACCACAGACACTCCTGATTTTTGGAGACGTGAAGGACAAAAATATCCTAGACATGGTGGAAGATTTACAGGAAAACCTGCGTTTTTCAAACATGTAATAAGCTGTGGGATGATGATTATGCAAAAAGCAGGTACTGAGGCGAAAGATTATGATTATATAGTTACACATCAACCAAATGGAAAATTCCCGATAAGAGCTGCAAAATCTCTTGGATTTACAAATGAACAATTCGAAACTGGACTTCTAACTCCAAGAATTGGGAATACATACTCAGGAGCTGTGTTTCTGGGTCTTGCTGCAATACTAGATGTTGCAAAACCAGGAGATAGAATCCTAGCTGTTGCTTATGGATCTGGTGCTGGAAGTGATGGTTTTGATATAACTGTCACTGATGAAATAACTAAAATAGACCGAAGTGAAACTGTAGAAGATTTGATTGAACGAATGAAAATAATAAATTATGCAACATATGCAAAATACAGAGGTAAACTCAACATGGGGGCCACTAAATGAGAGATGTCAGTATAATAGGAATAGGGATTACAAAATTTGGAGAATTATGGGATAAGTCTCTGAGACAATTGGGTCTTGAAACTGGACTTGCTGCAATTAATGATGCTGGAATTACTAGCAAGGATATTGATGCTCTCTACATAGGCAATATGGCTGCAGGATCTACTCTCCAACAAGAGCACGTTAGTGCATTAATGGCTGATTATTGTGGATTAACTAGCCAAAATATCCCTGCTACAAGAGTAGAGGCTGCCTCTGCGTCTGGAGGATTAGCAGTTCGGCAAGCATATATGGCTATAGCAGGTGGATTTATTGATATTGCAGTTGTGGGGGGTGCAGAAAAAATGACTGATGTCAGTGATACTGAATCCTCATATACCGTGAGTATGGGATCTGATGAACAATGGGAATCTAAGGCTGGAGCTACATTTGCATCATTACATGCTATGATAGCTCAAAGCCATATGGCTGAATATGGAACATCAAGAGAGGAAATGTCTGCTGTATCTGCAAAAAACCATTACCATGCTTCAATGAATCCAATGGCTCAATTTCCATTTGCATTAAGTGTTGAGGCCGTATCAAATTCAGGTATGGTTTCAAGTCCATTAAGAATGTTGGACTGCGCACCAAATAGTGATGGAGCTGCCGCAGTAGTTCTCTGCGCCACTGAAAAAGCAAAGAAATATAAGAAAAAAACCGTTAAAATTATAGGTTCAGGACAAGCCTCGGACACCCTAAGTTTACATCATCGTAAACATCTAAATCAAATGCCTGCGATAAAAGTGGCTGCAAAAAGAGCATTCAAAAGCTGTGGCAAAAAAGTTAGAGATTTAGATTTAATAGAAATTCATGACAACTTCACCATTTCTGAAATAATTGCTTTAGAAGAAATAGGTGTATTCAAAAGAGGAAAAGCTGCTGCCAATATATTAAAAGGTGAAACTAGACTTGGTGGAAAAATTCCTGTAAATACAAGCGGAGGACTCAAAGCAAGAGGGCATGCGCCAGGCGCAACAGGAATAGCCCAAATAGTTGAAATTGTCCAACAACTTAGAGGAGAAGCTGGAGACAGACAAGTTGAAGGTGCTAAAATTGGAATGGTAGAAAATCATGGAGGAACGGCAGCAACTGCAGTAATCCATATTCTGGAGAGTGAATAATGTCAGTACCTAGATTCTGGAGAGAATTAGACACAAGATATAATCTAATTGGTTCTTATTGTAAAATAACTAAAACCTATCACTATCCAAGAAGGAGTTTTAATCCTGAAGCTGGAAGAGAGTCAATAGGCAGTATGAAAGATTATCAATTCAAAGGAACTGGAGAGGTTATTAGTTCTACAGTCGTATACCAAGCTCAAACTGGCTACGAAATGTTTGGACCTTATTGTATCGCAATAGTAAAACTGGATGAAGGACCACGAATAACTACTCAGATTGTGGACTGTGAACCTGAAAATGTTAAGCCAGGTATGAAAGTAAAATCTGTATTTAGAAAATTAGGAGAAGATAGTGAAAGCGGAATCTTGCATTATGGAACTAAATTCATGGTAAACGAAGATAATGAGTTGGATGAAACGGAAGATGATCTCCCTGATATCGAAGTTTAAACATTCGATACTTATATATCTGTAGTTAGCGAGGGCGCTTATACTAATGTCAAAAAAAAGTACTAAATTAGAAGACCCACGTAAATGGGTCAAAAATTTAGATATCGAATCTACAGAAGATATCGCAGTTCCTAAAATGTTAATTGATCAAGTCATTGGTCAAGAACAAGGTGTTGAAATTGTAAGAAAAGCTGCCGAACAAAGAAGACATGTAATGTTAATTGGAGATCCTGGAACTGGAAAATCTATGTTAGCTCGCTCAATTTCTGAACTTTTACCAAAAGAAGAATTACAAGATGTTTTAGTTTACCATAATCATGAAGACAATAATGAACCAAGAGTTAGAGTTGTCCCCGCTGGAAAAGGAAAAGAAATAGTCCAGGTCCAAAAGGCCCAGGCAATGATTGAAAAAGAGAAAAAAGCTAAATCTCAGATGCTTATTGTATTTGCAATAATTGGATTTGGAATACTATGGTTCATAACAGCAGGATTCAATCCTATGTACATATTCTATAGTTTGATTGCTGCGGCTTTTGTTTTTATGGCAATGAGATATACAAATCAGAAAAATGAAAATGCAAACATACCCAAAGGTCTTGTTTTGCATGAAAAGGAAATGACTGCACCCTTTGTGGATGCAACTGGTACACACGCAGGAGCATTGTTAGGTGATGTAAGGCATGATCCTTTCCAATCAGGAGGGCTTGAAACTCCGGCGCATGATCGTGTAGAAGCTGGAGCTATTCATAAAGCACACAAAGGCGTTCTGTACGTCGATGAAATTAATTTACTTCGTATTGAATCACAACAGTCATTGTTGACAGCTATTCAAGAAGGTGAGTTTTCTATTTCCGGACAATCTGAAAGATCTGCTGGGGCAATGACGAAAACTGAACCTGTGCCATGTAATTTCGTACTTGTAGCGGCAGGAAATCTAGATGCTATTCAAGGAATGCATCCTGCATTAAGAAGTCGAATCAGAGGTTATGGATATGAGGTTTATATGAATTCAACTATTCCAGATTCACAAGAAAATAGAGAAAAAATAGTCAGATTTATCGCTCAAGAAGTAGCCAAAGACGAAAAGATTGGACACTTCTCTAAAGAAGCAATCGGCGAAATTCTCCATGAAGCTCAAAGAAGATCTGGAAGACAATTACATCTAAGTCTTAGACTAAGAGAATTAGGTGGCCTAGTTAGAGTTGCAGGTGATATTGCAAGAGAATTAGAAGAAGAAATCATCACTGCTGAACATGTAATCAAAGCGAAAACTATTGCAAAACCCTTAGAACAACAAATTGCGGACCGATATGTTGAACGTAGAAAAGATTACAAAATTTATTCAATTGAAGGATCTGAAATCGGAATGGTTAACGGCTTAGCAGTAATGGGTGCAAATTCAGGGATGTCTGAAATGGCAGGAATAATGATGCCTATTGTTGCCGAAGTTACACCGGCGCAATCAAGAAACAGAGGTAAGGTTGTAGCTACTGGTAAACTTGGAGAAATAGCAAAAGAAGCTGTTGAAAATGTTTCTGCTTTAATAAAAAAGTATACTGGCGAAGATATTTCTAAATATGATATTCATGTTCAATTTGTAGGGGCTTATGAAGGTGTTGAAGGAGATTCTGCATCAGTATCTATTGCCACTGCCGTAATTTCTGCACTTGAAAACGCTGAGGTCGACCAAACTATCGCACTCACAGGATCACTCAGTGTAAGAGGACAAGTACTTCCTGTAGGGGGTGTAACTGCAAAAATAGAAGCTGCTGCCGATTCTGGTGTTACGAAAGTATTGATACCTGCAATGAATATGCAAGATGTTCTTTTGGAATCAAAGTACAAGGACATAGTTGAGGTTATTCCTGTTTCTACATTGAAGGATGTATTAGACAACATATTGGTGGCTGGAGTAAAAAAGGATGGACTTTTAAAGAATCTGACTAAGTTTTTACCAGGTTCAAAAATATCAACTAACTTGGGAAATCCAAGTACCTAATATTCTCTAATTTCTCCAAATTCTCCTAAAACAGTTATTACACTAGAAATATCATCTGAAGTGGCTACAATTGATGTACCTAAATGGGCTACTGATGATACTGTTCCAATAGGCATTTTATCTATTATTTGAGACAGATTGTCATTAATTAATCCTGCTTTTTCAGTAAATAAACGACCTATTTTAATTGCAGATCTCAAATTAATATTATTAAACTGAATCCCCAAGGCTGCTGCATTTATGATTTCAATCCATCCTTCATCAGATATAATCTCTGAGGTGTTGCGCCCTAAACCAGATAAACAAACGACAAATTTTTCCTTTATTGGAATACAATCAATTTCGCCGTTGAAACCTGGTGTATTACGAATTATTATAGATGGAAAACTAGTCTGCCTAATTGATTCAGATATTGCAACGACGTCTCCTAAACCTGTTTTTAATTCAATTTCAGCTTGGTGAGCTGCTTTTACACACAAATCAAGATTTTTTTCTAATTCCAAACATGCAGCAAGAGCTGAAGCGCCTGAAATTCCAAAACCTGAACCTAATGGTAAATCATGTCTAAGATAAATGGTCAAGCCTTTATCCTTGAATCCTAGCAATTCTACAGCTCTCAAAGTTACTGGATCTTCAACCTCTTTGCCTTTTCTTATAACTACATTATGTTTAATTTGAGATTGTTCTTTTACAACTGCACAATGCACGCCCTCTGGCAAAACTAAACCAATACCAGTTGAACCCATGGACAATAAATCAATATCTGGCCATACTGCAAACGTCAAACTTATGTGGCCTGGAGCAAAACTCATAGGATTTCCTCATAGAGATTTATTGTTTTTTCTATAGTTCTTGACCAAGTTCGCTCCTTTGTAGCATATAAAAATGCTGAGTTGGCTAATTCCTTCAAAAGTTTTTCATTATCTATTACCTTAGAGATTGCATCAGACATTTGACCAGGCCTTACTAATAATGCATGACCTTGAGTTGCTTCTCTGACTGAAGGTAATAACGTTGCAACAACAGGAAGTTTACATCCCATATATTCATAAATCTTTAAGGGTGAAAAACCATAATCCACATTTGGATAAGGAGCCAAACCTACGTCTGCCTCAACTAATAGTCTGGGAACTTCTTGCCTACTAAGGCGTCCAATGTGGTGCAGATTTTCTACATCAGGCATATTTTTACCATAGCCACCTCCTACAACTACTACATTTATTGAAGAATTTTTTTCTGCAACCTCTCCCAACTCCTTAATTCCATGCCAAGGACCTAATGCACCAACAAAAACTATCATCTTTCCTTTCAAACCTAATTTGTCTTTAATTCCTAAAGGTTCAGCTTCAAGATTAAATAAATCTTCTTCATAACCATTTTGAATAACTGAGAAATTTTCAGCCTTAGGATTCCATTTTGAAATCTGATCCCTCAATATGGAGCTGACTGTAAAACCTCCATCTGCTAATTCTATTTGGTTGCGACAAGAACGAATTGCTTTTTCATGATAAGGCCAAAGTTTAGCAATCTTAGTTGCAGATAATTCAGAGCGCATCCAGTTATCATCAACCTGAAGAACCGATTTTACACCTGCCTCAGATGCTGCTTGTAATCCTGACCCTGCAAAAATGTAACCTCTATCATGTACAAGGTCAAATTTCTCAGATTTTAATTGATTAACTACTTTTTGGTAGGCGTGCTTTGTAAAAATTATTCTTTCAAAAGGTATTCCTGGATTAACTATAGAAACAAACTTCAAATTAGGATGGAATTCTATATTTTTTGAAGATTTTTCGTCGTACCTACAGAGCAGAGTTACTTCTATTCCTGACTTAGCCAAACCATTAGCTAGGGCCAATTGATGAAGCGTCTGACCCAAAGTGTCTGGAACCCTCACAGAGGGCGCTACCATCAAAACTTTCACAAGTATATAGGAATGAACAGGTTTTAGAAGTGTCGCCATAGGCCTTTGTGGCAAATATAGCTGTAATTTGTGATCGCGAATTCTTTGAACCATTTGACCAAAGAGTGTACAAAGAAGTTTGTAGCATGAAAAGAGCCGGTCATAATATTGAAATTATTACACCTCATAAATCGACGAAAGAAATGGTTTTTGAAGATATTGAAGTTCATTGTATTGCGAGCAATGGAGTACCTAGTTCAACGGCATTCAAAATACTGTACAAGGCACTTAGTAGAGAATATGATTTATTTTATTGCCATGAATTAGATCCTTTGATTTACAGTACTGTTTTAAAAGGACTTACTAAAAAACCAGTCATATGGGATTGCCATGAATACTTAGTTCCTATGAAACTAGAATTACAAGGTAAAATCTCTTCAATATTAACTGATTTAGCAATACGATTTTGCGCACCAAAAGTAGATCAAATAATAACTGTTGATAACCGCCTAGCAAGGGACCTTACAAGATTTGGAAAAGTTGCAGTTATTCCAAATTATCCTAAATTATCAGATTTTAATTTTAAATTAGATGAAAAAAAGAATGATGAAATTGTAGCCCTTTATGTCGGAAGCATTACTGAAAAACGAGGGATAAAAGTCATATTGAAAAGTATAAAGAAAGTAAGAAAAAAAAATAAAATAAAACTTAGAATAGCTGGAGGTTTTTATGATGATGACTTAGAATTATGGGCCAAAAAATATGATAAAGAAAATAATCTTGAAGTTGAATGGTTGGGTTGGATAGATTACAAAAAACTAGCACCTATTATCAGTACATCAGATTTCGGCCTTTTTATGAACCAACCCGGACCCAGATATCTTAAAGGATTGCCAACCAAAATATTCGAGTATATGCTAATGGGATTGCCAGTTATTTCTGCTACTGGCCCTCTATTGAAGGCTCTAATTTTAAGAAATAAAATAGGTTTAACCGTCGATTCAACAAATATAGACTCAATAGCTAAAGGAATAGAAAAAATGATTAAATTAAATAAGTGGGAAGAAATGGGCAAAAGAGGAAAAAAATTAGTTACTACAAATTATTGTTGGGAAGCAAAAGAAGAAAAACTATTGAATATTATAAAGAAATTAACTAATTGAGCTCACCTCTAACAAACATAATGTATCTTTGTTCTTCATTTTCTTCAAATGGATGCTCACCTACATTTCGTTGGTAGGCTATTCCTATCCAAGAACCATCTGCAGAAATAACAGTTTCAAAGAAATCATGCAGTGCATGAACATCCCCTTCTGTTTCTTCATAAGCTGTTACTGTATGTAATGGAGTTGGATCTGCAATTTCAAAATTAAAAGTATCATTAGATTGAGGAGTATCGAGATATCCTGAGTAAAGATACCAAGGTGTACCTTCTGTATAACCAGTACTATTACCTGTTGAATAATCTAACCCATAAAATGAAACTGCAATACGGTTATTTTCACTAACTGACACAAAAGGATACATCGTAATCCCATCCCAATCTGGAGTTATTTCCCATGTTGTCCAATTAACGCCATAGTCATATGATATTGCCATATTCATTTCCCAAGCTCCAAGAGTTCCTTCTGGACAGTCTGCCCATACTACTGCTACTGTTCCTTGCTCATTTGTATTGACTAAAGGGTATCCTTCTGGAGGATTACCTTTACGTTCTCCTACTGTAACTGGTTCTTGCCAACTTCCGTCAGAAGGACCAGGTCCCGTACCTCGTCCATAATCATCACTTATACGAACTATAACTGTACCTGTTGCAGTATCTGCATTTTCCTGAGCTACATAGACGTATGAACCATTACGTTGAGATGCTATCGTCGACCATCCTCCTGGCATTGAATAACATTGTGAAAAAGTATTACCTGCATTCTCTGAATGATAATACCAATAGCGTCCTGAATCTATGCTACACTCTGGCGGAGGAACTCCTGAATTTCCTAAATAATGAATTATTCCATCTCCTTGAGCTGCTAACCAAGGTCTATCATCTGCAGCCATAGAATTCATACGTTGACATACTCCTAACTCATATGAATTACCTCCATCTGAAAATATATGCCACCAATTATCTTCTAATGTTGTATCTAAATAATAAATCATATCATTTGCATCTACAGAGATATCTCCTTCATCACCTAAACATTCGGAACCTCCTGCTGCATAATTTGCCATCAACATGTTACCTGGTGTTGGTTCAAAATTATCTCCATGATCCCAAGTAAGCCCACCATCATTTGTTTTCCAAAACCAGGAAGCCCAATAATCCCAAGAAGTTCCTTCACCGTCCTGACATGCATACCATAACCCAGGATCATCTGGATCTAATATTATAGGAATTGGAGCATCTTCACCACCCCATCTCAAATCTTTATGAGCAGTAACAAACATATTTCCTTTGGAATCAAGTGAAAGACTTGGTTCATACCCAATACCATATTCAGGATAAACCTGACCATTATTTTCATCTATGCATTCTTCATGCCTTGGCATAAATACAGGTTCAAGCCACTCTGTTCCTTCAAAAGATTTTATTATGTCATCTATTTCTTGATCATTATTATTATTTAACAAGATAAATCCCCCTGAAAAGACCAGCATACTACCTACAAATATTGCAAATATCTTTTCTTGACTTAACTCAAACATTAGTAAAGTTACAATCTGATGGGTATAAAGAATAGTAGGATGCTAATATTTTATAGTCGTGGAAAACTATACTAACCCTAGGGTAATGGCACAAGCCCAAATCTGGTGTGACTAAAAATAAGGTGTGAAATGGCAGGACAACCACAAAGTTATGGATCTATACGTGAATTTCTAGACAATTTGCCAAACCAGCCCTGTATTTGGCTACCGGAAAACACAAATATTTGTGTAACTTGTCTAAGAATAAATGAACCGGTAGCAAGAGTTTGCTCAGTCTGGGCACAAGCACTTGAAGAAGCACCTTTGGAAGAAATTGATTTCGAAGAAGAAGTAAGATCCCTGCCCTCTGTAGTTGAAGTAGAAGACGAATTTGAAATGGTAGAAATACCAACCCTTAGCGCTACACCTAATATTGCTGAAGTCGATATTGTCGAAACCAGTACTGACTGGAATATGTCTATGGAACCTGCCGTTGCCATAGAGCCAACTGAAGAAATTGCAGAAGCTGTCATTGAAACTGCTACTGATGCAACTGAAGAAATTGTTGATGAAGTTATTGCTGAACCTATCGCTGCAGAAGCCGTTGAAGCTGAACCCGTTGCCATAGAGTCGACTGAAGAAATTGCAGAAGCTGTCATTGAAACTGCTACTGATGCAACTGAAGAAATTATTGATGAAGTTATTGCTGAACCTATCGCTACAGAAGCCGTTGAAGCTGAACCCGTTGCCGTAGAGCCAACTGAAGAAATTGTAGAAGCTATTGTTGCTGAACCTGTTGCCGTAGAGCCAACTGAAGAAAATGTAGAAGCTGTTGTTACTGAACCTATTATTGCTGAACCTGTTGCTGTAGAGCCAACTGAAGAAATTGTAGAAGCTGTTGTTACTGAACCTATTGCTACAGAAGCAACTGAAGAAATTGCACTAGACACTATACAAGATGCTGTAGAAGCTGAGAATATAGCGAAAGAAAATTTAGAAAGTGCAGCAGAAATTGAAGAAATGACTGCGGAGGCTGTTGTAGAAGCTGTTACTACAGAGACTGAAGCTGTTGAAGCATATGCTGAAGCAGTGAAGGATGAAGATCAGGCCGCTGAAGCTGTTGTAGAAGCTGTTGAAGCTGAAAATATGGCTACTGAAGCTGTTGTAGAAGCTGCTGACCAAGTTGCAGAATTAGTAGAAAGTGATGCCGAAGAAAATGAAATTCAAGAAGCAGTAAGTGAATTAAAAGAAAGTGTGGAAAAACAAGAGGAAGCCGAAGAAGTTTTAGCAGAAGCTGTTGCAACTGAAGAAGTTGCTGCAGAAGATGTAGAAAGCACTTCTGTTAAAGAAGAAGAAGCAGCTGCTGAGTTAGATAAAGCAATTCTGGCAGAAGAAGAAGCTGGTGACAAACTAGAAGAAGCAATTGCTCAGGAAGAGCAAGCAGAAGATGAAGTCAAAGAAACAATAGAAGTTGCAAAGGAAATTGAAACTAACGAATCTGAGGATTCTGTACCAACCGAAGCACCATTCACTATAGGTGAAGAAGTTTCTCACGGTGTTCACGGTGAAGGTAAAGTACTTAATTTGTATAAAGCTGGAAAACACTGGTCTGTAGAAGTGGATTTCAGCGGAGGAAAAAAGAGTATCCTTGGAACCTTTTTAACTCCTAAAAAAGTACAAAATATATCTGAAGAAACAAACAAAGAATCTTTTAAGAAGCCAGAATCGAAAAAAATAAAAGAAAAGATAATTCCTATTATAGAAAATCCTGAAGAAAATGAAGAGGAGATTGCAACTATTGTTGCAGACATTGTCGAAACTGATCACGGTGATTATGAACCTGGAGTCAATGTTATCCATGATATTTTTGGTACAGGGAAAATTATTGATAGTAAGCCAAAGGGTGAAAATTATAGATTAGAAATAGAATTTGAAGATGAAACTACTAGAAATCTATTATCAACATTTGTAAAACTTTCTCCTGATGAAGCAACTGAAACTGTTGTTGCTGAGACTGTTATTGCTGAACCTACTGAAGAAATAGCTGAAACTGTTGTTGCAGAAACTACAGTCTTAGACACTGATATTGTATACAAAAGACCTGAAAAGAAAAAAGAACCTGTAATTGATTTATCAAAACCAGAAGTACAAGATGCTGAAATGGTTGATAATGAAGATTAATGATTTTAGAATCTAAAAGACTTATTTTCCGTTTATTTAAAAATGGTGATAAAGAAAGGCTAATTGACCTATTGAATGATAAATATATCAGCAAATGGATGGATAACGTACCATTTCCTTACTTGGAGAAGCATGCTGATTGGTGGATTGAAACGGGCTCAAAAAAAAAATATCAGTATGCTATAATTCACAAAGAATCAAACAAACTTATTGGTTCCCTAAAAATAACTCTTAATGGAGAAATTGGATGCTGGATTGGCACACAATATTGGAAAAAAGGATTTGCCACTGAAACTATAGAACGAATCAAGCAATTTGGATTTGATGAATTGAAATTAGAAAAACTTTGGGCTGCCACTCACCGAGATAATTTAGCACCATTTAAATTAATGGAAAAAACCGGATTTACTAGAGTTGATGATAGATTATACCATGTTGAAGGCATCGGTGAAACCAAGGTAAGACCACACTTCGAATTAGTAAATAGGCCTTAAATCAACCCCTCCTGTGAAATATCTGTGGCCCTGTGGGGTAGTTTGGAATCCTTGTTGCTTTGGGAGCCATAGACCCCGGTTCAAATCCGGGCGGGGCCACCACTTTGATTAGTACGCAGATTTAGTAGTAGAAATAATTACTGATGCTATTTTGTATGGATCTCCATTAGACGCCGGACGGCGGTCTTCCAAACGTCCTTTCCAACCATCTTCCACAGTTCCAATAGGTATTCTTATGGAAGCTCCACGGTCTGAAACGCCATAAGAAAATTGAGTTATGGACTGCGTTTCATGTGCTCCTGTTAATCTTTGTTCATTATGAGCACCATAAACGCTAATATGTTTTTCAATATTCTTTCCAAATTCTTCACATACCTTGTTGAATATCTTTTCATCACCACAGGTTCTCAAAGTAGTGTCTGAGAAATTAGCATGCATCCCCGAACCATTCCAATCTCCTTTGATTGGCTTAGGATGATACTCTATGTAATAACCGTAATTTTCAGTTAAACGATCTAATAAGTATCTTGCAATCCACATTTCATCACCTGCTTTTTTTGCTCCTTTTGAAAAAAGTTGAAACTCCCATTGCCCACAGGCTACCTCTTGATTAATGCCCTCAAAATTAATTCCTGCTTCTAAACACATATCTGCATGATCTTCCACAATGTGCCTACCGTGTGTATTTTTCCCTCCTACTGAACAATAATATAATCCCTGAGGGCCAGGATATCCTCCCAATGGGAATCCAAGAGGTAATTGTGTTTCAACATCCATTATAAAATATTCTTGCTCAAAACCGAACCAAAAATCATTGTCATCATCATCTATTGTAGCCCTTCCATTAGATTCATGCGGACTTCCGTCTGGATTTAACACCTCAGTCATAACTAAGTAACCCTTTTCTCTCATAGGATCGGGATAAATTGCAACAGGTTTTAACAAACAATCTGAAGAATTGCCCTCTGCCTGTTGTGTAGAACTACCGTCAAAACACCACATTGGACAATCCTCTAACTTACCACTAAAATTGTCAATTAATTGTGTTTTACTTCTCATATTCTGAGTAGGAACGTAGCCATCTAACCAAATATATTCTAATTTTGATTTAACCATATTAATCAATCTTATATTGAGACACCATATATAAGAAACACTCTAAAACTAGTTTAATAGACTAAAAAAAAGAAAATAATTAGTTGTATACAACAATATTTATATATAGGATGAACAAACGTTCATTTTATGAAGCTTAACTATAAAGATTCTGAACTTTTGAGACACCTATGTAATAACGGAAAAGCATCTCAAAGAGAACTTGCAGAACTTTCGGGGTTTGCACTAGGCACAGTGAGCAACCATTTGAAAGATCTTGAAAAGAAAAAAGTAATCAGAGGTTACTTCGCTGACATAGATCCCGATAAAGTAGGGTTTACGCTCACGGCCACGATACATCTTAGAATAACTAAAGGTAAAATAATGGATGTACAGGCATCAATCGCAAATCACTCACGCGTTTTTGCCGTATATGATATTACTGGAGAATGGGATTCTCTTGTATTAGCTAGATTCAAAGATAGACAAGAAATGGATGATTTCATAAAAACAACTTTATCCCAAAAAAACATAGAGCGTACAAGCACATCTCTGGTTTTAAACAATGTAAAAGAAGATCTAAGAGTTATTATCTAAATTATTATAACTGGACTAGTATTGGCTAACAATAATGTGGTGGAAATGGAGGAAAAAAGCAACATATGATGTTGTTGAATATTGGAATCAGAGAGAGGATCCAAATAGCAAAATTCCTAATGAACGTAATACCAAAATGCATATAGATTTTGTAAAGTCAAATATAAATAAAGCTGACAAAATATTAGATTTCGGACCTGGTGTTGGGAGAATTTTGCCAGCCTACAATAAAAACAATAAAATTACAGGATATGATATTTCCTCAAAATATGAAGAAAGATTATTGAAAGCAGCTGGAGAACAAAAAATAGACCTCAATTTAATTATAGAGGATAAAGTTCTTACTAAATTTTCATTTAAGAATAACGAATTTACAACCTCTGTAAGTATCTCAGTACTATTGCATCAACCTCCTGAACATATTACAAATATAATGTGTGAATTAGCAAGAATTGCTGAAAAAGTAATAATTGTTTCTTGGCATGATCCAAAAATACCATATGATTCTATTGATGAAAAAAGAGACAAAACAAAATTTTGTTTTAATCATAATTATAAAGAAATATGTGAAAAAAATAATCTAATTATTAATTCATGGGATTACAAAAGTGAAATAAAACAAGTGTATCTCATATATGGAAAACAATGAATGTATAATTTATTATGTCCTATAGGTAATAGAGTAAATAATGAAATGGATTAAAGTAATTTCTATTCTTGCCTTCATAGCTCTTTCCATTGCAATAAATGTTGAAGCTGCGGAACCTGAGCAAATCCATCTCGCAACAAACGGAATACCTGGAGAAATGATAATTCAATGGGGGACTCAAGAGGACACTAGTGCCTTTTGCCCTTCTAGTAACAATGTAGAGTATGGAACTGAGGAAGACAATCTCAACGATACTAAAAGCGGTAACAATGATATGTATCTCTGGACTACCTGTACTCATACTGTTACTTTAACTGATTTGGAGCCAAACACAACATATTATTATCGTGTTGGAGGCGATGGAGAATGGAGTGATGTTTTTTCATTTGATACTTTAGGAGAAAACCCTGGAAAAATATTTATTGGAGCCATTGCAGATCATGGAACTTCAAGTAATGCACAAGAAACAACCAGTAATATGGAAGAAGAATACTTAGACTTAGTAATTCATCCTGGAGATATTTCCTATGCAAATGGAGCCGGTTCAGGCAATGGAGTCGGTGATCAAAGTGTTTGGGATGAATATCAAAACCAAATTGAGGATTTAGCATCAAAATATCCACATATGTATGCTCCAGGAAATCATGAAGAAGATGTGGAGCCATATGGGTTCGATGCTTATGAAAGTAGATTTTTCAATCCAGGACCAAATAGCTTTTGGTATAGTTTTGATTTTGAATTTATACATTTTGTTTCAATCTCCTCTGAACACGATTATGAACCTGGAACTACCCAATATAGTTGGCTTCAGAACGATTTAGAAGATGCTAATGAAAATAGAGAAAATGTACCTTGGATTGTAATATTTGCTCACAGACCGATGTACAGTTCAAATGGAGATGGAGATGGGCATGGAAGTGAAATAGAATTTAGAGAAGCCATGGAAGTATTGCTATACGATTTTCAAGTCGATTTAGCAATATGGGGACACGACCATCATTACGAAAGAACATATCCTGTTTTTGAAGAAAATGTTTACTCAAACAATACCGGGACCTCGTCAGATCCTTACTACAAACCAGGTGCAACTATTCACATTGTAGCAGGAATGGCTGGAAGATCTGCTTATGATGGTCTAGAAGACCCAAAACCAGTCTGGTCTGCATACAGAGAAGTTTCATATGGATACACTATGTTTGAAGCAACAAAAACAAGTATTAATTACAAATTTATAAGAAATAGTGATTTAAGTGTTGCTGATGAATTTTGGATTACAAACTCTATTGAAAGCGAAATCCCCACTGAAATACCAAATAATACAAACAATTCTGTTAACGATACAAAAGAAAAAACAGTTATTGAACAAATAAAAGAATTAAATTATATTGGAACGCCACTAACTATCATAGTTATGGCAACAACTGCAGTTTTCAGTTTAAAGCTCCGAAAAAGATGAATTTGCATCTTCGATTTGATTTATTGTAATCCCTTGTCCAAGAATACCATCCCATCTTTTTTCCAATTTACCTTCCTTGAATATGGCCATAGTAGGAACAACATTGACATCAAAAATATCCCATAAATTTGAATCTACATCAGTAATATCTGCAATAAAAACTGATTCGATACTCCCATACTCCTTCCAATTATTAAAAAAAGAAAGGCAATAAGGACACCAATCGGCTGAAAAAATGACTATAGATTTACCTTTATGTTTCTTAATATCCATATTATCAAAATTAGAATCGTATAATTTTGGTAATTTTAATTTTCCATTTGCATCATACCAAGAACTTGCAACTTTTCTAATTGTATCCTTCATTTCTTTTTCCACCGCATAAATATTTCTCGATTCGCTCGGCGTTCAATAGATTCTGGAGGCATTTCCTCATCTTCTAGATCCCAATGCAAACCAAATAATTTGTAAAGATCCATTATATCTACACCCCAAGGAGGACCTCCTTCTTCGACCTCCTTATCTAGCGGAAGAAATAAACCCAATAACTGTCCATCTGGCTTCAATAATTGCCAAACAACCCTATCATATTCAAAACGTCTCTCCGGACTAATAGCACAAAAACAAGTGTACTCCATAACATAATCAAATTTACCATGTAATACCTCAGGTAAATCAAAAATATTTTCGCGTAATACCTTCAAAGAAACATTATTTTTTCTAGCTCTTTCTCGAGTCTCTAAAACTGCAGGTTCTGCAAAATCAATAGCTGTAACATCGAAACCCTCCTTCGCAAAAGTAACG
>DASCSW010000006.1:0-20505 GCA_034399455.1 Candidatus Poseidoniia archaeon
GTGCAGAATTATTGAAATTAGATGTGTTTGCATTACCTATTGTTTTCCCAATGGTTGCTCCAGATAAAGCAAGAATTAGAGTTATGATGAGTGCAGGATTAGAGAAGGATGATTTAGATCATGCACTGAATGCCTTCGAAAAAGGTGGGAAATCTTCAGGAATCATATAATGGAGATTCTGGGGAAGTGAGTGATGATGAATGGAAAGACAAGTTAACTCCAGAACAATACCAAGTTTGTAGATGTAGTGCTACTGAACCTCCATTTGATAATGAATATTGGGATTGCCATGATAGCGGGAAGTACCATTGTACTTGCTGCGACAAAATATTGTTTGATTCAGAACACAAATTTGATTCAGGAACTGGATGGCCTAGTTTTTTCAAGCCTGCCAACGAAGAAATTATCGGTGAAAAAGAAGATGTTTCGTTTGGAATGAGGCGTGTCGAAGTAATTTGCTCAAATTGTGATTCGCATTTAGGGCATTTATTTGATGACGGGCCACAACCAACTGGATTGAGATATTGTATCAATTCAGCTTCTCTAAAATTGAAAAATGAATAAAGGAACTGCTTTCCAAAAGAAAGTTTGGGATGAAATAGACAAAATACCTCGTGGAAAAGTGATTACTTATGGTCAAATTGCTAAGAATATTGGGCGTCCTAAAGCTGCAAGAGCTGTTGCAAATGCTTGTGGAGCAAATCCAAATCCAATTACAACACCTTGCCACAGAGTAATATGTTCTAATGGAGATATTGGTGGATATAGCGGATCTGGTGGCGTTGAACAAAAGATAAAATTATTGAGAGAAGAAGGTGTAAGCTTATTCTGAAATCTCACTCAGCCAAGCCCCGCCAGTAACAAAAACCAAATTATACAAAATTAGAAGCATGAATGCTAATTGAAAATCAGAACTATCTGAAATCAAAGAATCAGTAGCTCTAATGGAAGCCTCAATAACTGTAAACAACAATATAGGAATAGAGAAAAGTGAGGTGATCATCCAACCGCCATGTAACGGCGTTGCTGTACTAGCTGCCAAAGTGCCGACTGCAGCTATACCTACACAACCTACTAAAACAACCAAATAAGATAATAGGAAATTATCTCCAAATTGATTCTCAAAGAGTACTACGTAAATAATGGTAATTATCGTGCTTAAAATCCAAAGGAGAATAAGTGATCCTGCCATTCTTCCTAAAAATAATTGATATCTTGATATTGGAGACAATTTGAGAAGTTCAAATGTTCCACGCTCAGATTCTCTCGTTGAAATATGTGTAATTAATCCTAAACCAGTTAACAAGATTGAAGACCAAAGAACGCCAGAACCCTCAAATGAAGAATCTAAAGACATTGAAAATTTAAATGACATAAGAATCATAAAAGAAAGCATAGCTGAAGCTACAATACCCTGTAAAGAACGAAATTCTACTTTCAACTCTTTTCTAATTAAAACTAATATTGGATTCATACTATCTCACCTCTTTCTAATTTTAATGTGCGATTTGAATATGAATATGTTTCATGTGATACTAAAACAATACTACAACCTTCCTCTTTTTGCTTTAGAATAATTTCCTCAATTATTTTTATTCCATCTGAATCTAAACCTGTAAAAGGCTCGTCTAAAAGTAAAGTTGTTGGTGAATGAGAAATAGCCATAGAAAATCCAAGTCTTTGAATCATACCTCTTGAATAATTGCCAGCTAATTCATCGCCAAAGGAAATCAAACCTACTTGTGCTAGAAGATTTTTTGATTCTGATTCGGCATTATTAACTGAATTTAATTCAAGCCATAATTGCAAATTTTCTACACCTGTTAATTCAGGATAAAAAGGTGGATTGTGAGGCAAATAACCAATGCGTGAACGAAGCTCTTCAGGGTCATCTCTCAAATCAAACCCATCTATTTCCACAACGTTATAGCTGTCTGGACTATCCAGAGTAGTTAATGTTCGTAACAATGTAGTCTTTCCACTACCATTTTTTCCAATTAATGTTACTATTTCTCCAGATTCAACTTCTAAATTTATACCGCGAAGAACTTTTTTGGAACCAAATGATTTGAATAATGCATTGAGCTTTAGCATCTAAACCATTTCAAGACTGTACTTTTCAGCTGCAGCTGCAGGATTATCTGAAAGATAAATTCCTCGCCCTACAATTATGTAATTTGCGCCTGCCTTAATTGTTTCTTTGGAACTGCCACCTTGAGCCCCTACACCTGGAGATATTATTTCCAAATCACCTACTAATTCTCTAACTTTAGCAACATCTTCAGGTCTAGTTGCAGGTGCTACTACACCTGTTGCTCCTACTTCTAATGCAAGTGAACAGAACCTTTCTATGTCGAAAAACTCGCCACCCATAGGATGTGACATTGTGATTACTATATACAAATCCTTTGAAGAATCTACTTCTCTTATTGCTTTAAGTGACTCAGGCCCAGGAAAAGCATGAGCAATAATTCCTGACGCTCCGGCATCGAAAGCTTTCTTAACAATTAGTCGATTTGTATTTGGAATATCAGCTACTTTGAAATCACAAATTACTGGACAAAATTTAGAAATCTCTGTTACAATTTCAAGTCCTGCTGATAAAACTAAAGGATAATTTATCTTTATTTTAGCAACAAAAGGTGCTACATTTCTAGCTACATCTAGAGCTCGAGCTGGGTCTGTTTCATCCAGGGCGAGCACGAGACGTGAAGACATTAAATCTCTAGCTTCCCAGTTAGCACGGAAACTGCGTATTTTAATTCAGCAACAGCAGCTACTGCTTCTCTTTTTACTTGAAAAAGATCCTGAGGTTCCATCTCTTTACCAAGATTAGACTCCACGAACATCATCTTTTCCAAACTACGTTCAATAGTATCTACAATAATTTGACTACGAGCTGAACGTCGTAAACCTTCTTCATCTATATTAGCTTCATCGGCCATAGCATAAGCTCACAAATGGAGTAGGATATAACCATTTGGCTAACACAGATTAGCATTTAAATTATGTTAAATCTTTCTTTTCAAACAGGGAAAGACCAATAGGTTCTCTAGGAAGAATTGCCTTTCCTTGAGCTACAATTGTTTTTATTCCTGCTTTAGGTGCTAATTCTACCAAATGAGGAGTTATTACTCCATCCATTATCAGTGTATCTACACCATTATTTTTGTGAGATTCAAGAACCTCTGGAAGCCCTACAATCAAAACTTCATTTGCTAATTCTTCACCCATTAACAATCTTGCATTCTTTGAACCGTCAAGTTGATTCAAATGTTCTAGGAAATGTGGACTTGCTGCTGCTGCCGGTTCAGCCGGCTTCTCAGCTTTAGGTTCTGGATCGGCTGGCTTCTCAGCTTTAGAAGCTGGTGCTGCTTTTGCCTTGCCTGCTTGTCTTGTTTTCTTTGCGGGAGCCTTGGAACTAGAACCAGGTCTAGCCCATTTGTTTTGCTCCATGAATAATTCAGCTGTAACTTTATCTCTCAATGACTTCATAATTTGTTTATGCGTCAAATATTCAACTTCAGTATTGTCGGGTGCTCGAGCTATGAAATCAATTTCAGCTACCTGTAGTAACTCTTGAATTATCATTTCTCCACCTCTATCTCCATCCACAAATGCCGTTACTGTTCTTTCTTTACTCAAACTTACAACTTCTTTAGGTATGTTAGTACCTTCAACTGCAACTGCATTCTTGATTCCATGCTTTAACAAATTGAGAACATCGCCTCTGCCTTCTACAATAATGACTGCGTCACTAGTGTCTACATTTGGACCTGCTGGCAATTTTCCTTTGAAACGAACAATCTCTTCAGTTTGAAGAGCTTGACGAACTGTATCGGTAATTGTTGATCCTGCAGTTCTTGAATCCTTGATTAAATTACTTAACAATGCTCTAGCACGCTCAATAATTATTTCTCTCTTAGTTGAACGGCTATCTTCTAAGGCCATAATTTTCACGGTTGCCTTACAAGGTCCTACTCTTTCTACAGTTTCTAATGCTGCTGCAAAAACAGATGTTTCAACTTGATCCATACTGGAAGAAATTACTATTTCTCCTGTTGACTTGCCTTTATCACTTTTTATTTCTACTTCAACACGGCCCATGCGTCCGCTTTTCTGAAGATCACGAAGATCTAATTCATCACCTAATAATCCTTCTGTCTGACCGAAAACGGCCCCTACTACATCAGATTTGTTAACGACTCCATTTGCTCGAATTGAAGCTTTTATTACGTATTTACTACTTGTTGGGTCTATATTCATATTTAACCACTTCTTGCTTTTTAGCCCTGAACCAAGTGCGGATTAATCCGTCTTAAAGCTTTTAGCTAAGAACCAAAAGCTGATATGAATTGATTACCGTAAATGACCCAAAGGCCTAACTTTGCTGGTAGTGTGGCGTTATTAAAGTTAGCGGTGCTATTTTATGCATCCCTTTTCGTGCTAAATTAGTGCATTCTGTCACTTTGATAGCTCAGCCCCGAAGCAAGCACCCTATGGTGAAAACTGGTGCGCTAAAATCTGGAAGGTTTGAAACTAAGGATAGGGGTACGTTCGGATTATTGTGGTTTACTGATTTTGGAGAAAAGTTTTGGGAAGCATGTACTACTGTTGATGACGATGCAAAAATAAGATTGAGAAGTAGCGGTTTTGATGAAATGAATTGGAGTGTATCTTTCCGTTTCGCAGGATTCAAAGCTAGACTTTCTGCAATGAAATACAAAGGATTTTTTGGAAATCCTCGAAATTCTTTAATAAAACTCAAATTAGGTTCTGAGAATCCTAACGACCTAAGAATGTTTTTACAAGCACTTACCACGAAATTTGATAAGTCTCCATGGAGACTAAACAATTGGAAAAAGGCTGAAGCCAAAACTGGTATGAGCAAAGAAGAAATTGTTGATGCTTGGGCTAAAGCAATGGGAAGGGAAATAGACGAAGAAGAAACTGAAGGTAAAAGTTGGACTAGTGCTCTATTTGGTTCTAAACCAAAACAAGAAACAACTGAGGATGATGAAGATATAGAAATTTTTGAAAATGAAGAGGGCGAAGATGTGCGTATGAAAATACATGGTTCATTGGAAGTTGAAGGTAACGAATATGCAATTATGTCATATGCCGATAGTTTCAGCTCTGAATTTGAAATAATGAAAATCATACGTGGAAAAGGTGACGATGTCTCTTATTCTAATGTAGAGGATGAAGAACTTTATGAGGATCTTAGTGAAGCTGCAGCACAACATTTAGAATCGATTGGCGCACTATAACTGAATTGAATATGACTAAAGAACTGGATTTAGAATCATTAAGGCATGGTAAAGATCTCGTAAAACGAGGATTTGCAAGAATGCAAAAAGGTGGAGTTATCATGGATGTTGTTAACGCTGAACAAGCAAAAATTGCAGAAGATGCAGGGGCTGTAGCTGTTATGGCTTTGGAACGTGTACCTTCAGACATTAGAGCTGATGGTGGTGTGGCAAGAATGTCAAATCCTAATATGATTAAGGAAATTATAGAATGTACTAGTATTCCTGTAATGGCAAAGTGTAGAATTGGGCATACTGCTGAAGCTAAAGTTTTGGAAGCATTAGGAGTTGATATGATTGATGAATCGGAAGTTCTAACACCTGCGGATCCTTATTATCACGTTGTAAAAGATGATTTTGCAGTACCTTTTGTTTGTGGAGCAACTTCTCTTGGAGAAGCTGTTAGAAGAATCTGGGAGGGATCTGCAATGATTCGAACAAAGGGAGAAGCTGGTACAGGAAATGTTGTCGCTGCAATGAGACATGCACGATTATTACAAGCCGAAATCGCTGCAGTTCAAGCTTCTACAAAATTAGAAAAGATTGCTACCCGTATGGTTGAGAAATTCTTTGTATTAGATGAAGAAGCAAAAGAAAATTTAGGAGAATCTGCAGGTTACAATGCATTTGGGAAACCTAGGAAAGATATTGAAAGTGAAGTCACTGAAATTCTCAGTGAAATCAAGAAATTAGGGCGCTTGCCTGTTGTTACATTCACTGCTGGCGGCATCGCCACACCCGCTGATGCGGCATTAATGATGCAATTTGGTATGGATGGAATATTCGTAGGATCTGGAATTTTCAAGTCTGAAGATCCAACTACAATGGCTAAAGCCGTTGTAGAAGCAACAGCTCACTTTGATGATGCTAATTTAATAGGAAAAGTGTCTGAAGGATTGGGTGATGCTATGGCTGGTTTAGAAGAATCTAAACTAGATACTAAAATGGCAAAACGCGGACATTAATTCTAATTATTCTCACCTTTATTATTTAGAGGCCGTTTTGCCACAAATCATAAGCTTTGTAAAGGAAACTTCCTGCAAAAATAAACATTGCAAAACCACAAATTTTCAGTGTTAATAAATATCTATCAGATGAAAGATTTACTTGTGCTTTGCTGAAGAAATATGCCAACGTTATCTTGACAATTACAATACTAAGAATGAAAGAAACTGCATATGCAAAAGGTGCAATTGGTTCTGTATCTGCTGCAGTAGCCATCAATGGACCGCCAATTAATAACCAGAAAATATACGCATTAGGATTCAATAGATTTGTTAGAATTCCTTTCTTTAATGATTGAGTTAAGTCTACGTCAGTGGTATCAATATCTGGAATTTCAGGATTAAAACATTCCATTCCCATCCTAGTAAGAAAAATAGCTCCAATTACAGCTATCCCACAGAAAACTAGAGGTTGATTTGCTATCCAACCTGCCATAAAAATACTAAAAAGTATCAATGGACCATCAGTAAAAATTGGTGCTGAAGCAGCTCGCATCCCACCCCTAAAACCATTCGTCAAAGTTTCTTTGATGACTGTTGTCAGAAGTGGTCCTGGCTTTATTCCTTCTACTATACCTAGTGTAACGCCAGCAATAGCAAGACCAAGGACTAGGTCTGTTTCCATATCCTAGTCCCTTGCTTTTCTACTAATCTATTTAGAAAATAAAGAATCTCTGTAAATGTATCCTACAGATCCAACAGATAGTAATACAACGGCAATTATCATTACCATAGATGTTACGTCTGAAGAGTCATCCTCTGCACTTACTGTTAGAACCTTAGAAAGCTCATTTTTCTCTTGACTCTCATCAATTAAATTTGTAGAATCTGCTACGACATAGATTGTATGTGCTCCTGAAGTAGTTTTCCAATCAACGGAAACGTTCATACCATTTTCAATACCGTGACTTAAGTTACTACCATGAACTGATACTGCGCCTATTTGTTCACCAGTTTCGCTGTCTAAGAAAAAACCAACTTCAAACTCACCGCTAACATTCATTCCCAATACCTTCACTACAGCCTCTAAAGTTACTGTATCTCCTTTAACTGGGTTATCATCACTGAAAGTTAATGATGAAATGAAGATATCTGGTCTTTGTTTCAGTGCTGGTTTAATATTATAAGATATAACATCTGCATTGTTTGCTTCATCAGTTACTGTAAGAATAACATCGAAGCCTTCAGGATATTCAGTTAGATTAACAAAAGTGTGCTCCATTATAGCTCCAGTTCCATTGGTTCCATCACTAACTTCCCAATTATAGATCAAATCTTTATTTGAATTATCTGACGATCCACCTGCATCGAAAATAGTAGGGGCACCTTCCATCGCAGCATTTACGACCATACCACCTGTTTCATTCTCGTATGACCAATTGAATTCTGCGCTTGGATTAGTTACATCATTTACAGAAATAGGCATTACCTTAGAGGCGCTATTACCTGCTGCATCTGTTGCAGTTAAAGTAACATCAAAACTTCCTGGGTTTTCAAATATATGACTTACAACATCACCAGTATCTGTACTTTCATCCCCAAAATCCCAACTGTATGAATCAATACCTACAGCATCACTTGAAGAAGATGCATTGAAAACAACCATACTGTAATCTTCATCAACATTAGAAGAATTATATGCTGTTCCTTCATCATCTGTATTAGATTTTACAGTCATAGTGAAATCTGGTGCTGGAGCTGCTCCATCAGCAATTATGTCTACTGTTGCTGAGTCTGTTGCACCAAATTCATCAGTTACTGTTAGAGTAACTGTACCACTTTCTGCGAAAGATTCTGAGTAATCTGCGCCACTGGATGAACCCCAGTCGTATGAAATTCCGCCAACTGATGAGGTTGAAGATGAACCTGAAAAGTTCACTTCAGAACCTGCTGCTACAATGTGACTACCATCTACATCAGTAGTTCCTGTTACATCAATAGAAGCTGAAGGACCTGGATTTAATTTTATCATGCGGTCACCAGACATTGGAGCCATTGATTGGCCACCATTTGATGGCGCTGCATTAATGTAGACTATACTGTCATCTGCTGCTGAATTACTACCGACTTCTATGTTATGGGTAGCTGTACCTGAAACTGAAGCTATCATTGAAACTGAAGGGCTATGTTCTGCATGATATGCATAAACGTATACATCAGAATCTGTTGAAGGTTGAAGATAGTAAGTATATCCTACTTTAGTTGAATCATACCATGTAGAGGATGTTGCATCATACATGAAAACAGTTGCATCGCCTAATGGATTTCCTGAAGCGTCATATACACGAACTGTTTGCTTGTTGGTATCGTCCAAAGCATTCATTACTATGTTTACTTCATTTGTATCACCAGAAGCAGTTGCAAATCCTTCTGCATCTACTCTAATTTGATAAGTATCTGATGTAAGACTGTCAAAAGTTGCACTACCTGTTCCATCTGTTGATGCTGAGACTGTGTATCCTACAGACACACCTTCCCACCATGAATCTTCAGTAGTAGAAGAAATCAAAGAAACTGTAGCTCCACTAATTTCTTGATCATCTGAATCCTTTACAGTTACTGTAACTGAAGTTGAACCAGATGGAGCGTCAGACATAGAAACCTCTGATAAAGGTAAATCTGAAGGAATACTCCAGGAATTCAAGACTGATAACGAACCTACTTTTGAATATCTAACTGAATATTCACCATCGGCTAAATCATCAAATGAATAAGAACCATCACTTGCACTAGTAGCACTCATTGTACTTCCAGTTGCTTGATTGATAATGGTTACTGATACTCCAGATGGATCTGCTGAGGAAATGAATCCAACTGCATCATTATTTTCAGCTGAAGAATCCTCAGATATGAGTCCTAACAAAGCTCCAGAAAGGAGCATTGCTACGGCTAGCAAGGCTATTCGCGAATTACGCTTTTCAGTCATATTCTTATCTCCGGAGAGCAAACGCTCTCACTCGGGGTCCGCCGGACAAGAGAGGCATTTATAAAGATTGGTAACTATTTTAATCACTGTTTTTAAGTACTTTTATCGACGATAAAAGGCCATTTAAGAAACGAAAATTGCCGGCTTTAGAGGTGAACTTTGATTTCCTTTTGCCACCATGCTTGACCTAGCATTATCAGCATTTACAATGGATATTTTACAACCGAAGAGAGTGCTAAAAAAATTCTGAGATGCTGATAAAATTGATTCCTCGTCAACTTCCTGATTGTACTTTACTTGCCAATCTGGACCTAACGAGGGAATATCTTTCAAAACCCATTTTTTAAGAAAATCAGCTCCAAGCTTTTTTGATTCGTTAGGAATGGAAGGCATAACTGTTGAAATTAATTGATTCAATTTTACTTGCCCTCTACCGTCTGCTAATTCACCTGCAGTACGTACTGCTTCCCATTTCCATTTAGGAGCTACAATGAAAACTATTTCTTCAGGTTTTTCTATTTTTGCAAGATTGAGAATTGCTCTTGTATCTTCAAGTGTTTGTTTAACTAAGTCTTCACCTAATATTACATCAGAATTAGCTTTGTGGCCTTCTGGGAATGGTTGATTTAGAACGAAATCTTTCTCACCCAAAAGAGACCAGGCTTCTTCAGCTATATGTGGAACTATAGGTGCGATGCCTCTAGTTACAATCGACATGTACTCCTGTAAAAGTTCAGCATGTGGTTCACCAGTTCTCTGAACATACCACTTAAAATATTGAGCTAATTCAAAGAATAAAAAGCGCGTGGAGGTTCTGAATTTCAACCTTTCAGATGCTTTGTGTGCTTTGTAAGAAACATCGGCCATAACTTCCCTAAACCAATCATCTACAGGATGGTCAGTTGTCCGGCCCTTTTCTTTATTTTCTTTTACAAAAGATAGCCAATTACCTAGTTTCTTTCCTGCAGTTTCAGCAAATGATACTTCCCAATTAGGATCATCTAAGCCCTCTCCTGCATTACATAATGTAAATCTAACAACATCGGCACCATATTTTTCATTTAATTCTTTCATTGTAAAGAAATTGCCCTTTGACTTGGACATTTTTTCACCTTCAACCAATACCCAACCATTAACTGCAAAACCTTTAGGCCACTTATCTGAATCAAACATAGCAGTATGATTGAATAAACTAAAGGAAAGGTGATTCTGTATCAAATCTTTACCGCTAATTCTAAGATCGTAAGGATACCAATAATTGAATTCATTACGCCATTTTAGAATATCTGCTTGTGCTATATTTGTTTCTTCGGATGCTAATTTCGTATTGCCAGCTCCAAAAATTGCATCGAACAATGATTCGGTTAATTGCTCTTCATCTAATTCTTTTAGATAATGTGCTACCGTGTAATATGCCATGTAAATTGTTGAATCACTCAAAGATTCAATTACCCAAGAATCATCCCAAGGTAGCTTAGTTCCTAATCCTTTCTCTCTAACGCAAGCCCAATTTTTTAGCCATTGTAGTACATATTCAAACTGAGCACGAGATTTTCTAGGATACAAATTCATTGATTTCAATGCTTTTTCAGTAAGTTCTGTCCACTCTTCATCTCCATATGCTAAGAACCACTGATTATCTACTATTTTAACAACGCAATCTGCGAGCCATCGAGATTGTACTGGGCCAGTTAACTCATAATAAACTACTGCTTGATTCTTTTCCACTAATTTATTTTTGACGATTTCTCTAGCTTCTTCAACTGGTTTACCTGAAACAAAATCTGCTGAATCAAGCATAAATCCATTGTTGAAACTGTGCATGTACAAATCTTGTTTAGCTTTTTCCAGTTTTTTGCGCTGTGTTTGACTTTTTATTCCTAATTCTTCACATAATTTTGGAGCTGGAAGTGTACCCATTTCACCTGAATCAAGTATAGCTATAGGCTCAATTGATTTAACAAACTCATAATCCAATCCCCACTTTTTACATTCTGATTCTGAATTCTGCAAATCTGCTAATCCCTGGAAGTCATCAGGTGAATCACTTGGTACTGAAGTTACAATACCAGAGCCTATGGAGGCATCGCAAAATTTAGAAGGAAGAACAATTACTTCACTATTAATTTGAGGGGCTATGTATTTTTTACCGATTAAATCACTACCTTTGACTTCTCCTAATTCTTTAACCTCATGACCTTGTAATGTTAGTTTGAAAGGCATTTGCTTAGACATAATCCAAGTTTCATCGCCAACTTTTGCCTTAGTGTAAATACCGTTGCCATCAACCCATATGTTGGTTTGACCGAATACTGTTTCTGGACGTAAAGTTGCAGCTACAAGATAATCTCCATCTCCCTTGAACTTGAGAAGTGTGTACTCTTGTGGTGTTTCGCCTTCACCTGAAAGCCGATCATGATCTCCTACAACTGTTTCTCTTTTAGGACACCAAACAACTGGAAAACTACCTTTGATAAGATAATCATTTTTCAATAATTGATTAAATTGCCAACGAATAAATCTATCATACGGTGGATTCAAACTAGTCGTAATGAAACTGCGTCGCCAGTCAATTGAAGAACCGAAAAGTTTCAAGTCATCAATTGCCTTATCTGGGAAATATTTTGTCCACTCTTCAGGCTCTGAAAACTTTTTGATTAAAGACTCGCTTAAACCCATCTGCTTCAATGCATTAATTTGAATTTTCTCCCCTTCTTTAACTCTTTGAGCAGCTGCGACAATTGGAGTTCCAGTACAATGAAATGCAAAGGGAAAAAGAACATTTTTGTTCTTCATCCTTTGATATCGTGAAACCATATCTGCTCTAAGATAAGTAAAGGCATGGCCTAAATGCAAATATCCATTCATGTAAGGATAAGGACAGTTCACAAAGTACTTCTCTTGGCCGTCTTTGGGTTCAGATTCAAAAACCTTAGCTTCTTCCCATTTTTTTTGCCACTTTGACTCTAACGCCTTTGAATTCACAAAACGCGAGAAGAGGGAGCATTAAAAACTTAGACAAAAGAGCTAACGGAATCCAAAAAAAGGTAAAAAAAGGTAAAAAGTAACCAATAGTAATTATAGGACCGCTCAATCCGTGTCGAACGATGTTACGTTTTGGGCCAGCAGGAATTCCTCTTTCCTGCAAAGGAAGAACTATTAGAGACGGAATTGAAGATATTCATGCACTAGGTCTTCATTGTATGGAAATACAACTTGTTAGAGGAAAATATGTTGATGAACTCGATGATTTTGAAGAACTTGGAGGAATTGCCCACTCCTTGGACATTCATATGGCAATTCATGCCCCCTATTACATGGACTTTTTGGGCAATGGATATATGCGGAATAAATCAAAGAAATTTTTGGAATTTGCTGGTGAAGTAGGAAACACACTTGGTGCTCGAACTGTAGTCACCCATATCGGACCTTACCATGGTATTTCATCTAGAGAAGCGATAGAACAACTAGTTCCTCTTTTCAGAGAAATAAGGAATCATTATTTGGAAAATAATTACAGGCCGCAAATTGGTATTGAAATTTCAGGTAAACCTGATTTATTTGGAAGCATTAGAGAAATTACTGAAATTTGTCATAGAGTTAGAGGCATTATTCCTGTAATTAATTGGCCACATCTTCATGCAAGAGGGAATCGATGGCTTAATGATCGTGAAAGCTTCAAACGAGTATTTGATTACTTAGAAGCAACTTTAGGATTAGACAAATATTACATGCACTTTTCAGGCGTAGAATTCGATATTGAAGGAAATGAAAGACACTACTCGCCAATAAAGAAAGGTGAAATTAAATTTGAATATTTAGCTGAAACTATTCTAGAAAATAATTACAACGTAATTGTCATTTCTGATTCTCCATTAATGGAACATGATGCAATGTACATGAAGTTGATAACTGAAAGAGTACAATCTAGAAGAATGGAACGAATTGCAAGGCGTGAAGCTTCAGATAAGATTAAAGAATCAAGAAAAGCGGCTGCTGAAGCTGATAGTTAAAAATAAATAATACCTATACTTATTTATTTTGTATGAACTACGATCAAAGTTCAATGTTGAACCAAGAACCGGGACAAATGTCAATTTCTGATAAAGATAAAACTGTAGCTGGAATTTTAGGTATTTTACTTGGAGGTTTAGGGATACACCGAATGTATATGGGGTATATTGGAATTGGATTACTACAGCTTGTTCTCACAATTTTCACTTTTGGCTTAGCTGGATTATGGGGATTTATTGAAGGTGTTTTGATTTTGGTACAAGACAATTGGACCGATTCTCAAGGAAGATTGTTAAAAGGTAATGAAGGTGGACAGCAAGCATACTATCGAGGTATTGCTGATGAACTAAATACACCTGCAGGAAGCAGTCAAAAATATAGAAAGTTGAACGAACTAAATGAGTTAAAAGAAAAGGGAATTATTACACAACGAGAATTTGAGATTGAAAAAAGAAAAATATTGTAGTTAACTCTAATAATTTTATAGAACTGAAGTCAAATAATATATACAGCCTCTAAATCGAGAGCTGTCTGACGGCCATAGCGGTGGTGATCACCCGTTCCCATTCCGAACACGGAAGTTAAGCCCACCCGCGTATTCGGTGGTACTGTGGTGCGCGAGCCCACGGGAACTCGAGTACGCCGTCAACTTTTTTCAAGATAACTTCCATATAGACACACTAATTGAATAATCAAAGATGGATGCAAAAGAAATAACTGATGTATTAGCCACGGTTAAGGATTCTTATTTCAATAAAAATATCATTAGTTTAGGTTATGTTAAGGGAATGACCCTTGGTAATGACACCCTAAGATTTTCTCTAAGATTACCTGCACCTCTTATGCCAAACCATGATGAACTTACTCAAAAATGTCTTGACGCTCTAAAAGACGTAGCTGACATCGGGAAAATAGAAATAAAGAAAGATTGGGAAGTTCAAAGATTACCCTCACTCAATGCTCCAAATACTCCAAACTCATTAAAAAATGTAAAAAATATTATTGCGATTGCATCTGGAAAAGGTGGTGTTGGAAAATCAACTATTACTGTTTGCATTGCCGAAGCATTTGCTAAAGCTGGAGCAAAAATTGGAATATTAGATATTGATGTTTATGGGCCTAGTATTCCTAATATGGTTGGTTTAGGTGATCATCAATTGGGTGGATCTCAAGAAGGTGTCTTAGAACCCGTTGAAGCTCATGGAATGAAGATAATGTCTATGGGATTCCTTGCTAACAAGGACACTCCTGTTGTCTGGAGAGGACCTATTGCTTCACAATTAGTTCAACAATTTTTAGGAGCAGTAGATTGGGGAGAATTAGATTATTTGTTTGTAGATATGCCTCCAGGTACTGGAGATATTCAACTTACACTATCTCAATCTGTTCCTCTAACTGGAGCTGTAATCGTAACAACACCTCAAGAAATTGCGCATACTATTGCTGAAAAAGGACTCCGAATGTTCCAACAAGTCAAGATTCCAATATTGGGTATTGTTGAAAATATGGCTGGTTTCACTCCACCAGGGTCTGATGAAGTTTTCCATATTTTTGGAGAAGGTGGAGGTAGCTCAGCTGCAGAAGAATTTGACTTACCATTACTTGGAAGAATTGCTCTAAAACAAGATTTAAGAGAAGCTATGGATAATGGAATATTTGTTGAAGATGATAACATCAAATCAATAGCATCATTAATTGCTGTTGAAGCAATGGCAGTAGTAATGAACGAAGAAATGTCTCCTTTTGCACCACAAGAAATGAACTTGTCAAATAAAGGTGAAACTTTGATAATTAAATGGCAAGATGGAATTGAACACGTAATCTCTGCATTCACTGTAAGATACATGTGTCCTTGCGCTCATTGTGTAGATGAAATAACTGGTGAAAAACTAATCAAAGAAGAAAATATTCCTCCAAATGTAAAAATTACTGAATCTGTACCAGTAGGAAGATATGGTGTAAGATTTTCATTTGATGACCCAAGTCCTGGAGCTGGAGCGGGAATATTCACATTCTCATTATTGCGTAAGATGGGTGAAGATGCTATCGAGAAAGCCTCTTTTGATGTGTAAAAACTGCAATAAATCTTATTAATTAGTGTCGAATAAACAAAACATGTTGGCACAGGAGATTAAGATACGAGGTGAACCTACCGCAGATCCTCAAAAATGTCGATTCGTACTTGACGGTGAAGTTCTTTCAAGAGCATCATTAACATTCAATGCTGAATCTAACACTGAAAATGCTCCTTTAGCTAAAAAACTCCTAGATTTACCTTACATCGCCCAAGTCAATATTGCTGGACAAGTTGTAACATTAACTGGAGATAATGTAGAAAGCTGGCCTGCTATTGGCAAAGAAATTGGAGGAGTTATTAGAGACCAAATAAAAAGTGGTGAAGCTCCAGTCACTGAAGAAGAAATGAATGTTGGCGACAGTACCGTATTTGATCAAGTGAATGAATTAATTAAAAATGATATAAATCCAGGTATTGCCTCACACGGTGGCATAATTACACTTCACAATGTTTCTGATGGAAAAGCATACGTAACAATGGGTGGCGGATGTCAAGGATGTAGCGCATCAAGTATTACATTGAAACAGGGTGTTGAATCTTACATTGTAGCAAAAGTTGACGAAGTAACTGAGATAGTGGATATAACTGACCATTCCGAAGGTGTAAATCCCTATTACACTCAACCACTACCTCAGCAATCTACTGGTGGCAGCTGCGGATGTAGTAGTAGTTCAGACCATAACCACAGTTGTGGTTGTAGTAGCAACGGTTCAAAACAAGAACACAACCATGGGAATGGTTGTGGTTGTAACCATTAAATTAAACTAACAATCAGTTTTAATACTTGCATTATATTACCATTATATCTTTACAAGATACCATGACCGAAGATACGAAATTAGTTGAGGAATCCATAGAGGAAGAAGTTATCGAAGAGGAATCAGAAAACGACAAAACAGATGTAAAAAATATAGAATTTGAAGATAATGATAGTAAACCAGAATTACCCCTAGGTTATGAAAGAAAACTTAGTACCGAAGAGGTTGAAGAAGAAGAAGAACCGTTTTTCAAAAGAAACATAAAGAAAACTATAGAATATTTAGATGGTAAAAGTAGAAAAGTTGTATCGGGTGCTCTAATTATTTTTCTAATAAGTATAGTTAATTTTATCGCTTGGAATTTTACAGAATCTATAAATTTAGAATATCTTGGAACTTTTCTATCATTTCTTCTTCTATTATCGTGTGCTGCTGGAATATTAATCTCGTATAATGTATACACTTCTGAATTAAATGAAAATAACGATATTCGAATATCTGGTCTAATACTATCTACAGGAAGTGTTTTGCTTACAGTCTTTGTCATATTTTATGAAATTAGTCAGAATCCATGTCTCTTAGAATTGAGAGAAATTAATTGTGATGTCTATTCTGTAAACTCTTTAAGGGCCATAACTGCTGTTTCTGTATTTGCAGGAAGTCTAGGAATTGTCATGCTAATCTATGGACTTGGGCTACTAAGAAAGGGATTGATAGGATATGCTTTAGCAATTGCTTTTGGGGGATCTCTGATACTTACAATTGTACTTCTAATGTCTGCATTTGAATGGATTGAAAAATCTGTATGGCTTCTTCTGATACCTTTACTGTTCCTAGGAATGGGACTAGCTGGTCTTCACCATAGAAGATATCAATTAGCTGGTTTTGTAATAGGTTGTTATATTTCAGGTTTAGCAGGAATAGGTTGGTTAATTGAACCAAATCTTGCATCTGGCGGGTTTCTAGGGGGTGGATTACCAATGACTGGTTCAGGATTACTATTCATTCTTCGTAGAACTGATAGAGAAGCAAGAGAAAAAATGTTAGAAAATGCAGAACAACTACTAGAAGATGGATACCCTAGTCGCTCTTTAGATTCTGCAAATCGCCTAATGAGGCGGGCTCAACAAGACGGTGTTTTGATGCAAGATTCACGTATATGGCTCAGCAAAGCTAGGGCACTAACTGGACACCGAGAATATGAAAGAGCAATAACGTATTACTCAATGGCTCTTGAAATAGAAGAAAAAAATGAAAATATATGGTTTGAGAAAGGTGATTTACACCGAAAATTGAAGCAATGGAATGAAGCTGAGACTTGTTTCCAAAATGCAACTGAAATTAATTATACTTTTGGAAAAGCATGGCTAAAACTAGCTCAAACTAAGGAGCGACTTGAAAAATTAGATGAAGCTGAAGAAAGTTATCACATTGCTCTAGAATCGGAATGTAACCATGGATTAGCTTACCTAGGATTGGGAAGATCTCAATCGAAATTAGGTAAAGTTAAGGATGCATTAAAATCAGTTGAAAAATCAATTAGCGTCATGAAAGAAGATTATAGGCCATATATGGTCAGAGGTGATATTTATTTTGGATTAGGAGATTACGAAAGAGCTGATTCAAAAGGATACTCAAAGGCTGTCAATATTCGGCCTGATCTTAAGAGAGGATGGAGAAAACTCACAAAAGTTTACAGAGCACAAGACAAAAATGAACTACTTATTATGTCACTTTCGAGAATATTAGAAATTGATTCTGAAGATGAAATTGCATTATGGGAAAGAGCTGAAGCTCATTTTAAGGATAAAAAATTAGGAGATGCAATGGGGGATGTTCATAGATTATTAGCTATAAATCCTGGAAATCAAAAAGCTAGGAAATTTAAAGCTAAAATTTTAGAAAAATTAGATACGAGAGAGTGGGATTGATGTTCAAATTAAGAATACGGAATGTAAAGGACTCTTATGGTTCATCAAAAGAACACTTAGTTACTGATTTTTTACAAGCTATCGGATTTCTAGGAACAGATGGGCCAAAAGCAAGAGAGACTAAAAGAGCTAAAACTGGAATATTATTATTCACAAAGTGCTTAATCCCTAGTCCTAAAAAATCATGGACAACTTCTGAAATCGCTAAGGAATTGGGAGTCCCCCTACAAGGAATCTATAGGCACCTTCAATGGTTACGTGAAGTTGGATTCTTAACTGAAGATTTTCCTGGAAAAGCTGAAGATCCAAAAAAAGTCCGATTGTGGCATTACGATATAGAAAAAGCTTGGGCTGGTGTCGAAAATAGAGCAAAAATTTGCTTAGAAACATATAAAGAAATAATCAATAATCTAAATAATACACTCAAAGAGGCAAAGGACACTATTCCTGAAAATATGATGGTCTTAGAAAAAGAAGAACCTTTTGAAATGGATTTAAGAGAAATAAATAGAGATAATGAACAAAGCTATGAAACAGACTTAAGTGCATTAGGCAGAGGAATCGGATTGCTATCAAACCATCACTACCCTTATGGTGAATCGATGCCATACAAAATATTAGATGAATGTTTTTTTCAAAGGCCTGATAGAGCCTGGACTGCTGAAGAAATTGCTGCATGGATAGAAACTACAAGACCGACTGCATACAGGCATCTTAATCGCCTTATTTCTTTAGGATTAATAGAACGGTGTAGAGCTACCGATGGTGGACCTCCAACAAGCGCTTTTCACTTGCGCTTGGGATCTCTCAAAAAAGGATGGCAAAAGATTGAAACTCAAATTGAAATAATACTAGATACGTATAAGAAAACTATAACGAAATTAAAGGAAAATTAATGAATCCTAATCATCCTGCCAACAATGTAAAAGCTAAAGGTAAATATCTCAAAGGAAAGAAAATCTGGCTAGGTATTACTGGATCTGTATCGTGTGTAGAAACTATTGGAATAACTAGGGAACTACTTCGCTATGGAGCTGATGTGACTATTGTTGCAAATAGAGCTGCTTTAGAATTAGTAGGGGAAAAAGCTCTTGAGTTTGCATGTGGTAAACCTATTATCAAAGAAATTACAGGACAAGTTGAACACGTTATTGCAGGACATGAAGCTGATTTACTGATTATTGCGCCCTGCTGTGCTACTAGCCTTGGAAAAATGGTTAATGGAATAGGAGATAATCCACCAATGTTAGTTGCTTTAACTTGCATTGGAGCGAAGACTCCGATGATTGTAGCTCCTGCAATGGACAAGAACATGGCGAAGTCTACAATTGTCCAAAATAATATCAAAAAAGTCAAAAAATTTGCTAACGTTATCGAACCAATAATGGTAGAAGGCAAAGCCAAATTACCAACAAAAGAACAAGTAGTTGCTGAAGTTTGCAAAAAAGCAGGACCACAAAATCTTAATAGAAAAAAAATTTTGATTATAGGAGGTGGAAGTAGCGAACCAATAGACGATGTTAGAGTAATCAGTAACAAATCAAGTGGATTCATGGCTACTTCATTAAGTGAAACTGCATATGCGATGGGGGCTAATGTTGAACTATGGTTAGGTAATGCCATACACAAACCCGGCGAATGGATAAAAACCAAACGATTTGCAACACTTTCAGAATTAAAAGATATGATTAAAGTAAAAAAACAATACGATGTCGTAATTGTACCTGCTGCATTATCTGATTTCATACCTACTAAAGTAAAAGGAAAACTAGACTCTTCAAAGGCAATATCTCTAAAAATGAAAAAAGCTCCAAAAATAATAGATGATATTCGAAAAAAACATAAAGGATTACTCTACGCTTTCAAATTAGGATCGAAAATAAGTGATGAAGAATTAATAAAGAAAGCTAAAGGATTACTCAAAAAATCAGATTGTGTAATCGCCAATTATTCAGAAGCTTTAGGTTCAAAGGAAAACAAAATTGCTATTGTAGACAAAAAAAGTGTTGAATGGATTAAAGGAACAAAGATTGAACTTTCAAAAATAATCTTAGAAAAAATAACTTCTGAAATTTGAGATTAGAATTTCTGTAATACTCTTAGGTTAACTTTGAACAATGCGTTACGAGCTGTATCTTCAGGTACGTGTTCAATTATACCTTTCTCATGTAATGATTCAATAACCAATCCGCCATGATATGTGGCTGCTCTAGGCTTTAACCCAAATTCCCTAATCAAATGTCTTTCAATGACTCGTTTAGCTGTTGTTGAATGGCCAGGATAATATGTCTCTTTGAGCATCTCAATTACTGACGCTGTACGGATTTTAAGATTCTTGATCTTCTCTTTGTATATCCTTTTCTGTTCATCATTCATCACTGGTTGTTCTTCTTCGTCCAAAATTACCTCTATAGCTGTCTATTCAGCTGAAAGGTGTCGTAATAAGTGTATGCCTTGCTTAATTCTAAAACCCCCTGTTAAAGTAG
>DASCSW010000007.1:0-20139 GCA_034399455.1 Candidatus Poseidoniia archaeon
TGATAAATGCATCCGTTGTTTTTGTATTTGATGAAAATAATGCAAAAACACTGGAATTAAATCAAACTTATACAATTAGAGGAGGCATTGCAGGAGACGAAATGCAGGAACCAACTGGAAAAATTGAAATAGATTATAGTGGAATTATACTAGGGGAAATTGTAGTAACTGGCAATCAAGTGTGGGAACTTAACGTTACGATTCCAGAAAACTCAAGTTGGGGAGAAGGAATCCTAAAAGCAACCTATTCAGGAGACAGTTTCCATCCAGCAAGCATCATTATTTCTGAAGTTATTGTTAAAGGGGAAAGTGAAATTACTCTAGAAGAAATTGAAAACCTAAGAAATCAAAATATTAAATTTGAAGGAAACCTGACTGATCACAATGGAAATCCAATTTCAGATTATACCATAAACTTGTACTTTAATGATGGTATTATCGGTTCTGCAGTAACGAATAGCGAAGGACGATACAGTTTTTCAGATAAAGATTTTTCACAGGAATTACCTGGAATACATAGTATTTCTGCAAGGTTATTGGAATCTGAGTCAATATATGGAGATATCGCAAATACAAACCTTACTTTGCTAGCAACTCCTTCTATAATTTTTGATATAGAGACAAAATGTCAAAATGATTCTGATGAAGAATGGCTTTGCAAAACAAAAAGAAATTCGAACTACGAGATAAGTGGAGTGCTGATTGATGAATTAGATGTTCCATTAAGTGGTATAACTATAACCTTCTTTAGAGATGATTTGGGGTACTTAGAACAAACCACAAACGAACTTGGCCAATTCCAATTTATTACACCGATAAATGATGAAGAAATTGAGATTGAACTAGAAATCGAAGATAATAGTATAACTGACACATTGAAAAATGAACTAATTGTAATTCCTCAACATGAAACTGTGATAACTCTGAAAGTAAATGATGCACATAGAGGGGACAATGTAACTGTAGAAGGAAGGATAATGGATAGAGATGGAGCTCCAGTTATATCTGAAAATGTCATGATTAGTATATCTGGTAACAATTATTATACTAATACAGACGCTAATGGTAATTTTGCATTAAATCATACCTTAGTTTCAAATTATGAACTTGGTGAAGATATTGCCTTCGTTATATTTAACGAAACTACTTACTACTTAGGAAATCAAACTAACTCAACTTTTGCAGTTTATGGATCAACCTACTTTGACAATACTCAAGTAGAGGGTGACTGGTTTAATCAAAAGATTGTAAGAGGTGGAGAAATTGTGGTTACGGGTATTTTAGTAGATGATTTGGGTAACAGACTAACTGGTAACATTTCTTCTACAATAGGTAGTAAATCACTAAATAATGCAAGCTTTACAAATGATACTACTTTTATTATTACTGGAAATGTACCTGAAATATACCGAAATAATCATACACTACAATTAGACTATCTGGGCGGTGAATTCCTAATGGGTACTTCATATAAAAGTCGAGAAAATATATTAGTGCCTACTATAATTAAATTTGATTTTGAACCTCCTACTGTTTTCGCAGGAGACTATGTTAATGTTTCTATATGGTTAGAAGAAGATGACCAATCTGCATTACCTGATGCGGAAATAACTGTAACCCTTAAAAAATATTTTAGTGAAGGAAAAATACAACTTGAAAAAGAAACTAAAAAATATCTTGTTACGGACTCAAACGGATTTGTAGAATTTAATTTTGTATTCCCTAAAAATGGAACTAGTGTAACTATTGAAATTGATTTTAAAGGTGGATATGTTGATGCATTCTATGATACACCCCAAGAAACCGAATTTACTGAGGCAAATATAGCTATTAGCATAACAAAAGGTGCTGAACCAATAGAACCATTTGATTTTGATAAATATATACCCTTGTTCATAGGAATACCTGCTGCATTGCTTGTTACTGGATACTACATGTATTGGACTCAAAAACATAAATATGAAGTTCGAAATCTAATAAAACAAATGCAAAAAGAACTAAACAAAGATGAGGATTATAGGCAAATTATCATCAAATCTTACCACCAGTTACTTACTATTCTAAGTCGTTATGGGTTTATTAAGACAAGAACCCAAACTGTAAGAGAATTCACTGATGTAATGACGCGTGCACTTCCAATACCTGAATACAGTGTCAAACTACTTACTTCTTTATTCGAGATTGCCCGATATAGTGGAATTAAACCAAAAGTTGTTGATGAATTCGGAATGGAAATGATAGATGGATCCTACAATATATGGTGTGTTGAAGCAATTAATAGTCTACACCAAGTTGAAATAGATTTGAATACGGGATTAAAGCAAGGAAAGGTTTCTAGATTTACAAATGTATTTGGAATGGGGGGAGATAAATGAAAGGAAAGTTTTGGAATGAATATGGTTCTAAAATAATGTCATTATTCATTGTAATAATGATGGTAACCGTTGTCTATCCTGTACTCGTTGACACTGCAAAAAACCCCTCTCAGTTGTCTGTTTATGATGATGATTGGAATGATATATCAGACTTTTCTAGCGATTTAATTGCTGAAAAACACGAAATCAAAACCATTGTTTCAAGGCCTGCAATAATGGATAAAATTACAGAAATAGAAAAAAACTCAAGTAAGCAAACTATCAATATAAATGAAACGATACTCGTTATTATTGGTATCGAAAAGAAATACAGTGAATATGACTCTATTGCAATTTATAATTTTGTTAAGGCTGGAGGCAAAGTGGTTATAGCTGCAGATTCAGGATATGCAAACTCTGCATTTTATGGCGGACAAGACATAGGTGTTCAATGGTGGCCAAATAAGGTTCAACAAGGATGTGAACCCACTTCTGACAGTGGTCTGATAGGGGGGGCTGTGGACGCCCTTGGCTATGGGAATACAAATCCCAAATGTAAACCTGCCAGGCTCTATGATGCTAACCATTGGGATGAATCAATACACCCAAAAAATAATTCAGTTGTAATAATAGATGTCCCCTACATAGAACGAATGGGCTTTGAGGGTGGTCAATTGATGATGAGTTCGCCAGCAGCTCTAAAAGTACCAAAAGGTTCAGGATCAGTAGAAAGTCTCGCTTATTCAACACAACAAGGCTTCATCGACTTTGACCAAAATGGTCAAGGAGGTACTGGAGAAAGCACACATCGCAGTTCTGAAACGTGGGGTGAAGAATGGCCTGAAACACAAGGGGTTGAAGTTGTAGCTGAGGCAAATGTGGGTGAAGGAAAAGTAATTTTAATTTCAGATACTAGCCTATTTACAAACCGTTACTACGACCAATTAAACAATAAAGAATTCATAACTAAGATGTTTGAATATCTAACTGATGGTGAAGAATATACTATTATTTTTGATGAGAGTAGACATATTCAATCTGATTTTATATCATTAGTATATGTTCAACTTTTTGGAGTTTTAGGATATATTAGTAGTAGTGAAACATTAGGTGTTCTCTTTCTTGGAGTAATAATTTTAGGCTTACAAGTAGTTATGATGCGTGTTGAAAATCCTTCGCCTTGGAGACATTTATTCAATATCTATGAAGGTAGATTATCTAGGTTTAGAGTACCTCACGCACATTATACACACCCTGAAACTATAAAAGAAGTTTTTATAGACAAAGTAAGAATTGATAATGGTTTTACAAGAGAAGAATTCGAAATGTTGGCACCTTCAAAAGTAGAAGAACTATTGAAGGATCCAATATTAATTAGATTCATTATAAATAATGAAAAAAATATGACCTTAAGTGAGGTCGAGGAAGCAATCAAAAGGTGGAAAAAATGAGCCCGTTGTTTGGAAGTAATAAAAAAGAAGAAAAAAAGCCAGAAGAAGCAGTAGCTGAGACTGAAGTGCAAAATGATGGAGTTCAAACTTACGTCATGGACCCTTCATTACAAGAAACACATGACTTAATTCAAGAAGTACTAGGTGAAGTTGAACAAGTGGTTATGGGTAAAAGACCCATACTAGACCTATGTGCTGTAGGAATTTTAGCCGGAGGAAATACACTTTTCGAAGATAATCCAGGCCTAGCAAAAACTTTGTTATCTAACACTTTTGCACAGGCTTTAGGAATAAATTTCAAGCGTGTTCAGTTTACTCCCGATTTACTTCCTGCAGATATAACTGGAATTTATATCTGGAATCAAAAAGATCAAAAATTTCAATTCAGAAAAGGACCTCTTTTCTGTAATTTATTATTAGCTGATGAAATTAATCGTGCCCCTCCAAAGACACAAGCTGCTTTGCTTGAAGCAATGCAAGAACATCAAGTCACTATTGAAGGCGATACGCATAAGCTTCCACAACCTTTTGTAACATTAGCTACACAAAATCCAATAGAATCTGAAGGAACTTATCCACTACCTGATGCTCAGCTCGATCGTTTTATGATGAAATTATCTGTTGGATATCCTGGAAGACCTATTGAAAGGGCAATTCTTGTTAAAAGAAAACAAAGAGGAAAAGATGCCCATGAAGTAAAGGCAATTACATCTCCAGAGAAACTTAGAGAGATGCAGGAAAGTCTTGAGAAAGTGCAAATTGATAATGCAATCATAGAATATATCGTAGAAATAATCAACAGAACAAGAGAAGATCCACGTGTTAAGGTAGGGTCCTCTCCAAGAGGTGCGCAAGCTCTATTCAAGTTATCAAGAGCACTAGCTGTTCTAAATGGAAGAGATTATGTTCTTCCAGATGATATAAAAACACTAAGTATATACACATTGAGGCATAGAATAATCTTAAAACCTGAACCAAGAATAAAAGGAGTAAAAACCGAAGAAATTATATCTCAAATTCTAGAAGAGGTAGAAGTACCCACTACACAAGGGCAATTAGAAGACTGAATGTGGAGTAAGAAAGCTGCAGCAGTAGCAGGAGGTGCTCTATTCCTAACTTTAGCAGGACTTATCCGCTTGAATTATTTGTTCATAAGTGCAGGGATGGTCATGCTAACTTTTGTTGTGCTATCTAGCTTTCTTGATGTTTGGATGCCAAACGTCAAAATAAGAAGAGAAACATCTTCTGATAATATATTTGAAGATGGTGATATGAATGTTCGATTCATAGTTAAAAATAAGGGATTAGGGATAGGTTTTGTAGAAATTTATGATCAGCTTCCTCCTCAAGCAAGAATTACTAAAGGATCAAATTACACCTTACTTTACATGAAACCTTGGCAAGAAGTCTCTTTTGAATATTCTCTGAAATTACCACTGAGAGGACATTACCACTTAGGTCCTGTCAAACTTAGAGTAAAAGATGCCTTTGACTTATTTTATAATGAAAAATTTGAAGAATCGCTACACAGTTTTTCTGTTTTTCCACAGATTGAAGTTCTTGAAGAACAAATAATTAAATCAAGAGTACCAAAATTACTTTCTGGCGCAATGCCTCTGAATGTTATAGGTGCTGGAACTGAATTTTATTCACTCCGTGAATTTGTCCCTGGCGATTCATTACGTAGTGTAAATTGGAAAGCTCTAGCTAAAAAAGGAAAAATGATGGTTAATGAAACTGTCAGAGAAGATGTTATGGATGTTATTCTTCTTGTAGATGCTAGAGAGGTTTCAGCAGTAGGTGGTGGAAAAGATACGCCATTAGAAATGTCATGTAGAGCTGCAGCTACGTATGCTAAACAACTTTTAGATGAAAGAAATAACGTGGCTTTAATGATATACGGTGATTCAGTAGAACGAGTTGATTTAGATCGTGGAGAACATCATCTTTTCAAGATACTTACTGCATTGTCAAGCGCAAAACCACAAGGAAATCTAAAATTAGAAATAGTTCTGAAAGACTTACTACCCTATATTCCAAGTGGATCGCCATTGATACTATTTAGTTCATTGGATGATGATCACACCATTGCAGAAGCATTCACAAACACAATCAGTAGAGGATACACAATTACGACAGTATCACCCTCTAGTTTGGACTTTGAAGAAAAGATGAAAAGAATACCTGCTCAACCATTACTAATAGCTAGAATTGAAAGAGACAACCTTATCTCAGAAATTAGAAGTTTTGGAATGCAAGTAGGAGATTGGAAATCTGACGAAGCTGTCAATACTGCTTTACAAGGAGGATAAATGGAAGAAATTGAAGTTAAAAAATCAAGAATGCCTAACATAAAGGATGTTTTTAATTATAAAGACTTTTTTGGAGAGTATCCTCTTATCTTTTTAATTAAAATAATATCAAGTGTTGCTCTAGTATACGTTATAACTGAATTTTATAATTATCATAATCCATTAGATTCACTTGTCACAAAATATGTAAAAAAACCCTTGCCAGGATTTAATCCCAACACTGAAGTATTTGTTTTATGGGGATTTATTGCTGGTTTTGTACTATACCTTTTTACACTTTTAAAAGGAAAATATAAATTTTTTACATTAATATTAACAATAATCCTATTTGGACATTACCTTTCCGATCCTGCATTGGATTGGAAGATTGGTGAACATGTAATTCCTTCAAAAGTTGATGACGAAAAATGGACTTGGAAACCTATAAAAATTTTATATGATGACAAAAAAGAAAGTGAAAAACGAATTGATGATACTATTATAAGGGGCTCAAATATAATTTTTGGTTTAGTCCCATTTTTAGGTGGATATGGAATATGGAAAAGAAAGGGGTGGGCTATTGCTGCATCAGTAGGATTAGCAATAATTATCGGTTTTTTGTATACCCCTAATTCTTGCTTAGAAAATTTTGATGTGAGCTTTTGTGGCTATGAAACTGAAACTAAAGAAAAAACATGGGAAGAATATCTTGCAGGAGGTATTTTTATCGGTTTGGGATTGATTATTTACATAGAATTATCATATGCTGCAATTAAATACGAAAATTATGCTGAACAATTCAAACCCGCTGGGTTAGATGCATCATTACTGACAGCCGCCCAAAAGAAAGGCGTATCAAGAACTCTTATGTCATTATTCATTAGCTATTTAATTAATCTAGGAATTATGCTTGTTATTACCTTTGCAGTAGCTGAAATTGTTATAAATATTAATGATTACCTTTCGCAAAGTAATGGCAGAATACAAGATTCAATTGAGTTGAACGGCCCATATGGTATTGTTTTTACCTCATTGATTTTCTTTATGTTTTTAGGATTTATTCGAATGTTTATAGGTGCAGACTATCAAACTAAAGAAAATTAATTAATTTGAATAGGTACATTTTCTTGAGGAAGAATTAGTTCATAATCTTTCAAATCTTCTTCAAAAGCTTCTCTATTATCTCCATGATAAAGTATAACTTTTTCAGGGTTGCATTTATCTATAAAATCAACTATTTGGCTGTGTCCTGCATGTCCACTCAAATCAAAAGATTTAGATTGACATTGGAGATCAAAACTAGGCGAATTTGGATCCCTCTCTAAACGCAGTTTTCCAGTTTCCTTCAAAAGATGACCATTAGTACCTGGTACCTGATAGCCCGTTAGGAAAACTGCAGATGAAGTGTCATTCCTTAATTTAGACAAATAATGCAGTACTGGCCCTCCATTTAACATCCCTGAAGTTGTTACAATTACATCTCCATTCATAGCTGCTGATCTCTGACGGCCATATCTTACAAAATTAGTACTTTTAAATGCTTTATTCATAGCCTTAAAATCTCTAATAGAACCAGGATGCTTTTGAAGAATCCTTGCTATATCTCTTCCCATACCATCCAACCAAACTTCAAACCCTAAATCACGTACAAGCATCAACAATTCTTGAGAACGGCCAAGACCAAAAGATGGTAAGACAACTTTACCTCCTGAATTAACTACATCTTCTATTGAATCAAGTAATTCAGATTCAACTTCTTTTCGGGGTGGGTGCTCACGGCCACCATATGTAGACTCTATTGCTAAAGTCTTACAGGGTTTAGGTTTAACGGCTCTAGTCAATTGTGTATCTACAGTATGGATATCTCCTGTAAAAATAAATTCTTGTTGTGGAAAATCGAACATTACAGCTCCCGGAATATGGCCTGCATTATGAACTCCAAATTCAAAACCACCTCTATACTCAACTTTGCCTGGCGTTGTAGTACGTAAATTACGGTTCAAATCTCCAATCGCTGTTGGATGAAAAGGGCGTGGATAATTTTCTATTTCGGAAACACGCAGCGTGTCTTGGGCCATACGCTCAGCTAATTCTCCCGTAACTGGCGTACAAACTACTGGCGTACCTCTGCTTGCCACATCGGGCACCAATCCACAATGATCTAAATGAGCATGTGTTAACAACAAAGCATCAACGTCTGGTGCTGGCAGCGGATGCTTAGGTGGATCATCCGGTTGTAAACCATAATCCAAAAGTAAACGACCCTCATTGCCTTCAAGGACTGCGCCAACTCTACCTACTTCTGAAGCTCCTCCTAAATAAGTTAAAGAAACTGTCATTCAATACCTTAATTCCAATCATCCCAATCATCATCAGATTGGTTTTCTGTAGGGAGGGCAGAATAAGCCAAACCACCTGAATCTTCAACCTCTTCATCATCATATTCCCAGTCATCTTCTTCTCTGCGAGAGTATGTAGCAAAACCAACTGCTAGAATTAAACCTAAAAATGCAAAAATATACCACATATCTGAAAAAGTCGTAACTAATTTATCTGTAAATCCTTGTTCCACTTCTACAACAAAACTCTTCTGTTGTACCTGATTAGACAACTCACTCAAAATAGAAATCTGAATAATTTCTTTATCCCCATCTCTGGCTTCATCATCAACTGTGATTTGTATTGGTATTGTTATTGAACGGCCTGCTGAAACTGGCTGTATTTGCCCTTCTAGGAAAAGTACCCTCCAACCAGAAGGAACGGATGGAGCTGTTAGAGTGAAAGTATCATCTCCGTTTGCCTTATTTTCTATATTTAATTGAAAAATATAGCTATCGCCTGGCCCCATGACATGCTTAAATTTCAAAGAAGAAGCATCAAAACCCTCTGTCAGTTTAAGGAAAACATCTATAGGTTGCCGACCTACAAGATTGGAATCAGTCAAAGCCGTAGAAACTGCCTTGAAAGAATAACCTTCTTCACTATAGGAGGCCTGGCTACCTACTGTAATAAGTAAATCTAAAGCCTCAGATTCACCACCGGCTAAACTTATTTCGGTTACAGAAGCCCCGGTTTCATCTTTAAAATTATGTGACCAGCCTGAGGGTAAATCCTCAACATCTAAAAGAATTGTATGATCCTCATCAACAGAAGACTCAATAAGCATATCTATATTGAAGGATTCACCTGCTTGTTTGTTTACAAAAATACCAGATGAACCTTGAGGTGTAACACTCAAAACTAATCCAAAAGTTCGTGTCAAAGAAAGTACAGCTGTATCACTTTTTGTTGTGTTGCCTTGTGAAATACCAATCAATTGAATATTAGCAGTTTCAGCTTCACCTCCTTGTGCCGGTTTAACCCATACGGTAACATTAACAACATTGTAATTATCTCCTTGACGAGGAATGCCCTCAACAATTATAGAACCATCATACAAATCACCATACTCAAACCTAACCTCCCAATCAGGAGGGACGCCCTGTGCGATTAATTGTGCTGAATCTGTATCTTGACCTTGATTAGCTATACTCAAAGAATATTGATTCCACTCACCTGCAACTCCTTTACTACTAAGCGTTGAAACTGCTTGGCCAGATTCAGGATCATCAAAATAAAGAGATAATTCATACTCAGCACCTACTGAAGTCTTGGTTTCTAAATCAAAATTAACGGGCGTTACCGAATTCTGAGATTGGCCTGTAAAAACGACAACTGTATTCTTACCGACCATATCTGTAGAATCTGATGCTGATATTGTAAAAGTAACAACTTGCTCGTCTCCAGGCCCTAACGAATTACTAGTCCAAGTTTCTGGACTAACAACCCAATTATCTGAGGTCTCACTAGGTTCAACAGTAAATGTATCCATTTCATCTCCTGAATTCAAGACAAAAATTTGATATTCAACATCACCACCAACAGCAACACTCTGCTGTGATTCGGGAGTTGATAGATAAACGCCATAGGCATCCATTTGAACTGATTTATCTAATGAAAATTCATGACCTTGTTGATCTATTGCTGCTATCCTAATTGTGTATATTCCTTTTCCCTTATGATTGCCTGTTGGTTCAGTCGGGTCATTATAATTCCAAACAATATCCTCAAAAAGATTAGTTCCACTATTTTGGTCAGGTTCATCAACTTCTTTTTCGCCAACAAAAAGTTCATTATCATCTGAATCAAAAATAGAAACTTGGAAGCGTGTGATATCATAAGTTCCAAATGCATTAAGAGCTTCACCAGAAACAAACATTTTTGACAAATCTGAGGGTAAATTAGGATTAAAATTAGTCGTCTCTAGTTTATCCTCTGCATCTGAAGTTTCTAAATTATAAGATTCGGTTGTAACTTCAATATCAGTTACTGGATTTGTAGAAGTTATAAGCCTAGACGGTGAATCTCCACTTTTCCCAGTATCAAGTTCTAAATTTACTGCATTTGTTCCATCATTTTCTAGCTCGAGAACTATGTAATGATCCATATTAAAAGTATATTCAGGACCATAGTCTTCCTCCCATGGAATGTCGACGTGGACTTCATTAGAAGACTGCAAAGCTGTTGGGATATTTATGTCTCCTGAAGCAAGTAATTCTCCATTTGTCATTGTTGTACCATCTCTAACAAAAATATTTAGATGAGCTGAATTCCAATCTGCAGAATTCGCATACAAATATATGTGAAAACCAATATCACTACGATAAGACTTGGCTAATAAATCATCTTGAAGACTATAATTTAAAGCGAAAAAAATATTTCCCCCAGGTTGAATAGTAACTTCCTCCGAATCTCCATGCCCACCTGTTTCCTTAGTATGTAACTTCCCTATTCCATTTTGGCTATAAAGGTAAAGTGATACATCTTGTTCTTGCCCTGAAACTTCTTCAGCTGCAACTGGAGTCCAAAAAAACATAACTCCAAGAAGCGCTAAAGACAAAATCACAGATAGGAGACGGTCTCGGTTCACATTGGATTGAGCAATAAAAGGTCATAAATAGGTATCCCTTCACAGAAAACGGTCAAAATATAACGTAAAAGAGACTATTTGACTATCTTTTCCCATTTCCTAACAATGCCTTCTAAATCTCTAATAAATTCAAATAATCGTGTTCTAGTATGCTGTGGTATATTTGTATCATTTATCTGCTCTTCTAAGACTGAAATTGTAGAATATATTCTTAGATCTAAATCATCTTTCTTATTCATCAAGTATGTCTCTAATCCTGTAACTACATTAGAACGGACATTTCTTGGAACTGAAGAATCTTCTGCAATGGAAACCAGTATATCCTGCGACAAATCAGATATCATATCTTCAACCATAAATTATACTCCTGCAATAATGCTTGGTGGCCTCGCATTTAGAGGGTGTGTATAAGAGTTAGGTTAAATTCCCTTCGGAATCAATCACCTTATCCCTTATACGACTACTACTTATGTATTTACCATCAACTGATTTAATCATTGGTACTACTACAATTTTTAATTCCGATTTACCACCTTTAATGCGAATTTTATTTATTTTTTCAGCTGTATTTCTTGTTTCTTCCGAAACAATTATAGCTCCAAAATCTTCATCGATTACTGAAGGGCCCCAATCATTTTTCAAAGGAACAATCTCAAATTTTTCAAGAAAACCTAAATTAGACAACAAATTTTCCAAATTTTGTTTACGTATGATGTAGGGATTGAGATTATCTGCATTGCGGCCCCTACTTGCTCTCTCATCCGTTGTCAATCCAATAAGGACTCTCTTGCCCTCATTTGCAGCTCTCGTTAGTAATGCCTCATGGCCTACATGCAAGATGTCAAAAGTTCCACCCATGCACACTCTACTTACTTGTTCCAAACAAGTCAACTATAATATAACCCTTTAACCAATTTGTGCTGTAATATGGATTTAGAAAGTGATTTTCGGCCTTTCCTAGCTCTAGGTGTTATATGTTTAATACTATCAACAATCTCAATCATAGGGGGAATCGAAATGGCAGGAGATTGGATGTATACTATGTATCCTATCTTTATTCTTTTTGCGATTGCAGGTTTTTCTATAAGCTGGATTCGATGGAAAAATATTGATGAAAAAAGTTAATAAACTATCAGACATGATTTGAATTGGAATAATATGAAAAGGTTACTCATTATTGCACTCGTTTTTCTATTGCCGACAGCCTTTGCTGAAATATCGCACTCACCTAAGGAATTAAGCGAGGGTGAAGAATTTACAGCATGGATTGATACTGATGGAGATGTGAAATCAATCACATTTTATGTTTGTACACTAAAGGACCCTTACACTTGCTACAAACCTGAAACTATGGATAGAAATGACAGTGTAAATAATCGATTTCAATTTACTTATAAAGTAAAGAATAATGATTATCCAGGATACAAATACGAATTAGAAAAAGATGATAATAGTACTGAAAAAATCCCTGCAAGTGAATATAGCTATTATGAAGGATTAGAAGTAGAAAAAATGGGAGATTCATACTATTTCAAGGTCGACATAAAAACAAGTGAAACTGATGAAAACTCAAGCCTCCCTGCACCAACTTTCATCTCCGTTTTAATTTTAATTACTACGTTAGCATTTGCTGGTCGAAGATGAATATTGGTGAAATCCTAATTTATCTAAATCCATTACTAATCCTATCGGCAATTTATTTTGGATACGGCAATATTAACAAAAAAAATACAAATAATGAACGTAATTTTAATTCTCTGGCGTATCTAATACTAGGAAATCACACTCTTTTATTAATATTACTTGCTTACTATTTTTTAACAACCAATCTGAAATTCGAGTATGTCTCTGATTACTCATCAAAAGATCTATCAATTGGTTACAAATTAGCTGGTGTTTGGGCTGGAAGAGACGGGACTTTATTGATATGGACGTGGGCTACATCATTTACATTAGTTCTTGAAAGATTTTTCCATAAAACAAAAGAAAAGCAAAGAGAACTCACCTCCCTGGTTGGAATGATTTTACTGTTGGCACTATGTATAATCCAGCTTTACATAAATCCATTTGAATTAAATGAAACCACGCCAAATGAAGGAAATGGCCTGAACCCGCTTTTGCTTTCACCTTACATGATAATTCATCCACCTATTGTTTTTGTATCTTATGGAATGATCGTATTACTCTATGCCTCTGCAATCTCCTTTCTTATCACTGAAGATAAATCCTGGAATGATACAATCAAAAGATGGGGGAGAGGATCATGGATTGGTATGAGTCTTGCATTAATCATTGGTGGCTATTGGGCATATGTAACTCTTGGCTGGGGTGGCTATTGGGCATGGGATCCTGTTGAAACGTCAGGATTGCTTCCTTGGTTTGCAATGACCACATTACTTCATACTTCAATAATGTCCCGTAGAAAGAAAGATTATCGTATACTAGGGCCATTATTATCCATGCTAACTTTTGTTCTAATTCTTTTAGAGTCATTCGTTACAAGAGGGGGGATATGGTCATCTGTACACTCATTCATAGTAGAAGATAATGGAGGAACCTGGAGCCGATTAAATTATGTTCTTGAAAATGATGTTTCTGTCAGAGGCTTTTTCATATTAATGATTTTGACTATAAATTCAAGGTTATTGAAATTATACATAGGATATGCAAAACAACTAAGACCTGTAATGACATCAGAAGCTCAATACAAAATTAAAGAATATTATACGGGACTACGCAGAAGATATCATAACGTAGACGATCAAGATAAGACAATGCCAATTACTCCAAGACAATTGGAATCTATAATAAGATTAGCAGAAGCAGAAGCAAAAATGTATTTGTCTGAGACTGTTGATGTAAAACATGCAGATCGTGCTATAGATTTGATGAATTTATTCCTAAGTGTAACTCTTGGAGGTGATGTTGACTTTGCATTCTTTGGAGCTGATGCAGCTCAAAGAAAGAAGGATACCGACCCAAGAATGAGAGTATTATCTATAATCGATGATCAAGGAAAAGAAGGTGTCAGTGAACAAGAAATATATGATATAATGCAAGAAGAAGGATATCCTCAATCTAAAATTCAAAAAACAATAGAAAAAATGAGAAGTGACGGAGAAATTCTCGAAAATAATTATAAATTTGTAAGAAATGTATGAACTCGAAAATATTGTTCAATTCCCCTGATTTCAACCAACCTATACCTGAGCTTGAACAATATTCTACTCCTGTAGATATTGTTTCAGAAATAATCAAACTGGCAAGCGCACAAGGACATTTATCAGGAAATGTAGCTGATTTAGGATGTGGAACTGGAAGGTTAGCTATTGGAGCTGCACTTTTAGGTGCAAAAGTTACAGGATATGAAATAGATGATAGCGCATTAGAATTAGCAAAGAATTATTCCAAAAAACATAATTTAAATATAAAATGGGTAAATCTCGCAATTGAAAATATTGACAAAAAATATGATACAGTAATAATGAATCCGCCCTTCGGCTCACAGCGGCCTGGGGCTGATCGAGCTTTTCTAAACAAAGCTCTCGAAATTTCAACTAACATATGGACAATACACATGGCTGAGACAAATAATTTCATTAAAGAATTTGTGGAAATAAAATCAGGTAAAATTATTTCAGCTTATGAATTCAATTTTCCAATTAAGAATACAATGCCATTCCATACCAAGGATGTTGGCAACCAGAAAGCAATCCTTTATCATATAGCTTCTTTGCGATAGACATATGAAACAACCAGGTGATAAATTGGCAAGCGCCATGGAATATATGCCCGGGAAAGGCGTTTATGAAGATAATGGAGAACTTTTTGCAGGTGTCTGTGGTGAAGTTAAAGAAGATAATGAGAACATGAAAATAAGTATAGTGCCTTCCGTTTCCGTTCCCTTAGAAATCAAAGAAGGTGATACTGTGTTTGGAAGAATTCAAATGACTAGAGATAGTATGGCCTCTGTAGAAGTCTTGAAAGTTAAAGGAAAAAAGAGATCTATCGGAAATTATACTGTAGGTACATTACATGTCGCAAAAATGTCAAAAGATTATGTCTCAAATGTTAGTGAAGTTTACCAATCTAATGATTTAATTCAGGCAACTGTAATCAAAGCCTCTCCTGCAATAGAATTAGCTACTAATTCTGACAAGGATGGTGTAGTCTTTGCAAGATGCAACATAACGCATGATGTTCTAAAAGTAGTTGATGGGGAACTATGGTCAGAAGAATTAAGAAGAAGAATCCCAAGAAAAATATCTAGTATGTATGGTAAAGTTCAGGTTTAATTTAGTTCTAATATTTTTTATTTTTTTACTGCCTTCAGTCGCAAGTGAAATTGAAATAAATGCTAGTGCGACTGAAATAAACTATGGAGCTCCAGGAATTGCATTCGTTGGAGCTGGACAGAATGTGACTTTCAATTCTACAGGTACTGAAAATGCTGAATCTGTACTTTGGGATTTTGGAAGAGATATTAGTGGACCTAATACTAGATATTCAAATCTTACTAGTGTATCTCATATTATTTATGCTGAAGGAAGATATGATCTAATTTTCACCGCTTTTTATGATAATGATTATTATGAAATAAGAGAATACACTCTTTTCGTAGATTATGAAGAAAGAGAAACTAATATTGTAAACAATGAAGCTCTATTCTTTGCCATAGCGGGATCTGAACTAATAATGAGTTTAGTTCTTGGCTACTGGACGCAACAAATACGTAAAGATAAAATCTATCTCTGACGTCTATTGATAGCTACCAACGAAGTTACGATGAGTGCAACAAACATTGACAAAGAAGGTAAACCTGCATCTTCTTCAGGAGCTTTAGGAGCACCACCATCATCTGAATTATCTTCTGAATCATCAACTCCAACATAAATTGTAGGGCCATACCAATCAGATAAACCACCTTGTGGAACTCCATCTGCCCAAATGACTGTAATATCTAAAGCATATGTTCCTTTCTTATCAAATATCAAGGTATAGGATACAGTAGTTGTTTCATAAATTTTCTTGCTTCCATCAGGATTGTTGACTATTATTTCAAAATAATCTACTGTACCTGTTGTATTAGAGAAGTCCATCGTAAATGACTCGCTAGGGTTTAAAGTCTTAGAGCTAAAATGAGCCACAAAATTTTTCTGCTCTATAATTTTAAATTCAACTGTCTTGGTTACTTCAGAAGACATACCGCCGTCATCTGTAGCTCTAAATGTGATACTATATGTTCCAGGTTCATCTGGAGTCCATGTGAAATTTTCTTCGGTTGAAAAGGTAGAAAGATCTTCATAATTCCACCATAGATAATTTGCTATGTATCCTTCTGAATCACTCGATGTTGAATTAAAAACAAAGGTATTTCCTATTTGAACAAAAGTAAAATCTACGGTAGGTGCTGTGTTTTCAATTATTTTGAAATTTGTGGATACTTTAGAACTCCAAACACCATTATCATCCTGCACTTCTAACTTTACTTGATGAATTCCGGTCTGCCAAAATGAATATACCCAATTAGCAGATGTTGAAACAATCTCGTTATTAAACCACCAATTGAATGCTACAAGATTTCCATCAGGATCATTAGAATTAGCTGAACTGAAAGTCATATTAAAATACTGATAATATTCTGGTGTTAAACCACCCAACGAATCTGGATGAATAGTAATTGCAGCAGAAGGACCTTCGTTAGGAAGATTTACTGTAACAAAAACATGAGCCCATTGTGAATAAGTGCCTGTATCATCTGCACCTCTAACCATAACATCATACTTGTTAATTTCATTAGTTAAATCACTAAGAGAAATATCTTGTGTATCATATGTAAACAACAAATCACCATTATCTTTATTTTCCCAAATTTCCCAATCATAAGTACATTCTAGCTCTTCTTGATTATTATCATAACAACTAGCAGTCAAATCTAATGCTTCACCTTCTTTGATAGTAATTTCACCAGGGCCTGAAATAGCTACACTAGGAATAGGTGGTAAAATTGTAATTTCCGCTGTATCTGATGCTTCACTACCATCTGAATTGTCAGTTATAGTCAATCGTACTGTATGATCGCCTTCTTCAAAATTAACATAATCAAAAGCTTCTTGATTGCCCAAATATGACCAGTTAGTTTCGCCTTCCCACTGAATTTCCCAATTAAAAGATAAATCAGGATTAATATCGCTAACACAAGGCTGTGGCTCAGGTTGCATTTCACTACAAGCTTCAAAGCGTGCTGTTTCACCAAGATGTAACGATGGAGGGGTTATTGCAAAATTAACTGAAATATCACTGCTGCCATCATCATCTCGACCTGCTACATTTAAAACAAAAGTAGATTCTGCATTAATCAAACTCCAAGTACCATTATTGTCCCTAACTTGTAATGTTACATTATGTTCACCTGTATGAAACGTAGATGATGACAATACAAAATTAATATTCAGAGGATTTGAACCTTCATGTAACTTACCATCTATTGAAGAATTCCAATAAAAATAAGATAATTCGTTCTCATTACAGATATTACAATCCCCGTCAAAATTAATCTCCTCATCTTGCTGATTATCCACGTTATCAGGATTAATATTTACCATCAAGACTTCAGGTTCTCCTTCAACATTAGAAAGAAAAACAACTGTTATTGCAAACAAAAATAATGAAAATAGTGCTTTTTGCATAAATTGCAATGTATTTACTTAGTATAAAAAGGTATTATTTTCTAAATTAAGATTTACCCTTTCTATGTCTCTTATCAATCTTTGAATCCTTATGATGCATAGGAAACATTAATTCTCCAATTCCAGGAAAAGGTTTACCCATTTTACGAGATATATATCCAATTAAAACATAGCCTACCAAAATACCCAAACCTACACTGATGGGGGCTAAAAGGGGATAAATATTCATTCAAAATCAGGTTCAAATTCAGCCTGTAACTCAGTCATGAGCTGTGTAAGAAGCCTATCAAAGCGCTTACTTTGATACTCACGAGGGCCACCCATGTCTGTTTGAACCTTAGCTATGAACGTTTTATCCTCAATTTCCAATTCAATACGGCAAATAGACTCTTCCATTATTTTGAGATTGTATAAGGGTTGTATTTAACACTTACATTCTAAATACGCCAAATTTAGACTCATCTAATGGTGCATTAAGAGACGTAGAAATACCTAAAGCAAGAATCATTCTAGTATCCATAGGATCTATAATCCCGTCATCCCACAGCCGCGCTGTTGAATAATAGGGATTACCTTCGGCTTCATATTTCTCAAGAATAGGATCTCTTAATTTTTTAACTTCGGCTTTGGTCATCTTTTTGCCTTTAGCTTCCAATTGATCCTCTTTAATTGTTGCTAAAACATCTGCTGCTTGTTCCCCACCCATTACTGAGATTCGGGCATTAGGCCACATCCAAAGTTGACGGGGTTGGTATGCTCTTCCACACATACCATAATTTCCAGCTCCAAAAGAACCTCCTATCACAACTGTAAATTTTGGAACTTTAGCATTAGAAACAGCCATCACCATTTTTGCCCCATCTTTAGCAATCCCCCCTGATTCATAGTCCTTTCCAACCATAAACCCCACTATATTTTGGAGGAAAACAAGGGGTGTATTACGCTGACAACACATTTCAATAAAATGTGTTGCTTTAAGTGAAGATTCTGAAAAAAGAACCCCATTATTAGCTATAATTCCCACTGGATATCCCATTATTTTTGCAAACCCGCAAACTATAGTTTTGCCATAATTAGATTTAAATTCATGAAACTTTGAACCATCTACTATCCTTGCTATAACCTCCTTAACATCATAAGGTAATTTTGAATCATGAGGTATTATTTCATATAATTCAGATGGATCATATAGAGGTTCATCAGGTTCAGTAATATTTAACTTCGATTTTGCACTTCGATTTAGATTTGAAACAATATCTCTTGCTATCTCTATAGCATGAGAATCATTGAGAGCATAGTGATCCGCCACGCCACTCTTTCTTGTATGTACATCAGCACCACCTAATTCTTCAGAATTAACCTCTTCACCTGTTGCAGCCTTAACCAATGGAGGCCCTCCAAGAAAGATAGTTCCTTGCTCCTTAACAATAATAGTCTCATCCGACATTGCTGGAACATAGGCACCCCCTGCTGTGCATGACCCCATAACAACAGCAATCTGTGCAATCCCTTGTGAAGACATATGTGCTTGATTGTAGAATATTCTACCAAAATGTTCTTTATCTGGAAAAACTTCATCTTGCATAGGTAAAAACGCACCACCTGAATCAACCAAATATATACAAGGTAGATGATTTTCCTGTGCTATTTCTTGGGCTCTTAAATGTTTTTTAACAGTTAAAGGATAATAAGTTCCGCCTTTAACTGTTGCATCATTAGCAATAATCATAACCTCTCGTCCATGAATTACTCCTATTCCTGTAACTATTCCTGCAGAAGGAACTTCACCATTGTATAACCCATGAGCTGCGAGAGTTGAAAATTCAAGGAAAGGCGTATCTGAATCTATAAGCTCATCAATTCTTTCCCTAGCAAGAAGTTTACCTCTCTCTTTATGGCGATTAACCATCTCAGGTCTGCCGCCCTTACTATTAGCAGTAATTTTGCTTCTTAATTCTTTTATTATTTTTTGATTAAACTCCCTGTTTTGAATCGACTCTGAAGTTGAAGAATTGTGTTTACTTTGTATTACGCTCATTCTTCCTCCAACTCAAACATTAACTCACCTTCTTTAATCTGTCCGCCAATTTCTGCAGAAGTAAGCTTAGACAAGGTTCCATCCCTCGGAGCTTTTAATCTATGCTCCATTTTCATTGCCTCAAGAATTACTACTACTTCTCCTTTTTTTACACTATCTCCATTTTTAACTTTCTTATCTAATAATTTACCTGTAATTGGACTCAAAACAGTATCGTCGCTCTCTTCTTCAAAAGAAGTGTCCTTAACTGTACCTGATTCGCGTTTAATAAAATAATTTATACCATTAATATGAACATATATTTCATTACCATTTCTTTCTGAAAATCCAATTAAGCGATTATCTTC
>DASCSW010000008.1:0-19787 GCA_034399455.1 Candidatus Poseidoniia archaeon
AAGATCGTTTTAAGGAAAACCTGTCTTTGACTGAAGGTAAGAAGTTAGGTGTTAGGGCACTAACTGCAGCAATGAAGAGAGATTCAGCCTCAGGGGATGGAATTTCTATGTGTGTAATTGATTCTAATGGTTTCCAAAAGGTATCAACTAAAGAAATCGAAAAAATTGAGACTACTTTGGCAGCTTAAGGCTGACCAAGAAAAGCAAGAAGGTCAAAATGGCCGTAGAAGACGTAATTAAACTAGTCAAGAAAGTCGCGACAGAAGTCATACCAGATAGCGTAGCTTTTACCGATGTTAGAGTGGAAGCTTCCAACGTGGTGCTATACACCCCAAATGTTGAAATTTTCTCAGATAATAATGAACTAATTAGAACACTTGCTCAAAAAGTTCGGAAAAGGATAGTAATCAAAGCAGATCCTAGTGTCAGAAAGCCTATAGTTAGTGCTAAACAGAAGTTAAACGAAATTTTGCCTAAAGAAGCGGAAGTAATTGATATTAAATTTGATGAAGTAAATGGAGATGTGATTATTGAAGCTAAAAACCCAGGAAGAGCTATAGGAAAACATGGTGTTGTTCTTAACAATGTGAGACGTGAAATTGGTTGGAATCCAATAGTTGTACGTGCAGCACCGATGGAATCTCGTACACTAAAAGAAATTAGAAACTATATGCTCGATGAAAAAATAGCAGAGGGGCGGAAGAAGTTCTTAACAAAAGTTGGAAAGAAGGTATTCAGAGATACAACAGAAGGAGAACAACATGTTCGTGTAACTGCACTTGGAGGATATAGAGAAGTTGGTCGTTCTTGTCACTTGCTGATGACTAAGGATAGCAAAGTTCTCATAGATTGTGGTTTTAATCCAGGGAATGACAAAGAGCCTAGTCCTTTCTTGAGTGCACCAGAAGTAACACCCTTAGAAGGTATAGATGCGGTAGTTCTCACACACGCACATTTAGATCATTCAGCTCTTCTTCCAATGTTATTTGTTTATGGTTATGATGGGCCAATATACTGTACTCCTCCTACAAGAGAATTATCTTCACTATTACAAAATGATTTTATTAAAATTCAAAATGCAGAAGGCAAAAGAGTCCCTTATAACACAGAACACATTCGTCAAGCAATTAGAAACACAATTCCTTTGAATTATGGAGATACAACAGATGTTTCTCCTGATTTGAAACTGACATTCCACAATTCAGGGCATATTTTGGGTTCAGCCGCAGCTCACTTTCATGTGGGTGATGGTCTTTACAACCTAGTTTTTTCGGGTGATATTAAGTTTGAAAATACATGGCTCTTTGATAGAGCTGTAAACCATTTCCCGCGTCTTGAAGCACTTATTATGGAATCTACATATGGTGGGTATAATGATTTTCAGCCACCAAGAGATGAAGGTACTAAAAATTTAACTGAAATAATTAATAGGACTGTAGAGAAAAAAGGGAAAATAATTATTCCAGTTTTTGCAGTGGGTCGTTCGCAAGAGGTTATGCTTGTTTTGGAAAAAGCATTTTCTGAAGGCAAGTTGAACGACACTCCCGTTTTTTTAGATGGTATGATATGGGAAGCCACAGCATTGCATTCTGCATATCCGGAGTATTTGAATAATAATTTACGCAATAAGATATACCAAAATCAAGATAATCCATTTAGATCTGAAATATTTAAGAAAGTTGAAAGCGTAGAAATGAGACAAGAGATTTGTGGTATGGAAGAACCAGCTATTGTTTTGGCTACATCAGGGATGGTTAATGGAGGTCCTGTAATGGAATATATACGCCATTGGGCCCCTGAGTCCAATAATACTATGGTTTTCGTAGGATATCAGGCATCTGGAACAATGGGGCAAAGATTGCAACAGGGAGCTAATGAGATTCATCTTCATGATAGAGAAAATGGAGGAATGGTTCCAGTCAAGGTTAATATGAATCTTGAAACCTGTGAAGGTTTTTCAGGTCACAGTGACAAAAGACAATTAATGCGTTACTTGAGAACAATAAGACCACGTCCAAAGATAGTCTTATTGAATCATGGAGATTCACAAAAATGTGAACAATTTGCAAATGATATCCGTCGTAAGGTAAGATTGGATGCAAGAGTTCCACACAATTTAGAAACTATAAGGTTTATGTGATATGGAAGGAATTGAAGAAAAAATCTTGGAAGCTTTAAAGGAACTAGAACGGTGGGAGAATCGTAAAATAAAAGTTATGGAACGTTTAGAAAGAGATGATGCCGATATTTCTGAGTTAGAAAGAATTGATGAACAAATATCACACTATAAAGGATTATTGCAGGACATGAAGAAACAGATTTCTTCAACAGATGTTTCTCGTACATTATTTCGTTCCAGCAATCAATAATTAATACAGATATAGAATATAGATTTCAGTGGGTGAGGTGGCAGAGCCCGGCTATGCACACGACTGCAGATCGTGACCACGGGAGTTCGAATCTCTCCCTCACCACCATTTTTTACATTATTTCAGGAGCATGAACTCCTAATATTGAAAGACTATCACTCAAAATTTTTTTAGAGCATAAAACCAGATTAATTCTGAATGTTTCATTTTCATTTCCAATAACAGGACAATCGCGATAAAAATGATTAAAATCTGATGACAAAGAGTGAATATAATTCGGGATGTAATGTATTGCCAAGTTATCAACAGATTTTTTAATAGTTTCAGGCCATTTTGATAATGTTCTCAATAATTTTATTTCAGATTCTTCAAGTTTATTAGCCATTTTTACATCAGGAATTTCTTGATCATAATTGCGAATAATTGCAGAAGCTCTTGCATGCGAATACATTGCAAATGGAGCTGAATCTCCTTGTAAGTTAAGAGCTTCTTCGATATTGAAAGTAAATCCTTTTTCAGCTTGTACTTTCAAAATATTATATCTTAGAGAACCAATTCCAATTTGTTTAGCTAGTTTATCTTTTTCATTTTCAGTTAAATCTGCCTCTACAAGTTTTTCTCTAGCCAAATTAGTAATTTGTTCCATTATGTCATCTAAGTATACTACACGGCCAGCACGGGTTGACATTTTTCCCCCAGGTAAATTAACAAATGAGTAAAATAAAACTTCAGGAATCTTATAGTCTAGTTCTCTTAATGCTATTCCTAAAAGTTTACTTTGTAACTTGTGGTCTTCTCCTAATATGTTCAGTGCTCTATCGTATTTCTTGTATTTCTCAATATGATAGGCTATGTCTCTTGTCGTGTACAAACTTAGGCCATTATCCCTTGTGAAGAAAAATTTCTGGTTCCTACCGGCTATATCTTCTTTTGCCAAATCTAAATAATATGCCCCTTTTTCCATTTTACAAATTGGGCTTTCTTTGAGTAATTCAATAACATCTACTACTTTTCCAGATGCAATTAAATCAGATTCATGATAGTAATTTTCAACTTCTGTACCCAGCATTTTAAGTGACATTATCATCCCTTCTAACATTTTCTTGGCTGCATTTTTTACTTCATTGAGAGCTTCTTTGTCACCACTCTCAATAAGTTCCATTTTGTTGTAAATTATTGTTTTAACATCAGGATTATTTTTTAAATCCTCAGACGCACTCCTATAGCACTCAACTAAATCATGGTCGATTTTTCCTTTGGCATTAATTCTATAGTTTTTTATTCCATATGCTAACGTAGCAGCCTGTCTCCCTGTATCATTTACATAATATTCAGTATGTACATCATGTCCGTAGTAATTTAAGAGACGTGCAATGCTATCACCAATAATAGGATTTCTTGCTCTACCCATGTGGAATGGACCTGTAGGATTTGCCGAGGTGTGCTCAATCAATATTTTTTCTTGCTGAATTTCACCTTTACCATAATTTTTCCCAAGAATTTCAGGTATAAATTTAAGACAGATTAAGTTCCAATCAATAGTTATGTTACAATATCCTTTTTCATTTTTTGCAGAAATTATCCATTCATTTTTTTCCAGTTCTTCAGCAATTTCTTGAGAAATATCATTAGGATTTTTTTTTAGAACTTTTGCGGCAGGGAAACAGATAAGCGCAAAATCTCCAATAGGGGGGTTTCTATCTATAGGTAATTCTGGTAAATCATTATTTTTGATGATGTCTGAGACGGTTTGAACCACTTCATTAATTACATCAGCTGTATTCTTACTCACAACTATGTTGTACTGAAAGGGGGTATAAGCTTATCCAATATATCTTGAAACTGATGATGAAACCTCAGAGGGGGCTTGTTCCCTTACAGCTTGAACCTCTTGTTCAAGTTCTTGAGCTTCCTTGAGTAATGGTTCTGGATCAAGGTCTATTGCTAAAAGTAATTCATCAATAGCTTTTATTACGGTTGCAGCAGCACGTGCATTAGGTATATCCTCATTAACCTCAGCTAGAAGGCCAATAACATTCATGTTCCTTATTTTTCCCTCGTTAAGTAAGGCTCCAGTGATTCCTCCTACTGTTCCATAGGTGAAGGGTTTAACTTTTGCATCTTCAATCCATGGCCTAGATCCTTCTGTAGAAGTTATTCCATATATCTCATTATCTTTGCCTTCTTCTTTTGGACCTGAATTGAATCCTTCAGCAGATATAATTCTAGTGCATCCATTCTTTGAAGCCCAATCCATTAATGCATTAACTAAATCCTTAGTTATTTCTGCAGGTGGTGTGAATTCGCTTACACAGACAACAACTTGATTGCATGTACCATCATTACAAACTTGTTCACCTGAATAGAGCCTCATAGGATTATGCGGTTCTCCATCTTTAATAATCGAAATAGCAGGGAATCGAGGACTGTCTATTACGCCGATTTGTTCTAATTTTAAAGTATTTATTAAGAAATTAGCAACAATTGTTCCAACAAGACCTACACTTGGAAAGCCATCTATTAATACAGCACCTTTGAGATTCTGCTTACTAATCTCGTGAATTTTTATAGAACTCATAAGAGTTCATCAAGGTCAGCATCATCTTCTAAATCAGGAAGATCTGCATCATCATCTAGAAGATCACCTAAATCATCATCCAAATCATCATCTGAGTCACTGAAATCCTCTTTCAGTGAGCCACTATCTCCACCACCAACAACTTTGAGTCTTGTCCATAATGAAAACTCAGTAATATCACTTCTACTTGCAAAGCGCTTAGCATCACTTACAGTACGAAATTTTCCTAGTACAGGATCTCCTTCTCCAGGTTCTGCAGGCATCATAATGTACCTCTCTTTGTTAACGATATCTCCGACAAGAAGTCGTACAGCTTTCAGCACATCTGGGTTAGATTCAGACATTTTTACTCCAGTCTCCTATCTGGCCTCGTTTAAATAATTTTATGGTAGTCTCTTTTGAAACCAAAGGAGTTAACTACTAGCTCGTTTCCACACAATTATGGATGACCGTAAATCTTGTGTATTACGCGGTACTGCAGAGTGTGTTACTGAAAAAGAGTTAGATTTGTTACTAAATTCTAAGGAAAATCCTAAGGCCTACATAGGATTCGAGCCTTCAGGTCTTTTGCACGCAGGTTCCTTAGTTCCAATGCTTAAATGCCGTGATTTAGTTGACTCGGGTTTTGAAGTTATTATTCTTTTAGCAGATTGGCACGGTTATATCAACGACAAACTTGGAGGGAATTGGGATAATTTAAAGGCTGGAGTTGATTATCAAAGGCAAATGTTCTCCGTTTTTTGTCCTGGTGTGAAATTTAGAACTGCAAGCGATTTAGTTAAGCAAGAAGGATATTGGGAAATGGTTCTTAGAGTATCTAAAGCAAGTAGTCTCAAACGAATGCGTAGGGCATTGTCAATAATGGGCAGGGATGAGAAAGATGGCGATAGAGACATGTCTAAGTTCTTCTATCCAGCAATGCAAGCTACAGACATTTACGCTCTAGATGTAGATTTAGCTCTTGGAGGTATGGATCAACGCCATGCACATATGTTAGCAAGAGATGCAGCCGATAAATTAAAACTTTCAAAGCCCGTAGCGTTGCATACGCCTCTTTTAGGTTCATTATCCGGTCCAGGACGAATGGATGCAGATGCTAAAATGTCTAAATCAAATCCTTCTGGAACATTATTAATTCATGATAATAAAAAGGTTCTAACTAAAAAATTGTCAAAGGCATATTGTCCATTAGAGAGAAAGGGCAACCCCGTTCTTGATATTTGGCAACACTTGCTTAAATATTCATTGGATAAAATAGTAATCGAAAGACCTGAAAAATTTGGAGGTAATTTAGACTTTGATTCTTATTCTGATTTAGAAGAGTCTTACCTTTCAGGGTCATTACATCCATTGGATTTGAAAAACGGTACTGCGGCAGCTCTTTTCCAAGTGATAAAACCAATGCAGGATGCATGTGTAGATAATCCAGAATATTATGATATTTTGATTTCAGCAATGGGCTAAATTTGGAGGATCTCTTTTAGGAATATCTTTTATTTCTCCATAAGGAGGAATAGTTAAAATCATATAATTAATCCAGTTTTTCATTTCTATAAGATCAATATTTCTATAATTTTCTGGAAAAGTCTCCAATAATTCAGGTAATTGTCTCATTAATCGTTGTGCAGCTTTATTATTACCCGTTTGAAGATGAACTATAAGAGCATCTGCTTGAGCTAGTGTTTGCACAGTATCTTTTTCAGTTCTACTATCTAATTCTAGCCATAAATCTTCAAAAAGTTCATGAGCTACATGGTAATTTTTCTTATTATGCTCATCTATTGCTTTCTCCCACAATTCATCTATATTCATCAGTGCCAACGATGGTATGCAGGATGTCCTTCTTTAACTGCGACAAAAAGTCCACGACCTGTTGCGCACGTTTTTCCATCAGCCTTTAATTCAATTATTATCTCAGCTCTATCTTCTTGTAATGCCAAAACTCTACTTTTCAGCTTCAGTTTAGGTCCAAAAGGCGTTGGTCTATTCAGTTTTACTTCATACTGAGCAGTTACAGTGCATTGAGGCTCATCCAATCCATTTTTTTCCATAATTGCAATCGCAGCAGTCCAATTACCGTGGCAGTCAATCAGTGATCCAATAACTCCTCCATTTATTACTCCAGGGAAAGCTTGATGTTTTTCTTCACATTCAAATTCCATTTCTAATCCGTCATCAGTTCTGTAGGATTTAATTTGAAAACCTTCCTTGTTAGAGGGGCCGCAACCGAAACAAATAGAATTAGATGCATATTCGTCCTGTACTGCTTTCTTACTCATTGGTCATTTCCTTTATTTGGCTATCAACCAAATTTACTGCATAAGTTAACATATCTTCATCAAATGCAAATTTAACTCCTGCAGCTTCAAATAATTCAGGTAATGTTGCATTCCCTCCTTTGCTAAGGGCATATCTGTATTTTTTTACAGCCTCTTTTTGATTTTTTAGTGCATTCCCCCAAACTTGTATAGCACCTAATTGCGCCATTCCATATTCAACATAGTAAAACGGAACATGATATATGTGTAATTTGTTGTGCCAGCCAGTTGAGATAATATCTTCAAATTCACTAGAGTCTAAATCATCAAACGTTTGGAATCGTTTCCATAGTCTTGTCCATTCCCCATCGCAATTGTCTGGATTCATGGCATCTTCTGGATTTGTATACGCCCAATGTTGGAATCCGTCTACTACGGCCATATAAGGCCAAAACATGATTGTTTTTTCTAAATGTTCTATTCGCGCACGATTTGCATCGTTAGGATTGTAAAATCCACCATGTTCTTTTGTAATATAAGGTGCAGCCAGTAATTCCATTGACATGGATGCTACTTCAGCGAATTCCATACCTACCTCTCTTTGGGAGGAATAAGGTAGTTGATCTGATTCAAATACATGGAATGCGTGGCCTCCTTCGTGAAGCATAGTTTGAACATCGCTGTGTGTTCCTACAGCATTCATGAATATGAAAGGCAGTCTACGGTAATAATATTCGGTACAATAGCCTCCAGGTGCCTTTCCTTTTCTGTTTGCAAGGTCAAGTAGCTTTTGTTCTCTCATTATATTAAAATGATTTCCTAAATCGCTATCTACAGCTTCAAAAATATTATGACACTTTTCTTCCAATTCAGTTGCGTTCGCAAAAGGTGTTAAAGGATCTCTATTGAAGGGGTCAACACTTAAGTCCCATGGTTTAAGAACATCTAAACCTAATTGTTCTTTACGTTCTTTGATTAATTTATTGACAAAGGGTTTTACTACTTTTTCTATTCCTGAGTGAAAATTCAAACAATCGTCGGGTGTATAATCAAATCTTTTTAGGTATTCCCATCGCCACGATCTATAATTGTCATAACCTGCATTTTCTGCAATTTTGATTCTTATCTCTAGGATTTTTTGCCATATCTTATTAATTTTATCTCTATCTTTTAGTCTTCTTTCAGCAGCTAATCTCCATGCTCTTTCTCGTCTTTCCCTATCCGTTTCTAAAACAACAGGAGATAGTTGAGTAATTGTGACTTCTTTGCCTTCCCATTCAACAGTTTGTGCACCAATTACAGCATCGTATTCTTTTGACAGTTTACTATCCTTTGTCATCAGAGGCAAGTTTTCTTCACAAAACAGTTCCACTTCACTTTTTATCGCACGTAATGGGATATCAAAATTATCAGGAACAATTCCAGATTCAAGTAATTTCTTTTTTAATTCTTGGTTTTTTGTACTGGCGTTCTCACTTATATCTTCTAAAAAAGTGTGAAACCTTTTCTTTGCATCTTCATCTGCAGTATCTACCGTTGTGGAAACATAAACATCAGTACCTACCTCTCCAATTAATTCACTGAAATCTGACCAATATTTCATCCACGATTCTATATTGTTTTTATTGATTTTCTGTGTAAGCAAATATTCAAAGAATGGTATATAGTCAGCCCATTTCCAATTTTGCATTTCTTTGCTTGTCTTAGGAAGGTTTAAGGACATCATATACCAAAGCAGCGGCTATATTTTAGTCACTTTAGAAATTGGCGCTAGTAAATAATTAGTTTAATTTAAGAACCTTAAATGTATTCGGTCCTACACTAACTTCATCGCCTTCTTTTGTTCCTTCTAATGCTTTTGCGATAGGATTTGTTAACGGTAGTTTTCCATTTTTTGGATCTGCCTGATCAGGATTTACTAATTGGAACGTGTGTTCTGTTTCTTTTGCAAGATTCTTAACAATTACACTTGAACCTATTGAAGCACTAGGTTTGGTGACTTCAGCTTCTTTTGGCTTATCTTCTTTTTCAGATACTGCATCTTCTATTGAATCTAATCTAGCTTCCTTAATCTTACCATCTAAATCTTGGTTTTCTTTCGATAATATATCTGCTTCTTCCTCCATTTCTCTGGCCTCTTCTTGAGCTTTAGGAATTTCAATGTTCATGGCTTTTATTTTTCTTTCAGTATCTTCTTCATTACCTATGGTAGCGCCCTGTAAAAATTCTAAATCTTCTTTGAGCTTTTCATGTTCCGTACGTTCTGACTGAAGTCGCCTTTCAGCATTGTTTCTATCATCTATAGCTATATTCAATTCTTCTTTAGCTGTATCAAATTGTTTCTTTAGACTTTCCATTACTTTGCCGACCTGTTCAGAAGCGTTCTCGAGAGCTTTTAATTCAGTTTCAGTTTTCTTTTTACGATCGGTTTCTTCCTTTAAATCACTTCTTATACCTTCATTCGTGTCTTTTTGGTCTTGTAATTGTTCTTGTAGTTCCTTAAGAGAATCTGTGAGTTCAATTATTTCATTTTCTTTAACTCTGAATTTTTCTGCATCTTGTTGCAATTCCACAATCGTTTCTCTTTCTAAGTCTAATTCGCTTAGTGTTACAGAAGCTTTCTCACGAGCACTTGCTAAGTCTTTCTTTGCTTTTTCTAAGTCTGTAGTCAGTGTTGTAAATTTATCGTTTAATCGTTTTTTGTTCTTTACCATAAGTTTCACCTCTTGATCTAAATCTTTTCTCCTTTTTGCGGCTTCTTTCCGTTCTGTATCTGCAGATTTTTCTCTTTCATTTGCTTCTAGAGTTTGCTGTTCATATTCCATTATTTCTTTTTCAAGACTATTCTTTTCTTCTACAGTTTTATCATAAGCTGCCTTAACAGAATCATATGATTCTAATGCATTGACAGTGTCTGGTTTTTCAATTTTTAATTTCTTTTCTGCCTTAATTGCTCTTTCTTCAGCTTCTTCACTCATTTTTCTAAGAGAACCTATCTCTCGTGTCATTCGATCACTTAATCTCATGTCATTTTCGTGTTTATCCCTAAGATCGTCGATTTCCTTTTCTAAGTTTGTTTTAGCAGCTAAGTCATCATTAAGTTCTTTTTCAACCATTCGGGCCCTTTTTTCTACTTCAGATGTTGCTATTCTTGCTGTTTTTAATTTGCTATCTAAGGAATTATTTAGAGTTTCCACGCTTTGGTTTAATGCAGTTAAACGATCTAATTCATTATCTAAATCCTCAATTCCCTGGTAGTCTATTCCTTCGGCAGTGCTTCTAACATCCTCAATTCTTTTTTCAGCATCTTTAAGTTTTTGTTCAGTGTCTTCAAACTCATTTAATAATTCTTTATTTTTATCAATTTCACCATCTTGTATTTTTTGTTGACGGTCTATAAGTTCCTGTTTTTTCAATATGGCTTGCCATTCTTCATCAATGCTTCCTAAAATGTATAATGTTCCTCCACCCGTTATCATTGAACCTAAAATAACAACAAAGAAACCAATTCCAGGACCCCAAGAAACAGGATTTATTCTTGCACTTAGGAGATCAGCTTCACCCTGATTTGCAGACTCTACAGTTTCTAAGCAGCCATCACCTCCGTAAAATGTTAAAACCTCAGTTATGCATCCTAATACTTGTTGCTCATTAAGGTCAGTATTGATTGAAGCTTCATCACGTATCAACGCTTCAGACCAACCCATATAGTACATAGATCCTGTAAGAAGTCCAAGAATGAGAACAAGTATGGCTGAATATTTTAAGTTGGTAAGAGATTTTTTTAAGTTCTTTTTATGTAAATGATTAATTGAGTCACGTGCCATATATGCAACGCCTAAAGCAAAAATGGCAGTTACATAGGCTAATCTACTAACATTCTGAGCTACTTTTGACTTTTCAATACATGAGTTACAATTAGTACTTCCATAATTTTCTTTTTGCGTATCTCCATCCTCATAATAGGTATAATAATTCATATGGTAACTATATTCAAAATTCTTAATATTGACTGAGGAATTACCAACACCTGGTTCTAATATTTCTTGTTTTGTTCCTGATACTTCAAACCATTGACCATATTCACCAGTACTGTGTAAAGAAATAAGTACACAAAGAAAAGTGACAACTGCTACCGCTTGTATCTGCTGTAGTTCTTCTTTCATGGGGATAGGTTTTTATTCGACCTTCTATTTAAAGTTTACTTTTTCTCTCGTCTTAATATTATGTTTTTTATAACTAGATTTTTTTCAGTTAACATTTTAACCCATCATTCTGTCAACAATTATGAAAGTCTGTCCAGTTTGTCAATATGAGGAGGAAGATGACAGTGAAGCTTCCTGTTCTATTTGTGGTTCAGACTTAGAATCTGGCGATATTTCTATAGAAGAGCCTATCGCAGAAAAATCGACTGAAAAGTCTCTAGAGATAGAAGAAAAATCAGAAGATTCTTCTGATGATGAAATGGAGGTTTCTGAGATGACTGAGGAGGAGAAAGAAATTGAGGAGGCTTTAGCAGCTACAGAGAGCCCAACAACTTCTGAACCATCTTCAGAAGAGGGTACTAAGGAATATTTTGCATTTATTAACAACCTCAGGGGTTTTTCAGAGAAGTTTGTTTCAACGATGGATCGTTTCTTCAAACAAGATGATAAACTTACTTATGTTGGTCCATTACTTGCTCTTTTTGTAGCTATTTTAATTTTCTTTAGCGTTTTGGCTGTAACTGCAGTGACAGTTCCAAGAGGTTTGGATGTCAATGATGATGGTGAAACCATATATGGACAGAATGGTCCTCCTTATGATTCAGAAGCGACACCTACCTCAGACCCTTTTAGTGGAGAACCATTTAATTGCGAGATGTGGGATAAAAATAGGTACAGTGAATTTGCTGAAGAAGACACTGTAACCTCATTTAATGAAGAGTTAGGACAATCATTTACCGTAAAAAGGACTTTTATGGTTACAGACACTAATCAAAGCGGTTATATCGATGATGAAGAAAGATATGGGTGTCCAGTAAATATAACGATGACATCAGGTATAGCTATTTTTGTTTTAAATGCAATATTTTTAACTATTGTATTTTACCTTTACCAATCAATTCCTAATACATCTCTTACACTTCCTTTGTTAATTTTCAGCGTCAGTCAGATTTTACTTTTCATAGTTTATGGTGGTTTCTTGAATCAACTTATTTTTGCAATACCACTTACTCTTGGTTTTGCTTGTGCAGTGTGTTTAATAGTTTCAGTATCAGTGTTGTTTGGACGCATTTCATTAGAAAGACCACTAGATGAACCTGTGTCACTTAACTTTTATTTCTTTGTAATAGTTATAGCACTTTTGCTTTCTTCAATCTTTGTAAATTATGCTCAGGGCCCATATGCTGTATGTGAAAATCCGTATGGGATGAAACCAACTCCTCTTGAATCATTTGATGATTTTGGAATGGATGGAGTTGTTAATAGTGGAGATACACAAGCTGGAGAGGGCAATAATCTTTGGGATGAATGGGATCCGTTTGATGACTATGGGCTTGATGGGGTAAAAAAATATGATGCTGATGGGGATGGGAATTATACCTCAGAGGGTGATATTCCAGAGGATGCGGATGGCACAGAAGGGAATCTCAGACTAGATTGGACTGACGGTAATGATAATGGATTATGGGATGAAGGTGAAGGTGAAAAATGGTGGGATGATAATGGGAAATATGATAAAGCCGAGACATTTAAAGATACTAATGAAAATGGTAAATATGACAGTGATTATGTTTCTGAAATAGACTTGTTTTTCCTTGATGTAAAAAATAAAGAGGAGGCTGGTTTGAAGGATGAGAGAGGTTCTTGTCAGTTATTAGAGATACCTCATAGAGACATAAACGTAACATTTGTTGATTTTAGTGCAGGTCAAGATAGTACAATTATGTTATTAGCAGCTACTTTCTTATTCATAGGGATTGGTAACTGGTTAATTTCTAGTACAAGAATTAATGATATAAATGAAGCAAAGTATATGACTATGATAATATCGGGTTTAGTCCTTCAATATTTAATTTTTGCCTACAATATGTTGTCTAATGAGGGAACCGGTTTTGGTTTGGATCAAAATGATTTGATGCTTACTGTGATGGCCTTGGGTATTTCCTCTGTTGGTCTTTATTCATTTTACAATAAGAGAAAAGGTGAACAGGGTTCAATGGGTGTTGCATACTTTGTAATATTTGCAGTTGGAATATTGTCATTATTTGCTACTTTCCTTATTCCTATTCTTTTAGGTGGTGTAGAGATGGATGAGATGGATGGCGATGCAAAATTCAATCTTATTTTATCAGCATTAGTAACGGCCGTCGGGTTCTGGTTAGTTTACAAGTTTGGTTCACAGAGGCTAAGAGAGTTGTCTTTAGCATCTGATAGGGCCATGCCAAATCGTGAAGATCCTTTTGCACCTTCAGTAGAAGGGCAACAGAAAGCAATGCCTGAGTGGTCTGTTGATTCAGCAATGGAATTTCTTATGCAGGAATATGGTGACGAATTTCAGATTGAATTAAAACATACAACAGAACATACTCCAGATTTGGAATTGGTTGAGAAAACAATGATGGATACTGTTGATCAGTCAGTTGAGATTAGAGAAGCTATTGAAGTAGATTACGAGGTAGATTTCCATGAAATCGCAGAAGCTTATTCTACAACTCGAGAAACTGTCGATGAAGTTATCACTCATTTAACATCAGGAAAGAATATTATGTTGTTTGGAGAACCAGGAACGGGTAAAACCGCTTTATCCAATATATTGTTGTCAAAATTGTGTGGTGAGATTGATCAGCCAAATGGCAGTAAAGCTCCAAATTACACCATTGTGACAGCTAATGCAGAATGGTCTAATTTCGATGTTATAGGAGGTATTTCACCAGATGATTCAGGTGGATATTATTTCAAGGATGGATATGTTGCTGAAGCTGCTAAGTTATGTGAAAAATCTATTCGTGAAACAGGTAGACCTCACTATCTTGTAATTGATGAGTTTAATAGAGCAAATATTGATGAAGCTTTTGGTAAATTATTTACAGTGTTTGAGTATAGAGACAAACAACCATTATTGACACATAAAGAAACGGGAGGGGCTCCGTTCATGATGCCTCCTGAATTTAGAATAATAGGAACTATGAATACTCAAGATAAGAATACACTTTTCAATGTTGGTTTTGCATTGATGCGTCGTTTCGCCTTTGTTGAAATAGGTCTACCTCTCCCAGAGGATGAGTACCATCGTATGCCTGTGTTTGTGTATTTTAAGTTGAAAAAGCTAGGATTAGTACCTAAAAGAGCTGAGGGGGATGAGCTTTGGAAATTTGGAGAAAAATGTCGACATTATCCGAGCCGTAAATTTGACTTTTATGATGATGACGGGGCTATGTACAAATGTCATGAAAAGTTAGTAAAATTCTTGGCACCCGGTGAAGCACCTAAGAGAGGGGATGAAGTGGCAGTAGGAGTTCGTACATTCCGTAAGATTGGTCCTGCACTAGTTATTGATTCCATGGTGACTATATTCAATTCAATCAAAAAATATGGGCCAGAGTTAGCTCTTGATAGAGTTATTAGATCTAATATTATGCCTTCATTAGAAGGACTTGAAAGAAATGAAATACGCAGTATGTATCTTCAAGCTAAGGAAGTTTTAGGACCTGATTCATTAGTTACTGAGACTTTAGATAGAATGGCTAATTCTGATAGTCTAAGTTTATTCTGATTGATTTAAACTTAATGATTGTGCATGTCATTTCCACAACACATTGGGGATTTTATTTTTCCACAGCCATCTGGACACTTGGAGACGTGAACCGGGTTTCCATCATCCTTTGTAAGGGTTCCATGAACTAATTCCTTTCCACATACACCGCAAGTGAGACCTGAAACGGACATATCACAATTATGACAGACGTATTTTACCATAGTTAATCACTCAGATGCTTACTTATAAAATAATAATATACTATTTTTCCCTGTTTTCTAATAAACTATCTAAATATCTTTTTTTAAGTTTGAATCCATTCATTTTTGCAAGTCTAGATATTGCTTTATCAAATCCACTTCCATATTGTGCACCTTTCTTTTTCCTCTCAGATATTATTGGAGAAATTCCCATTTCTATCGCAATCTCTCTAAGTATTTTCTTATTTGATTTGGAATCTATTTTTTGAATAGATGGTAAACTCATTGCCAAAATAATCAATTCATCGGTAATGTATGGACTTACTATTTGTTTATTGATACTACTTGATACCATTTTATCTCTGTTTAGAACTAAATCGTTTAAACGTTTTATTCCATCCCAACTTTCTTCCTCTATTTCCTTGATTTCCTTCCCCCTCCATTTTCCTCCTTTGTTGGCAGATAATGCATGTCTATGGTATCCTGCGAATAATTCTTCAGCTCCAATCCCACTCAGAAATACTTTTTCATCTCCTAAATTAATAGCTGCAAGTAGGACTGCAGATACGGAGACTTTAACGATATATTCTATGTAATTGTCATTATAAATCTCAGGAGCAGGCAAGATATTGATAGATTTTATAAGTAAATCTTCGATTTCTTCTACTTCAAATTCTTTTGATACTAAATTTAATTTTAACATGTCTGCAGCTATCTTTGCCCCTTCAATATCAGTAGATCCTTTAATTCCTACACAAAAACATCTAAAATCAGCATGGTAATCCTTACAAATTTTGGCAATAAGTGTTGAATCCACACCACCGGAGAGTAATACTCCAAATGGTCTTGAAGGTAATGACTCAGTTACACATTTTTTTAGTGCATTAGATAGTTGTTCTTTGGATACATTAACTTTAGTTCGGGTTCTTAGGTAATCTATGTGCTCATTCCAATCTGAATTATCCATGTTCTTAAGTTAAAGTCTTGACCATGTAGTTTTCTTCAAGATTGTAACCTAATTTCTCATAGTATAATCTTGTTCCAGGTCCATGTGTAACTCTAATTTTTTGATAGTCTTTTACCTTTTCTTCAGCTATCTTCATTAATTTTGAACCTAAACCCATATGTTGCACACCGGTGCTTTTTTTCCCTATATTTGCTGATTGTCCTGTAACTTTCAGTTCTCTTACAGTTGCATTCTGATCTAGTCTTAACCTAAGGTATGCCAATAGTTTTGAACCTGATTCATATGACATGAAGTATTCATTCCCTCCACTCGCTTTGTATTCAATCTCTTTTAATTCTGCTGTAGAAGGATCAATCTTAGCTCTCCAAAGCTCTCTGCAATTGATACATTTGCATTTCTTCCCTCTATCCTTTAACTCTCTTCTAGCATATTGCCTGAGATTAGAATTCATTACTCCAGCAATTATCTGAGGTTTTGGAATATCTCTTTGAATTCTTTGTATTCTAACATAAGGCGGAACGATTTCTTTCAAATCAGCTACAAGATTTGCTGCAGTTTCTGTGTCATATGGGACAAAATCTCCCGGATTACGTGCAAGAGGTGATCCTTTTACTAATAATGTAGGATACAATTTCAGCATATCTGGTTGAAAATCTTCTTCTTCAAACAATCTCTTAAAATCTCTTAAATCAGTTTCAGGAGTCATACCTGGTAAACCTGGCATCATGTGATATACGACTTTTAGTCCAGCTTCTTTTAGTAATCTTGTTGCCTGAATTACATCGACTACCTTTTGTTGTCTATTTACTTTATCATGAACTTCATCATCTAGACATTGTACTCCAATTTCTACTCTTGTTGCCCCTTGTTTACGCATATTGAATACATTCCAGGAATTACATTCAGTTGGTCTAGTTTCCATTGTCAAGGCTACACATTTGTGTTTTGCACCTCCATTAAGATGGAGAGCTTCATCTAGAGGTAGTTTTTTGCCGTTAAGAGTTTCAAACGCTCCTGTCAGAAATTCATTTTGGTAGTCAGGACTTCTATCTGTAAATGTCCCTCCCATTATGATTATTTCAATTTTATCTGTCGGATGCCCATTTCTAACATACTGTTCTAAACGAGCATTCACTTGTGATTTTGAGTTGTAATTATGTCTTTTTCCTCTTCTTGCGGCAGGTTCATGGCCAGTATATGATTGTGGACTGTCATTAGTTGGTCCTCCAGGACAATATGTACAAGTCCCGTGAGGACAGGCTGCAGGAGAAGTCATTATTGCAATAGGTGTAACACCAGCACTTGTCCGCATTGGTTTCACCCTAAGCAGTTTAGCTAATTCTGGTTCTTTTGAAGCATCTATTTGTGCTAAAAGCTGGTTATTTGGAGGAACCATATCAAATTTTTCTTCTTTGGCTACTTCTAATTTGATAAGTTGTACTTCTTGTCTAGTCTTAGGTTTTTTTTCTAAAAGACGATTTACTACTAATTTCGCTTCCATCATCTAGTACAAATCCTTTTCCGCTTTTGTTAATACTTCAGGTTCATTTCCGTTTACCAAAACATCATCCTCAATCCTAACTCCTCCTTTTCCAGGTATATATATTCCAGGTTCGATAGTTACGGCCATTGATTGTTTTGCAATGACTTTTGATTTGTATGTTAATGAAGGAAATTCGTGTATTTCTAGTCCAAAACCATGTCCAGTACCATGAACAAAGTTTCGGCCATAATTTTTGTCTCGAATATAATCTCTTCCAGCTTTATCAATTTTGTGTCCACTATTGCCTTTAGTTAGGGCGCTTATCGAGCGTTTATTTGCTTCTAATACTATTTGATATACTTCTTTTAATTCTTTAGTGGTTTCCCCACCAACAAAATATGTTCTAGTTATATCAGAACAATATCCGTCCCAGAAAACACCAAAATCACAGATTACAGAGTCTCCAGTAACCAATTTTCTATTTGTGTTTGAGTGGTGAGAATGTGCAGCATTAGGTCCAGAAGCAATTATTGTACTAAATGAGTTTTCCTGAATCCCACATCTACCCATGAAATAATCAATTTCAGTTCTCACTTCTCTTTCGGTCAATCCCTCGCCACACTCAACTAAATTTCTAGCGAATTCTTGGCCCTTATCAGATTGTTTAATAGCTTTTTTTATTCTTTCCAATTCATCAGGTGTTTTTACCCCTCTCATTTCCGTAACAAAATTATTTTGCGATGATTTAATTTTTCTCCCTAAACTTAATTTTGTGTCACTGTGAATGTTTGTAATTTTTCTTTCATTTAACACATTTTTTAGTACATCTTTTGCAGTTTTTCCATGAGATTCAATACCGGGGTAATGAGTCCACAATCTAATATCCTCAATAGAGGATTCTTCTCTACTCCTGTGTTCTTCAAGAGAGGAGGTAATTGCTATAGGTTCTCCTTTAGATGGTATAATCACAAAATTCATTGTTGATCCTGGAGGGCAACCCGGAGGTGACTCAGAGTTTGCCAAATATCTTGTATTTCCTGGTAATGAGCAAACAAATGCATCACTATTTTCAAGATTTTGCCTTATTTCATCCCATCTTCTGTTATAATTAATCTTCATTTTTCCTCATCAATGATTCGGCAAGTTTGTACCCTGGCCAAGCATTTCCTAGAATTAATAATATGGCTATATTATAATGTTCTTTTACAATAAATAGGATAGAACAAAGAATAGCAACCAAATAAAGAGCTAATATGTATAATTTTGTTATACTCATATTCCTCCCCCAATAATTACACCGTCTTTTACTAAGTCAGGTAATAGTTCAAGCCAATTTAATATAACCAAAATAATCATTGGTACTATCTGCATTGCCAAATCATCATCAAACCATTTTATTTTTGGTCTTTCAGATATTACAGCAACAATACTACCTATTATTGAATAAATTAAGTTACCGACAATGAATTGATATATGATAAAACTACATGCTAAGCCACATATAATTCCATTTTTGTCTCCCCATTCCTTAGTTGCCTCACCAATAACAGGATCTGTATATGCAGCCATTACTATGGTTGCAATAACTAGACTTTGAGGAAAAAAACCCATTTCATAAAGCCCTAATAGCAGGCAAGAGCCGCTCGCAAACCAAACAAAACTGGCAATTCTTTCTTTTTCATAATCTCTCATTCCTAATATTTTGATGCCCTTAGTAAGGCGTGCCGTTTCTATAGCAACGACTAATAACCAGAATAAAATTATGAAATAACTCCTATGTAAGCCTAATATTTCAGCAGGGAATAGAAAATAGATAACAAAACATGCGGCTATTGTATGGTTGAAGCGCCTAAATATTTGTTCATCAATCATGGGTTTTACATCCCTGATTAAAGAACACTTTAGATATGAATATCTATATTCAAGAATTGAGCCATTTCTTTGTAACGGCTTCTGATGGTAACTTCAGTTAAATCTGCAGCCCTAGCTACATCTTTCTGTTTTCTTCTTTCGTTGTTTACAATTGAAGCAATGTAAACTGCTGCTGCGGCTAAAGATATAGGAACTGAATTTGTTAGCGGAACATCTTGAGCGGCTCTTAGAAGATCTCTTGCAGCTCCTTCAACTTTAGGAGATAGTTCTAATTTAGAACATATTCTTGGCAGGTAATCTTCAGGGAGAGGTGGCATTGA
>DASCSW010000009.1:0-19404 GCA_034399455.1 Candidatus Poseidoniia archaeon
AAGTATTTCAACTACCTCAATAACATCACAAGACCATTCCTCTTTTATTATCTTTTTGCCACGAACTCTTACACAACCACCTATATTGTTATCATACAAATATCTATGATGAAAAAGAATATCTGCAGCCAATAATTTCAAATCATTATTTTTCAACCATTCTTTTATCTTTGATACTTTACCAGTATGAGAGACTGTTACCTTCATACACTTTTTTACCGAACCATCAACCCATAATTCTTGAGGTTCAACTTTCTCAACACCATCTCTTTTCTGTAGAGCATCAATTATGTCTTGAGGTGGTTCAACTACTTGAAAATAAGGCAATAAAAATGGAGTTCTTACTGCAATTGATTTACCATCCTTAGTAGTTCCAAAAAGATATACTATATTCCGGTTCGTTCCTTGTATTTCTTCAGTGCAAGAAATTGCAGAAATCAGTCTAATTGTATAATCCACAAACGTCCAAGCAAAGTGGGCTATTATCTCTATGGGACTATATTTTATTCAAAGCTTGTTCAAAATCAGATATTAAATCCTCTAAATCTTCTAAACCTGTTGAAAATCTAACAAAACCCAAACCAATACCTGCTGCTAAACGATCCTCTTTTTTCCAAGAAACATGTGTTGTTGAACAAGGCATAGAAATCAAAGATTCAACGCCCCCTAATGAAACGGCTTGTGTAGCTATCTCAAGATTGTCCATTAATTTCCTTCCAGCTCCATCCCCGCCTTCAACTTCGAAGCAAACCATTGTACTTGGGCTATCTAACACTTTTTTACCCAAATCATAATCGTCATGACTTTCTAGACCCGGATAAATCACTTTATTGATTTTATCATGCGATTCTAACCAAGAAGCCAATTGACTAGCTGTATTCATTGCTCTTTCATATCTAACATGCAATGTTTTCATTCCTCTTTCTAACAAAGATGCTTGATGAGGGTCCATACTTCCACCAAAATTCCTTAACTTATACCAGATTTGATGAATTAAATCTTGACTACCTGCAACCGTACCTCCTAAAATGTCACTATGTCCATTAAGAAGCTTAGTTACTGAATGAAGCACTAACTCAAAACCATGTTCGAGAGGCTGGCAACCCATTGGTGTAGCAAAAGTACTATCCACTATAGGAAGTGCTCCATATTTTTTAGCTAATTTAGCTAATTCAGGTAAATCAGATACTTCAAGTAAAGGATTCGTTATTGTTTCACAATACAAAATTTTAGTTTCTTTTTCTTTCAAAGCTGCCTCAACAGCATCTAAATCTTTGACGTCAACGTAATGAACATCAATTCCGAAACGTGTAAAATCCTGATCTAACGAAATTATAGTTCCGCCGTAAAGATTACGTGTTGTGACTAGTCTATCGCCCTGACTAAGGAAGGTAAGCAAAGTCGTACAAATCGCAGCCATACCTGAAGAAAAAACTAATGCATCTTCTGCACCTTCTAAATGAGCCACTTTCTTTTCTGCAGCTCTCATTGATGGGTTATTATATCGTGAATAAACTGGCGCACGAGGTGTTCCTGCTTTCCACATTTGATAAGCATTATCATCTAAGAAGAATGTTGAAGATTGATACACTGGCGTGTTTAGTGAATTCTCACTGGGAGAAGTGCCTGAATGAACTGCTCGAGTACCTTTCCCTGATTTTCTGAGATGCTCTTTTTCTGAGGACATTATTTTACCACTTAGGCAAGTAGTTAATAACTTTAGTGAGATGCATCCATAAATAGCAAGTCTTATTTAGAAAAGTAGTTAAGACTAAGTTCGAACGATGTTAAATAAAGCACATTTAGGCCGCAATTTGCTAATCGCGTTGATTCTATCTGTATTTATTTTACCTGTAGCTAATGCAGGATTAGTTGAGATATATATCAATAAATCTGAAGAATTGACTGAAAGTGAAACTGAATTTATCATCAAAAGTGGAAACGATTTAAATCTTGAAATTCATTTGAGTGGGCCTTATAGAATAGATTCGGGTGACAAAAACCTCTCTGTAGAAAGCATTTACATCGATGTTTACTTTGATAGTGATACCGACCGCAGAGATCCTACATCTGGTCTACCTCAATACCAACCAGTAAAAGATAATGAGTTGGACCCTGGATATGATACTTTTGTTTCTAAATTCAGCGGAGACGACACTCGTTTTGAAAATTATAAAGGTTCAATTAGATTCTCAATTATAATGAAGAACTCTTCTAGTGACATTGTTAGAGATTTTGTTATAATTATACAAATGGAAGCACCTCCAAGTGGCGATAGTGGCTCATCAGGTTTTTCATTACCTAGCATTCCCGATGAAATTGCTGGTGTAAATATTTTCATAATATTAGGTGCTCTTGTTGGTATCATAATATTGTCCTTTGTTACTTACACCTTTGTTTTAGGACCTGAAGATACTACTGCTGATATTTACAAACCAAAAGAAAGCATTGATCCGTTAAAGAAAAGTCTAACAGGAGTCGGATATGATTCTGAATTACCTAGTAAATCTAACTTAAAAAGACTTGAAGACAGAGATGATGGCTCAGATGATGAAGACGAGCCTGACGAAGAAGAATATGAGTACGAAGATGACGATGAAGATGAAGAATTTGATGAAAGAGCAATGTTGGATAAATTAACCGGAACGGAAACATTGGCTAGTGCTACTGATAGTGACGACGAAGATGAAGAACCTGAACCAGCACCTAAGAAAAAAACTGTAAAGAAAAAGGCTGTAAAGAAAAAAGTTGTTAGAAAAGTAGCTCCTGCAAAAAAGGAAACAAAGGAACCTGAGATCAATATGGGAAAAGGAATAAACAATATTACATGTCCCGCATGTGAAAAAGTGCACCATATTGAAGAGAATACCTCTAAATTTATCTGTAGCTGTGGAAGGCGTATTAGAGTCTAAGATTCTTCAACATTATCTAAAACGAGGAATAAGGTTCTAGTTTCACTTTCATCTAAATTAATCTCAAATGGTTTAACAATTAAATCTATTTTTTTGGATTTGTAATGTGATTCCTCTATAGGGAGTGCAACTTTCCAATCTGTAAGTGAAAGGCAATCATAATCTGCATTACCTTCTGTGATATTCATTGTTGCCTTAGTTATCCAGAGCTTCCGATCTTCACTAGGTACTTCTACTGAATAAACTCTTCCTTGAAAATGACCGATTTTTACACTAACTTGACTAGGAGAATCTGCCCTTATAGCCTCAGAAAGTTTTCTCTTTTGAATATTGTTATATGTAAAATCAAACTCTCCTATTTTCTCCATATTTTGTTCAACTAATTTAGTGGGGTAAGTTTCTTTGTTTAATGTTGCCAACAAAATTCTCTCCATTCGAGATTTAGGATTTTTCTCCGATTCTGACATCACCCGATAATAGCTCAATGGATGTCTTATTAGACGACAAAGTGCATTAGGACCAGGACATACTCCACTTGATACAAGTGTATCACACTTCGGAGAACTATACTGAGTTCCTGATGTTTTGCCTGAAATATGTTCTACTTGATATCTAGTAAAAGCTTCTTTGAAATCAGGAGCTGTAGCAAATAATCTCATTACAGCCTCCGGGTCTTGATTTAATGAAGAAAGAAAAGTTGTTATAAAAAAACGAGAGGGGTGTGGTAAATTAACTCCAGCCTGTAAATCCATCATATTTAGATTAAAGCATGGTGGGGCTTTGGAAAGATCAAAACGACCTAGTTCCTTCATTGCCTCTGCCTGCCTCTCATTAACAACTGTATTCAAACCACCAATTCTTTCAGTAAATGTCTTAGATACTTGAGATTTCAAATCTTCGATTGTGCCCTCAAATTTGTCTTTTATCTCAACCGGAGCTTTAGGTAATTCCTCTAAATGTTGCCTTATAACTTCTCTCATTAACCGAATTAAAGTCTTGCGATCTAAAGTTACAACACCTTTGCTCACACCTCGATTCGATAATTTCCAGTCACCTTCTCTAAGTTTAGATGCTGCCCTTACATAATTAATGAAATTCATGTTAAAATTAGAGCCATCTAATTCAACTTTAACGACGCCTAAGTTATTAACAAATTCAACTAAATCTTCATCAGTTTCTGAGGAAAGATGGGACTCAGCTCTAAGGGCTTCAGATAATGCCACATAATTGACAAGAGCCTGATTATCTGTAGCTGCCAATACCAGTCTAGAAATGACATATCCCAACACTATATCTGTTTCATCATTCGTAGGTGGGCCCTCAACGTCAATTATTCCGCGTGTTGCTGAAGTTTCAAGGCGATTTATAGCAAGAGCCCTAGCTTCGGCATAGAAATAATCATTCAGTAATGAATCTAAATTTACACCTTCAAGAATAGTACTTGCTGTAGGCAAAAACGGATATCTCCAATGCTCAGACACATTTACACAAGACGATGTGGTTTTATAACAGCAATCAAGGGTGACTTTACATGGCGGCGAGCCTTCTTGAATTGAATGGAGTCCGGAAGGACTACCGTATACGCAAATATGGTAGAGTTGTCAAAACCTATAATGCTTTGAATAATCTAAGTTTTAAAGTTGAAAAAGGACAAATATTTGGATTTTTAGGACCTAATGGTGCTGGAAAGACTACGACAATCAAATGTATTACAGGTATTTTAAAATGTGATGAAGGAACTATCTCTATTGATGGAGAAAACATAGAGTATAATCATTTTGAAAACAAAAACAAAATTGGTTTTCTTCCTGAACAAGTAGGATTATACCGAAGTTTAACGGCGATTGAAACGTTACAATTTTACGGTGCATTTTACAGCTTATCTGATTCGGTTATAGACAAGAAAGGTACAAAATTATTAGAGATATTAGGTTTAGGTAATAGCTCTGAAAAAACCGTAAATGAATTTTCACTAGGTATGAGAAAGCGCTTAGCATTAGCAACCGCTTTACTACACGAACCTGAAATATTAATTCTAGATGAACCTACATCGGGCCTTGATCCAAGAGGTGTTAAAGCACTCAGAACCTTATTACTAGATTTAAACAAAGATGGTCTGACTATTCTATTGAGCTCACACATTTTATCGGAAGTTCAAGAATTATGTACCGATGTTGGAATAATAAATAATGGAAAAATGATTAGGCAGGAATCAATTTCCAAAATAGTAGAAACTGTTGAGAAAACAGCCATAAAATTATCATTACGTGTAAATGAATTTAATAATGAAAGTGAGAAATTATTGCAAAAGAAAAAAGGAATTGAAATTATAGAAAAAAAAGATATTGGAAAACATAAAACAATCATCCTAAAACTTAAAGAAGATTTAATCCCTTGGGTCACTGATAAACTAGTTGCAAATGGAATAAATATATTCTCAATAGAACCACAAAATACAACTCTTGAAGATGTATTCTTGACAGAAACGGAGGACGAAAATGAGGCTTAAAGAAAATGTAATGTTTGTATGTGGAAAAAAATGGAAAGAAAATTACACTTGGCAACCTTTGTTTGTTGCAATTTTTATTATCCTTATTATTGCTACAACTCACAAAGCTCATTGGGAAATGACTACAGAAACTAATCCTTTGGGGGTCTGGAATGAAAGAAAGATAGTAGAACATGATAACATGACTACAATAACTTATAATGACGAAACTCTCGTTAATAAAACAACTACATTCAAAGGAGTCTTAGAAATCTTTCCTTATACAAATACAAGCATTGGATCTATAGAACAATCCAAAGGTACTTTTGATGAAATGGATGGATTAGTCTATAGTGAAGATACTTACAAAAAATGTATGATAAGCCTTAATGGAATGAGAATTCTGGTTAATGGTAGTTTAGAAGGGAAATTCTACAAAAATGAAGTTGTAACTGTAGATGCATCATTAGTTGAGAAGAATTACATCTATGAAAGAAATGGGGCTGCTATTAAACTTGAAAGTCAAATATGGGAAGCTGAAATCGATGACATTGCTCTAGCAGATGAACGTGATTACTATTTCTTTGGAGTGGAATTCATAATATTTGCAATAGGCCTTTATTTTTCATTAAATCGAATTAAGAATCTAAAGGAGCAAATTAAATTTGCCAAACATATTGCAATGTTTGAGTTTAGAAGAGGATTAAAGACACCCCGAATGATTGTTTTGGGTCTTATATTTTTCGTTTTCATAGTCGGCATGGGGATGCTATTAGGACAATTACAAAATGACCCTGACTCTATTTTAGGGACAATGACAACTAAAGGGAGCATCGTCCAATTATCTTATTTTACATTTATGATTGGCTCAATGGTTGCAATTGGAGTTTCTGTAGATACATTCCATAAAGAAAGACAAGAAAATACCATGAACCTATTATTGGCTAGACCAATAAACCGTGAAACTATTGTTTTCGGTAAAGCTTTAGGATTAACATTAGTTGTCGGAATTCCTGCTTTTATAGCTCAAGTAATAGGATTATATTTTATGGTTACAAGAGGTGAAATGCCACCTATAGGTAGTGTATTCGCTTTCTTGTTTTTTGGCCAAGTAATGATTTTTACGATGGTAACATTTCAACTTTGTCTAGCCATTTCAGCAAGGAGTGGCTCAAGTGTGGTAATTTATGGATTGAGTGCTTGGTTGTTGTTTGCCTTAGTATGGGCCCTGGTCGTTATTGCAATGGCTACTGTAATTGGGGTCGATATTAATGGTGAAAATTTTGAAAACGATCCTGATTATCAACAATTCGCATCCCGCATAGGATTATTGAATCCTGGAGTGATTTATCAAATGGTTGTGGGACTATTCACCAGTAGGACATTAGCTGTAGATTTAGAAGGTGTTCCGGGATGGTTAGCTTTATTGTCAGTTGTCTTATGGCCATTAATGTGCCTTAGAACGGCCACGTGGTTATTCAAGAGGGAAATGAAAGGATGAAACGAACTTTAGTAAAGAACGAAAATGGAGTCACTCATGTTATTGAATTTACAATAGCTCTAACAATATTCGTTTTACTAGTTCAAGCATTTACCTCATCAATGAATTATAGAATAGGTATTGATTTGGATAACAATGATGAAAGAGTCGTTATGGCAAGAGAAGTCATATCTGAATTAACAGGTTCTGAAGGGAAAATTGGAGATGTTACCAATTGGGAAGATTTTGAATTTGGAACGGGAGATGTCCAATTAAGAAATGGAGCTACTATTGGGCTACTCAATTCAAATGGCGAAATAGATAAGGATAAATGTGATGCACTAGGCAAATTCCCATATAACCCATTAAGAGATGAATTGGAAGTTACTCAAGGATTAAGAATAGAAATTCGAACTATGGTACCTGATGAAACTGTGTGCCTTTGGGGTGGAGATCCAAATACTTCTTCAATTAGTGTCAATTCTGAAAAATACATTTTGTATAATTCAGGTTCTGCCATTTTACCTGCTACTTTGACTGTAACTGTCTATGAAGGTGATGTTCCTGGCAGCAGGATGTACATGACTGAAGTTATGTATAATCCTACAAATAGTGGAGTTGATTATGAATGGATAGAAATTTATAATCCAAATCCAACAGCTATATATGTCGAGAGTTGGCAAATTTCTGACTCTGTAGATGAGGATAATATCTTAGCTGATAATGATGATGAAATAATACTTCTACCAGGATACAAAGCAGGAATCTTAACTACATCACCAACTATCTACAAGGAGGCATATGGTGATTACCAATATGTATTCTCTGTTGAGGATATGGCAATTGGAAATGGTTTAGGTAAAAATGAGACTCTTGTGCTCTCAAAAGGTTCATTTGAAGATACATTTAGCTATACCGATGATGATGGTGCCGATGGAAATGGAAAAAGTCTTACACGTACCTGTTATAACTGTAATACTTGGAACGAGGCTGTCGCAAGTCCAGGCACAATCTAAAATTATTCGAACGCTTGAATACCTGTTATCCAACGACCAAGAATTAAATTATGAATGTCATGTGTACCTTCGTAAGTATAAACACTTTCTAAATTAGCCATGTGCCGCATTATTGGATATTCATTTAAAATTCCATTAGCACCATGAATATCTCTAGCCATGCGAGCAATTTGGATTGCAATATCAACATTATTCATTTTGCCAAGAGAAACCATCTCTGGAGTTGCTTCACCTTTGTCTTTAGATCTGCCAAGATGATAAGCTAATAATTGCCCTTTAGTTATTTCTCTAAGCATCCAAGCCAATTTATTTTGAACTAATTGAAAACTAGCTATTGGTTTCTCAAACATTATTCGGGATTTAGAATAATCAACTGATGAATGGAAGCAGCCCATTGCAGCACCCAAAGAACCCCAAGCAATTCCATATCTAGCTTGAGTTAAACAACTCAAAGGACCTTTGAGGCCTTGCACATTAGGTAAAATTCTATCTTTGGGAATTTTACAATCTTGAAAAACTAATTCACTAGTTATTGAAGCTCTTAACGAATGCTTACCTTTCATTTCAGGTGCCGTAAAACCAGAATCATCTTTTTCTACAATAAAACCACGAATTTTACCCTCTAATTTAGCCCAAACAATTGCCAAATCAGCAATAGTACCATTTGTTATCCACATTTTAGCACCATTAAGAACATATGAATCTCCATCTTCTACCGCTTTAGTTTCCATACCGCCAGGATCTGAACCATGATCTGGCTCAGTTAATCCAAAACAACCAATGAGTTCTCCTTTGGCCATTCCTGGTAAATATTTTTGCTTCTGTTCTTCCGTCCCAAATGCATGTATTGGATACATAGACAAGGATCCTTGAACTGAAACACAACTACGTATTGCTGAATCACCACGCTCTAATTCTTGACAGACTAGACCATAAGATACATTAGAAAATCCTGCACATTCATACCCTTCAAGATTACAACCAAAAAGACCCATCTCACCTATTTCTGAAATTAATTCTGTGGGAAAAGTACCTTTCGTATAATATTCTTCAATAATAGGAAGGACTTTTTCATCAACCCAGTCACGAACTAAATCCCGAACCATAATCTCTTCATCTGTGAGATGTTGTTCCATCCTGTAAAAGTCAACACCCTCATACCTTGACATATTATCTATTTTGTATAGGTGCTATATATGTGTTACATTAGCTACTATTGGTAGAATTAAATACAACGGGCGGATAGGCATTTAATGGATGAGATTTGGATTGAAAAATATCGCCCCACCAACCTTTCAGAAGTCGTGGGTCAATCTGCAGTTACAACTAGATTGAAAAATTATGTTAAAGAAAGATCTATGCCTCATTTATTGTTTGCAGGGCCGGCAGGTATTGGAAAAACAACTAGTGCACTAGCCTTGGCAAGAGAATTATTTGGTGACTTATGGAAACATAATCTTCACGAATTAAATGCTTCGGATGAAAGAGGCATAGACGTCGTAAGAGGGAAGATTAAGGAATTTGCAAGAACTGCACCCTTGGGAGAAGATGGTTTCAAAATAATTTTTTTAGATGAAGCTGATGCATTAACAAGTGCGGCTCAAGCTGCTTTGAGAAGAACTATGGAAAAATATGCTAGAACATGCCGTTTCATTATGTCTTGTAACTTTTCGTCTAAAATTATAGAACCCATTCAATCAAGATGTGCAGTTTTCAGATTTAGACCCATAAAGGCTGAAGATTTAGAAAAATATCTGAAATTTGTTGCCGCTAAAGAAAATTTAACTGTTACTAAAGAAGGATATGAATCCCTAACTTATCTTGCTCAAGGGGATTTGAGACGTGCAATAAACGGATTACAGATGGCTGCAGCAGCTAAAGAAGATATTACTGCTGACGTTGTTTACCAAGCGGTAGCTGCAGCAAGGCCTGAAGAAGTTAAAGAAGCATTACAAATGTCATTAGAGGGAGATTTTTCAGGAGCTAGAGAAAGATTAGACACCCTGCAAATCACATATGGTTTGGCTGGAGAAGATGTTCTAAGGCAAATGCATAGATCTGTAAGAGATTTAGAAATACCTGACAATATCAAAGTCCAAATGATAGAAAAATTAGCTGAAATTGATTTTAGATTATCTGAAGGTGCTAATTCAAGAATACAAATTGAATCTGTAGTGGCTCATTTTACAGTTCTTGGCCGTCACATACAAAAATAATAAGCGGAAAGCTTTACTTACAGCCCCCTTGCGAGACGTGGCTCGAAATAGTGGGTACATAACTGTCGACGGCGAATTTGACACACTTGATGAACGAAGTTTTTTTACTATTGATGACTTTGAAATAAAAAATAAAAAAATAATATTAAGAATTGACATTAATTCTTCTATTAATCCTGAAAATGGCAAAATATTAGACGATACAAGAATTAAAAGACATGCAGCTACAGTAAAAGAATTAGCTGACAAAAAAGCTAAAGTCATAATTTTAGCTCATCAATCGAGACCTGGAAAATTAGATTTTGTAAGCCTTAAAGAACATTCTAAAATAATGGCAAAAATTATAAGCATGAAGATAAAATTTGTACCTGATATTTATGGAAAAGCTGCTTTAAATTCAATTAATAAAATAAAAAGTGGTGAAATTTTAATGTTGGAAAATGTTAGATTTGATAAAGAAGAAGTTGAATTGAAAACGTTTGAAAATAAAAATTTTGAAAAACAATCTAATAGTAAAATGGTTGAAACTTTAGCGCCATTAGCTGATTTATTCGTGAATGATGCTTTTGCTGCTGCGCACCGCTGTCAGCCTTCACTTGTAGGATTTTCAGAAAGAATACCTGCAATCGCAGGAAGAGTTATGCAAAGAGAATTAGATTTTCTTGGAAAGGCAATCTCATCAGGACCCAATCCTCGAATTGCTTTATTAGGTGGAAGCAAAGCTGCTGATTCAGTATCGATTTCAGAATATTTCCTTAGTAAGGGTGTAGATTATGTTTTGACAGGAGGTGTTGTAGCCAATATATTTTTAATAGCAGCAAATGTGGATATAGGGAAACCAAGCACCAAATTTATAGAAAATAACATACCAAATCATAAAGAAATAATTGGTAAGGCAAAAAAATTAATTAAAAAACATGGAGAAAAGATTGTTTATCCTACTGACGTCGCTACTAATAATGAAGGGAAACGAATGGGCATTCCCATTGATCAATTACCTACAAAATATCCGATACACGACATTGGACTTGATACTCTAGTAAAATATGCAGAATTGATAGAGAATGCAGGTACAGTTATTGCTAATGGTCCAATGGGTGTTTTTGAAGATTCTGAATTTGCTATTGGGACTAGAGAAATATTTCAAGCAATTGCAAATAATGAAGGTATGACTGTTGTTGGTGGTGGTGAAACGGCAATGGCTTTCAACCAAATGAATCTAGCTAAAGGAATAGAACACATCTCAACAGGTGGTGGATCTTGTATTGCATTTATGGCTGATAAAACAATGCCAGCTCTAGAAGCCATGAGACGTAGCAAAGTTAAATTTCAAAAAATTAATGGAGCCACCGGAGGGATTTGAACCCTCGACCTACTGATTACGAATCAGTCGCTATGCCGGGCTAAGCCACGGTGGCACTTGTCTGGCTAAGAATCTTAGATTAAAGGATTTAGGCTTCAAAAAATTCATTTATTTCAGATACAATATCGTTTGATTGTTCTAATTCAGGAATATACTCTAAGAAACGACCTGTTCGGCTATCTGCTATCACTATGAAGCCTCTATCAGTCTCAGACCTTACTACTCGCCCAGCTGCCTGCAATAATTTCCTAGCGGCAGGTGATTCTACTGCAAATTTCCATCCCTGCCCCTTAAAAGAAATATCATAATAATGTTGTAATGCATTTTGCCTGACTCCTGGTGCAGGATATGGGATTCCAACAATTATTGCCATTTCTAAAGTAGTATTTGGATAATCAATTCCTTCTGCTAGACGACCTCCCATAACTCCGGCTAATACTGCACTACTATCTGATTTGAAACTTTCAACCGTTTGCATCAATTCTTCTTGCCCCATTCCTGAATATTCTCTGTAAATTGGTTTCTTAATATTAATGCTTTGTAAAGCCAACTCAAGAAGTTTATATGATGGGAAAAATAGAGCTATATTACCTCCAAAATTTGAGGTGATTAATTCTAATTTAGAAATTATTTTATCCCAAGTACTTGATTTGCTATTAAGTTCACTATAGGAAGTTGTAACATCTGGCAGATATAACACTTTTTTATTATTCTTTGGAAAAACGGACTCTTTTCTCTCTAAAATCGAATCAGGCCTCAATCCTACTAGATCCCTAAACATATCTAGAGGACTTAGAGTTCCAGACATTGAAACTACACCTGCTGTATTATCAAGAAAACCTGTCATTACTCTAGGATCAAGACATACTTTCTCTAGCCTAAGAGGATCTTTACCAACCAAACGTATAGTATGGGTCTCTAAAGAATCTAACCAACGACAAAGGAAATCTCCAACAGAACCAAGGTATGATCTTGGTCTTTTACCATGATCCAAAAGGTATTGGCGAGTCATTTGACCCATTTTAGAAATCTCGGTAGAATCTTGTTTAAGTTTAAAAAGTGTCATTTTTCCAAGTGACATCATTTCTGTTTCAAAGGTAGGTACTTCTGAATCTGGTGAGACTATATGTGAAGGAAGGTGACCTTCATCTTCGTTCTCCAATATATGTTCTTCAGCTAATTTTTCAATAGAGGCTTCAACAAAATTGAGAAATTGGATAGGATCTCTACCTTCTGGTAAAAGATATCCAAAATCCTTCACTTCATTAACTGCACTATTGATAGATTTTAAAGATAATGAATCTGAAGCTGCGTTTCTTGCCCAATCAGGTAAATTATGAGCTTCATCAATAATAGTTATTATTTTATCTATTGAAGTTCCCATCCATCCTAATACATAATTTCTTACAAATTCTTCAAAAAAGTAAACATATGGAACTATCACTACTTGGGCCTCTTTAAGCAATAATTTATTTAGCTCATACGGGCACAAGCCAGCTTCCTCTGCCTTTTTAGAAAAATCTTGTGCAGTAAGTATTTCTGTTGACCATTCATCAATTAGTGATTTGCTATCTCGTAAAAATCTTCTATAAAATTGACAGCCTCCCTCTCCCATTTTTGATTGTATTTTTAGGGATTTACAAATTTTTGATTTTTCTGACCAATTTGATTTTTTTAACTCATTATCGTAATTTTGTTGAGGACATAGTGAATCTCGGCCTTGAATTGCTACTGCCTTAATTGAATTTCCAGCTTTTTTGAATTGTTCTAACTCATGAATAACCTGTTTTTGTTGGGAATTAGTCCTTACGCAATATACTATTTTCAAACCTTTACTAATAACAAATGGCAACGTCGCGGCTAAAGAGATGAAAGTTTTTCCACTTCCTGTTGGAGATTCCAGGACTATATGATTTCTATTTCCTATAGTAGCTTCAATAGACTCTATAGTTTCTTTCTGATTACCTCTAAGATTATAGGGGAATTTCAATTTCAACGGGACCAGATATCATCTGGAATTTCATCATAAACGGAGGGTTCCTGGTCCTCTGGTGCATATTTTGGTCCTGCATCAGTTCTTCTTTGGATTTCAGCTATCTTCAAAAGCCAATAATGTATTCTCCACTCTCGACCATCATAGAGTGTTGTTTCTTCTCTTTCAGTCTCCATTAAACCTGCATCTTCTAGCATGTAAAAAGTATCGCGATCCTCAGGATGCAATACGTTATCAATTATTCTATCACTATATCCAAAAAAATTTAAAATGTGTTCAGCCAAATAACTAGATTCATCATCGCCCATATGAGAATACTCTGGACTGTAATTAATCGCTGAAGCAAGTGTTTCTGTGGTTAAAACTCTCAATCAATCTACTCCGTTCTATCGGGTCTGTCATGGGTATTATATTAATCTGTTGTAGGCATCAGCAACAATTTATAGGTCGTAATTAAATAAACCATATTGAGCGACAAAAAAGATTTATGGGAAATGGTACGCCGAGAGATATCTGATTCAGAACCTGAATCTAAAATTGAAATACCAAATATCATATGTGAAGAAGAAATTGTAAAAGAGAAAATAGAAAAGAAACCCGAAATAGAACTTAAAAAAGAATCAGAAGAAACTATTGAAAAAAATACCTTTAATGATGATTTTGCTGCTACTCATTTACTAAAAGAAGGAGTCTTTGCAGGTTTTCTATATATTTTTGGTATAATGATAGTATTAGGGGTCCTAAGTATTCCGGGATCTATAACTGCGGCAATTGGTGGATTTTTTGGAGGGAAAAAAGCTGGAGACCCTGGTCGCGCTCTAACTGCGGCAATGTTACCTTTTCTAGTTATTGCTGCAATTTATTTCCTTGCCTCCTCTGGAGCTTTGCCACCAGGCTCAGGTCCTAATGATGTAGCTACAGAAATTGGAGAACTAATTGAACATAGCCCTGCTGATGATTCACTAGGCCCTATATCCAAAATGCCCGATAGTACCTCTTCTGTTTTCATCTCAGTAGTAACCTTTGCATTCATTGGAGGTTTAGCTAATATAGATAACAATAATAAAAAAAATATTAGCTAATTTACTAAAGACCAACCCATTCTCTTGCAATAACCCAATAATATTGTTCTATAATAATTAATAGGGAAATTGCAAAAATTACCAAAGGTACACCATTTTTTACAAAATCATTAGATTTTGGAATTCCGGAAGCCTGGACTATCAAATTAGGAGGAGTACCAAAAGAAGTCATAAAAGCAAATGCAGTACTGATTGCCGTTATTAGAGCAATACTTTCCAACGGTAAATCTGCCTGAAAACCAACAGCGAGTGTTATTGGAACAAGTATAGCTGCAGCAGCACCATCACTCATTACATTAGTCAACATTACTGTTACAATAATTATCATCAAAATTATAGCTACTTCTTTACCATCTGCAAATTCTGTGAGCCAATACAATCCACCCGCTAACCAATCTGCAGCACCATGTTTCACCATAGCCTTACCCATAGTTAATGCTGCACCGTAAATGAACATTACACCCCAACGTAATCTTTGCCTGCTATCTTCCCATTCTAATACACCAAATACATGCATTAGAATTCCTCCAATCATTGCACTAGTTCCTAATGTTAAAGTATTCCATTCAAATCCTGAAGTTAAGAAAAGTAAAAATGTAACTCCCAGGACAGATAAGGCTAAGAGTTGGCGCTCATCAATAGAATCAGTTTTTTCATAATAATAATCTATACTTCGATAACTTACCTTATTAACAAAAATTAAAGTAAAGAAAACTACAGGAATTAATGCAATTGTTAAAGGTGCAGCTAAAACAACCCATTGAATATAGGTTATTTTCTGATTATAAATTTCTTCCAAAAAACCCATAGCAATTACATTACGGGCCCCACCAGAAGGAGTTGCTAAACCTGCAATCGAACAAGAAAAAGCTACTGCTAATACCAGTGCTATCATTTCATTTTTATGCTTACTAATGTCTGTTTTATCTGCAATAGTAAGAACTAACGGAAGCATGATTGCAGCAACACTATGGTCTGGAATTATCGCAGCCATAAAACTACAAATAACAATAATACCAAAAATAAGAGCATAATTAGAACCGGTGAAAGGGCCTAAAAATTTTCTTATTATTAAATTTTCAGCACCTGACTTAGTTATTCCCTGTGCTATAATTAAAGAACCAAGAATCATAAAAACTGAATCTGAAGCATAAGAAGAAAACGCATCATCTCTATTTTCACCTAATAAAACAAGTGCAACGCCTGCCATCAATGCTGTGACGGGTAATGGAAACGTCTCCGAAACCCAAAGATAAATTATAAATAAAAATAAAGCAAATACATTTCTACCTGCTGCACTTAAGCCATCTGCAAACAAATATAATAATAAATTAATAAATGATACGATCAAGACACCTGCTATAAATTTTCTAAATGTAGAATTTAAGTATAAACGATACAAGGCATGTTGTCTTTCCTTAGAGTCAAATAAGTCTGCTTGAAGATCTAATAAAGTTCTTCTTCGCTTTAATTGATCAACTCTAGGAAGAACTGTATGAGATTCTTCTTCTAACGATTCAGCAACAATTTCTAATCCATCAAGCATTTGTTCAAAGTCTTCGTCTTTACTCATCTAAGAACACACACCGGTACTGATGCACTAAGAACCAGATGATGCAATAGTATGTCACTAACGGCATCCTCTATGTCTGGAAGTATAACTACACGAGCTCCTTCAGATTCAACAACTGAATTAGTAATTGTCTTTCTAGACTTAAAATAACCTAAAGGAACTATTGTAGATGTCACATGAAAATCCCCCCCCAACTTTTCTCTTAGTTCTTCAACAGCTTTATCTATAGCTTCAGCGCCACCAAAAATTTCTGTTCCGATGTGCAATAATTCTAAATCACATTTGAATTTACGTGAGAAATCTTCCAATTTTTCCAGCGCATCTTTCGGTAAAACAGGGCCATCGAATACGACTAATGCTGGTGAACCTGAACCGGGTAAGGGATGTTCTTTACGAACTACAAATGCATGTGAAGCTTCAGAATCTAAAATTCTCTCAACTTCTGAACCTGTAAATAATCTACTCCAAAATGAACGAAATGGACCTAATACTAAGGTATCTGCAATTCCTTCATCTATCATTTGTGCAAGAATTTTACGCCTTTTACCAGTTTTTAATATTGATTCAACTTTTATATCAGGAGTTCCTTCAATAAATTGATCTAATTGTCTCTTACCTAATGCTTCAAATCCTCGACTAGTTTCAGATGAAGCTGTAATAGTTCCCGTTTTAGAAGGATTACTAACATAAGTTGCTATCAAAGGTACATCAAGACGTTTCGCTAATGCCAAAGCATAATTCCTTGCAGGTTCGAGCCGTTTGGAAGGGTCTAATGGCAGTAATAATTTATCAAACATCTTAAATTACAATCGACGCAACGTATATTTAACCCTGTCCAGTGAGCGCAACTCTGAATTTGTAGTTCAGGACGGAGAAAAGATTTGGCAAAGGTCGCAAGAGCTAAAGTGAAGGACAAATGGAAGGGTAAGACATGGTATCGCATGCACGCTCCATCTATGTTCAATTACGCAATAATGGCACATACACCTGCCGATGATCCTGGATTTGTAAATGGAAGAGTTACCGAAGTGCCTCTAGAACAGCTAACTGGAGATTTTAGTCAAAAGAATTTTATGGTTAAATTCAGAGTTCAAGAAACAAGAGGAAATAATGCATTTACCACATTTGATGGGCACCGTTTGACTTCAGATTACAAAAGAGCACTAACCAGAAGAAGGAACAGCAGAATTGATTGCAATCTTGTTCTTAACTTAAAGGATGACGTCCAAATTAGAATTAAGCCAATTCTAATGGTTGATAAACGCATAAAAAAATCACAAGAAAAGATGCTTAGGGCTGTTGCACACAAGTATATAGGTGACAATTTGTCTAAATTGAGTCTATCTGAAACTTTAAAAAAAATATATTCTGGAGATCTAAGTAAAGAAGTAGCTTCATCACTAAAAACCACATATCCAACTAAAAGAGTTGAAATTTCTAAAATAAGTGTAATGAATCCAGCTAGTCTTATGGAAGTACCACCAGAAGATAGTGAATTAGAAAAAATTCTCGAAAATGTTAAAAACGATAAGTCTACAGAAAAGACCAATGAAACCCCTGAAGATGAAGATATTGGAGCTGAAGAAACAGAAAGTGAAGATATTGACTACTCATCGATGAAAGTAGCTGAACTAAAAGAATTACTAAAAGAAAGAGATTTACCTATTTCAGGTAAAAAATCTGAACTTATTGAAAGATTACAGACTTGAACAAAAAGACTTGGGAGCTTTTACCATTCTGGTTCCCAAAGTCACAGAATAATCGTAATTGGACTTTTGTATTTATTTTACTTATAATACTTAGCATTGATTGGTGGAACTGGGAAAAAGGAACATCTTCAGATGCAAGATTTGCTAATTGGATTCCAATATGGATTGTTTACTTAATAATGATTCAATTTGCATTAGCCTATTCTATTTGGAAATTCTCACAGGAGTGGAAAAAGGATGAATGATTTACTAATTATTGGACTTATCTTAGCTATATATCTTGCTATTTCGATAAGCATTGGACTATATGGACGTAGTAAAGAAGATAGTGCAGAAGATTATTTTGTAGCATCTAGAAAAATAAATCCATGGGTTTTATTTTGTACCTTAGCTGCAACAAATTTTTCTGCGTTCTTTTTTTTGGGATTCTCAGGTGCAAGTTATCGTGGGGGATGGGGATTCTATGGAATCATGGCCATGGGAACTTCACTAGTTGGACTTTCCATATTATTATTGGGAATACCAATTCACAAACTGGGAAAAGAGAAAGGATATGTTACACCTCCTGAATTAATAGCTGGGGAAACAAACTCAAAATATTTGGGTTGGCTTTATGGGGCTATCCTAGTTGTTTTCACATTACCTTATCTAGCCGTTCAGCCTTATGGGGCTGGACTCTTATTAGATACACTTTCAGGAGGTGCAATTCCTTCCTTTATAGGTGCATTGCTGTTAACTTGTGTAATGATTATTTATCTTGTTTTAGGAGGAATGAAATCTTCTGCAATGACTGATGTATTTCAAGGAATTTTAATGTTTACAATCTTGATAATATTTGTTTTTGGATTCTTCTTTCATGAAGACATTGGTGGTTTTAGTGAAGCGGGGCAATCATTATGGGAGAATAAACCTGAGAAATTTATAAGGGAAGGAAATTTTACATGGGAAATAATACTATCTTACACTCTCCTTTGGCCAATAACAGTACCTATGTTTCCCCAACTTTTTTCAAGATTTTATATTGCCGAAGACGATAAAGCAATCCGAACTGCTGCTTGGCTTTATCCTACAGTAGTGCCTATTTTATTTTTATTTCCAGTAATAATAGGTGTATACGGGAATATTGTAGATTTTGATCATACTTTATCCAAGGCTGAATCAGACAATATACTCCCACTAGTCTTAACTGAATATGCACCATTGTGGGCTGGAGCTATTGTCTGTGTAGGTGCAATAGCTGCATTCATGTCCACAGCAGATTCACAGATACTGGCAATGTCATCAATAATAACCAAAGATGGTCTGCCTGCAGTCACTGAAGTTAAAGAAGAAAATGAAAAGCAAATTGGTAGAATTCTAATTATTATATTAGCAATAATTGGTTTAGCACTTGCTTATGATCCTCCTGATACAATTTTTGACATAGTTTCACAAGCATTTACGGGTTTAGCTGTTCTTTTCCCTACAACAGTAGCAGTACTTTACTGGGACAGAGTAAAAGCAAATAGTTGTATTATATCAATAATAGCTGGTGAAATACTGGTTGTCTGGTCCTATTGGTCTGCTAAAACT
>DASCSW010000010.1:0-18857 GCA_034399455.1 Candidatus Poseidoniia archaeon
TAAGGTTCAGGATTTAATTGTATCTGAAAGAGCTGGAAATTGGCTGATTAAGGTTTCTAATTTTGTTGATGACGAACTTTCTAAATTGTATGGTATGGATCCCTTTTACAATTTAAAGCCAAATTCTAAACCTGAAGAATTAATAGGTAACCTTCTAATTTGTTTGAGCCCACACACATCTGCAGGAGTTTTGACACGTTTAATCGGGTTTACATCTGCGAAAGCTCAGTATGGCCATCCTTTTTTACATGCAGCCAAAAGAAGAAATTGTGATGGCGATGAGGATTCGATAATGTTACTTGTGGACGGTTTGCTAAATTATTCAGATAGTTTTGTTCCTACAACTAGAGGGGGAACTATGGACATACCGAGAGTGTTATCAACACGTATAGACCCAATTGAGATAGATAGCGAGGCGCATAATATTGAGCTCAATAGTGTTTACCCTCTAGAGTTTTATGAGAATTCTGAGAAAAAAGTGGTTTCAAGTTCTATTTCCAAGTTGCTAGATATGGTGTCAAATAGACTTGAGACTCCAGAGCAATATGAAAATTACAATTTTACCCACAGTTCATCAAGCATAAACATGGGCCCTGTTGAATCAAAATATGTGACACTTGATACTATGGCTGATAAGGCTCTGGCATCTCTTGAATTAGCCTCTAGGACTCGCGCATCAAATGCTACCTATGTTGCTGAACAGACAATTGAAAAACATTTTATCCGAGATATAATCGGAAACTTGCGCTCGTTTTCTACACAGGGTGTTAGATGCAAAAAATGTAATACTAAATTCAGGCGTCCGCCCCTCAAAGATACCTGTTCTTGTGGAGGTAAACTTCAACTTAACATATCTCCAGCCTCAGTTTCTAAATACAGAAAAATTGCTACAGATATTTCTGAGCGTTATGGCTCGAGACCTTTTATTAAACAAAGATTAGAACTTGCATTTAATGCAATAGAAGATACTCTTGAAAATGAGCAAATAAAACAAATGGATCTTGGGGCTTTTATTTGATCCATATTGTAGATAATCTAACATCTACTAATGCATGGTTATCAAAATATAATTCAGAAATAGACGATGTAGTATTGTCAATAGAGCAAAGTCAGGGAAGAGGACGTAGAGGTAACATTTGGGAATCTCACAAGGGAGGTTTTTATGCTTCAATTGTGTCATCAAAACATGAACTTTTACCATTTATAGTGGGTATCAGCATAATTAAAGTTCTAGAGTTGCACTGTAAAGATTTAAACCTCAAGTGGCCTAACGATATAATTTTCAAGGGGAAAAAATTAGGTGGGATACTATGTGAAGAGGGGGAGAATCATAGTATTATTGGAATAGGGCTTAATTTAGAGAACAAACCACCTTTAGAAAATGCTACAAATTTATCATCACATGGTATTAAGTTTGACAAATCGGTTTTTTTAGCGTCTTTTCTATTTCATTTTGACAGAAATTCTTCTTTATCTTCAAAAGAAATAATAGGTGAATTCATAAAATTTGACTGTTTAATTGGTAATGAAGTTTTTTGGGATGGAAACACAGGTATTGTAAAGTCTATAGATTTTGACGGTTCGTTAGTTGTTGAGTCAAAGAGGCAAAAAATAAATTTATATTCTGAAGAGGTACATCTTGAAAGGTATTGAATCAATTTTGAGTTGGAAGCATAATGATTATCATTCTGTTGTTGAATTACCCGATAATTATACGGTTTTAGATCTTAGTGTCAATTCATGGATTCCATCAAAAACAGAATTTAGCATTGGAAAATATGACGAGATTAGACCAGATATGTATTTAACTCCGATTTTTGGAGGAGTTCGCAATATTCATGTTGGTATTGACATCAATGGACCTATTGGAACACCATGTATGGCCTTTATAGATGGTGAAATTACACATTTTGGTTATAATTCGAAATCTGGCGATTATGGTTATGTAATAATTACGAAACATAATATTTCCGGAATTGATATTTGGGCACTTTATGGTCATTTAAGTTCAAAATCTATCAAAGGGAAAATAATTGGTCAGAAAATTAGAAAAGGTGAAATTATAGCATGGTTTGGCCCTGAAAATGAGAATGGGGGTTGGGAACCTCATCTTCATTTCCAACTTTCATTGATAGAACCAAAAACACACGATTTACCAGGAGTAGTTTCTGATTTAGACAGAATTCAAGCATTAGAGGATTATCCTGATCCTCGATTAATTCTTGGCCCTCTATATTGAAATAGGCCTGATAACTTTTTAATCAAGCCATTTTAGTTACAAATATGCAAAGAATATTTGTCATTATAGTTATTTTAGTTTTTACTATGCCTGGGTGTTTAGATAGTTTGAAAGATAGTGTAGTTTCTTGTGATAATATTACGGGAGAATGCAGATATGAAATACTACGGGGTAATGAATATTCAAAAATACATATTGAAGTAAATTATGTAACGGGTAATTCTCCAGAATCCGATGCTTTAAATTTGCTTAAGCAAAGAATTCAAGAAGTTACAGATAAATCAACAATTACAGTTAGTCAAAGTAGTTTTGGAAGCACAGATAATAGTTATACCTTAGAAGAAATATTAGAGCTTGAGAACAAACAGCGTACACGATTCAAAAACGGTAACACTTTTGTAGTTCATATATTATATTTGAATGGTGAGTACAGCGATAATGACCAAACATTAGGCTTAGCATATTCAGGCACTTCATTTGCAATATTCAAGGAAAAGATAGAAGATGCCGCTTTTTTACTGATTTCATCTAAAGATATTGAAAAATCAGTAATAGTTCATGAATTTGGACATTTACTTGGTTTAGTTAACAATGGATATCAATCACCACACGATCATGAAGATTCTCAACACCCTCATCATTCAAATAATGAAGAATCAGTTATGTATTGGGCTATTGAAAGTCAGGATATAGGTAATCAAATTGATGGAGAACCACCAAATGATTTTGATAATTATGACCTTGATGATCTAAAACTTATGAAAGAAGGAAAACTTTAGTGAATATTTACACAAAATTTACTTTCAGCTATATGTTGCTTATTACATACCTGAGCCATATGTCTCAAAGTTCCATTTCAGATATTGTTCCTGAATATAACAATATGGATTTGATTCTCCATTTTGTAGAATATGCAATTTTAGGCTTTTTATTATTCAAATCATTATCAACGGATGAATTATTTGGTATAAATTCTATTTACGGGGCATTTTTTATAGGAATTATATTTGGAATTTTTGATGAATTACATCAAAATTTTGTACCTGGAAGACAAATGTCTTTGACTGATATTTTTTCTGATTCTTTGGGGACTATTTTTGGAGTTTATATATCGTTTGGATTTTTTAGCGAATGAATAAAGAAGGTAAATTATAGATTTTTTGGTGAAATAGAACCATGATAATCATTACACATGCGATTAGATTCACGGTTTGCTTTTCCTTACCATTTTCTTTACTGTTTTCCTTTTTCGAGGGTTTGGACTAGAGTCAAACGTTACCCATCCAGTCCCTTTTTGCGTGCATTTTGGTTCTTCTGAATAGTCAGCAGCCATTATATTCGGCGCGTAGTAAAGTCCCTTTATATAGGTATCCTCGTAAAACAAATATTTTGTCAGGTGATGGGAGTAAGCCCCTTTCTGTTAACCGAAAACGGTTGGCGACATTTAGCTATGCTTCCTACCTACCGCTCCCGAGCAGGTCGTAGCGGTTACTTGGAATTGCTCCAGCAGGGATGTTCGTTTCACCAAATCCTCCATCGACGTCACGTCCTAGACGATCATTCCATATGATGGGGCTGTGTCGTTTCTGTTTCAGTGCCGGCCCTCTCGGACCCCTTGCGGCTGCTTTGCTCATGGAGAGGGGACTTTCCTCAGCCTAAGACCGTCGGTCGCCCTCCATCTCCTGACTATCCATTTATTTTTGCGGAGAATATATAGTTCACGGTTGTGGTAAATCCTTATTTACAGGTAATGTTCGCAATCAATGCCTAACAAAGGTAACGATACAAAAGATATCGATAAAACAAATTTTCATAAGACTACAGATTATCAAAAAGCATATGAAAAATGGAAAGACGATGTTCTTAATCCTTCACTAAAGAAAAATCCTGAAAGGTTAAAGGAATTTATGACAACATCTAGTCAAAAAGTTGATAGATTATACACGTCTTTAGATACTTCTCACATAGATTATAAAAGAGATATATCATATCCAGGGGAATTTCCGTATACAAGAGGTATACATTCGACAATGTACAGAGGCCGTCTCTGGACAATGCGCATGTTCGCAGGTTTTGGTTCAGCAGAAGAAACTAATGAACGTTTCAAGTATCTTTTAGAGCAAGGTCAAACAGGACTTAGTACTGCATTTGATTTACCTACATTATATGGATATGATAGTGATTCATCCATGGCCGCAGGTGAATTTGGAGAATGTGGAGTTGGTGTTAGTAGTTTAGAAGATATGTCTATTTTGTTTAATGATATTCCTTTGGACAAGGTTACTACATCCATGACAATCAATTCTCCAGCAGCTATGACTTGGGCAATGTACATTGCTAATGCTGAGAATAGAGGTATTCCTAAGGCAAACTTAGGAGGTACAATCCAAAATGATATTCTGAAGGAGTACATAGCCCAGAAAGAGTATATTTTTCCACCTAACCCATCTATGAGATTGGTTACAGATACTGTTGAATATGGTACAAAATATATGCCTAAATGGAATACTATCTCAATATCAGGATATCACATAAGAGAAGCAGGATCAACAGCAGTTCAAGAATTAGCATTTACCCTTGCAGATGGTTATGCTTATGCCGATTGGGCTATTGAAAGAGGATTGAATATAGATCAGTTTGCCCCACGTTTTAGTTTCTTCTTTAATGCCCATAATGATTTTTTCGAAGAAATTGCGAAATACAGAGCTGCCAGAAGAATATGGGCTAGAGATATGAGAGATAAATATGGAGCTAAAGATCCAAGAAGCTGGACTTTACGTTTTCACACACAAACTGCAGGTTGTAGTCTTACAGCACAGCAGCCTGAAATTAATATTGTAAGAGTTGCCATTCAAGCAATGGCTGGTGTTTTAGGAGGAACTCAGTCCTTACATACTGATTCAATGGATGAAGCATTAGCTCTTCCTTCTGAGAAAGCAGTTCAGATTGCTTTGAGAACTCAGCAAGTAATAGCACATGAATCTGGCGTGGCAAATGTTATAGATCCATTGGGTGGAAGTTATTATTTGGAATGGCTTACAGATGATATGGAAAGACAAGCAAGAGATTACTTTGACCGTATTGATTCATTAGGTGGTGTAGTATCTGCAATTGAGAAGGGATTCTTTCAGAAAGAAATAGCGTCGGCAGCTTATCGTTATCAACAGGAAATAGATAATAATGAAAGAGTGGTCGTGGGTGTTAATCAATATACTTCTGATGAAGATGTGGAGATACCCATACTTGAAATGGATCCTGAAGGATTCGAAAGACAATGTGCAAGATTGAAAAATTTGCGACAGAATCGTGATAAAACAAAACATTCAGCTGCATTAAGTGCAATAGAAAAAGCAGCTGAAGGTGATGATAATCTTATGCCTCATTTTATTGAAGCTGCAAAGGCAAAAGCAACACTTGGCGAAATGTGTGACGTGCTAAGAGGTGTATTTGGTGAATATAGAGAAGGTTCTGATTTTTGAGGATATAATTTGAAATATCACATAATTGGTTTGACTGGAAGAAATGCATCAGGTAAAGGTACAGTAGCTTCATTTTTGATGAAGTCATCTTTTGTTTATCATTCTCTTTCAGATACCTTACGGGCTGAATTAAAAAGTAAAAATTTAGAGGAAAGCCGAGAAAATTTGATAAGAATCGGTAATGTACTTAGGGAAGAAGGAGGACCTGGTATTTTGGCTGATTTGATGGTTCCAAACCTTAATTCTTTAGAAAATCATATTGTTGATTCTATACGTAATCCTATTGAGGTAAATTCACTTAATAGAGAATATCCTAATCATAAATTTACTTTAATCGCAGTAGACGCCAGTCCAGAGACAAGGTACGAACGTTTGAAACAAAGGAATAGGTCAGGAGATAGTTCATCATGGGAGCAATTTTTGGCTCAGGAAAAGATAGAAGAATCGAGTATAGATCCAAATAAGCAACAATTATTAGCTACAATAAAAAAGGCTGATTTTCATATTGGTAACAGTGGTACTATTTTAGAGCTTGAAAATAATATAAATGAAATAATTTATAAGTTAAAATCGTAAGTTGCGGTTAAGAGAAACATAAATGCAATTGGTAGCAAGTGAAAGGCCATTCCCAAAGCCACATTTACAGCCATCCATCTTCCTGCAAAGTTATTTGGCATTTCCATTACTTTATCTACAACAGTATTTGTAGTATCTCTTAATTTGCCTGCAAAAAAACCTACAAATCTAGCTACTCTCTCATGAGGTAAAGCTTCTTTTCCTTTGTCTTCATTTCCTTTTAACCAATCACCCATTTGTAGCATGCGGTCAACCATTGGCCGATATTTCCCGACATCAACTTTTATTATTTTTATTGCTAAATTTCTTGTATCCCAAACTCTTCTCCAATCTAAATAAGTATGACCAACAAAGAAGACAACTATTGCAATAAGTTGCCAATCCGGCGTGTCATTCCAATCAGGAGGAGTCAAGGATTTCCCAAAAACTTCGACAACACCATTTTCAGGTTCAAAAATTATGAATCTCATTAGCGCTATTGTTGCAGGAACCAATAATCCTACAGTAAATTTGGCAGCTATTGAATAACCTTTAGGAATTTCTTTTAGTCTTTCAAATAACCATCTTAAATGGTGCCCATGAATCTGTATTGCCTTTAAAGCAGGTTCTCCTAAAAATATAAGTCTTTGTAAAATCGGTATAAATATAAGTATGTGAAAGTATAGTTCCCACGGCGTATTCCAGGTGAAGTGGTCAGTTACCATTATACTATTTTGGCTAGAGGAGGGTGTTAAAAAAAGCAACTAATGGCGTATTGTGTCAAAAAGGAAAGGCCATAGAACAAAGGGCCAAGAAAAAATCGCTAGAGAACGGATAGAAAAGCTAATAAATTTAGCAATGGATAGTTCTCACAAAAAAGATTATGAACAATCTAAAAGATTCGTTGAATTAGCATTATTGATAAGTAAAAGGTATAATCAAAGACTTACAAAGAGTCAACGCCGTCAACTTTGTAGAAAATGCAATTCTTTTCTTGATTCTAATACATCTAGAAATCGCTTGTCTAATAAGGGATGGACGACAATCACTTGTTTAGCATGTGATTCAGTTTATCGTTATGGAATAAAGACTGGAGATTGAGTTGTCTGAAATTATAAAAGAGCGAGAGATTCTCCTGGATTATTTAGAGAGAAAAAATTACCTTAAGACTTCTAAAGTTCGTGAGGCCATGCTTACAGTTGATAGACGTAATTTCGTTAGATCCTCTGATAGATTATTGGCTTATGATGATACGCCATTGCGTATTGGCCAAGGCCAGACTATATCGGCACCACATATGGTGGCCATGATGCTTGAAGAATTAAATCTTTGTGACGAGGATAATTTACTAGAGATAGGTAGTGGTTGTGGTTATCATGCTGCAGTTGCGTCAAAAATGGTTTCTAAAGTTACAACAATAGAGAGAATACCATACATTTATGAGTTAGCGTGCGAGAATCTAGAAGGTTACGAAAATATAGATATAATTAATGGCGATGGCTCAAGAGGTTTTAAGCATAATTCACCATATCAAAAGATTATGGTTACTTGTGGCGCCCCGAGAGTTCCTACTCCATTGGTAGATCAGCTGGAAAAAGGTGGACTTATGGTAATTCCAGTAGGAGGTAGACTTGCTCAAGAATTATTGACTATAGAAAAAACTAATACAGGTATTACCGTTTCACGTAGACCTGGTGTGGCCTTTGTACCAATGATTGGATTTAATGCCTTTGAGAATTAGTTGGAATCTAAAGTTTTTTTCTCCAGTTCTTTTCTATAATCTTCGAGAGTATTTGCAATGTTTTCATTACAAATACCTAATATTCTTGCAGCTAAAAGTGCGGCATTTTCCCCTCTTCCTATGCCAACACCAGCTACAGGTACACCGGGAGGCATTTGAACTACAGATAGTAAGGAATCTAAATTTGCAGGTGAACTACTAGATGCACATGGAACTCCTATTACAGGTTTCATAGTATGTGCAGCTACTACGCCAGGTAATGCTGCTGAAAGCCCAGCTAATGCAATAAAGACATCAGCTTGAGAATTTCTGACTATTTCTACTACTCTGTCAGGTGTCCTGTGAGCAGATGCAACAAATGTTTCAAACGTAATGTTGAATTTTTCTAAAATTTTTTCAGCTTTTTGTGCAATGGGCCGGTCGGTTGCAGATCCCATGACAATAACTACTTGTGTCATAATTCGGAAAAGGGGCCCGTATAAGAAATTCTACGGTTATGTCAGTCTTTAAGATGGGCCGTTGGTGCGACTTTGCGCCCGGATGGTGTAGTTTGGAATCACAGAAGCTTGCGGAGCTTCAAACCCGGGTTCGAATCCCGGTCTGGGCGCCATATTCTTTTAATCCATAGTCAGTAAGAAGTTGTGACTCGCTACCCATACTATTTGGTTTCTGTGATTTTTGTAGCAACAATTTTCTCTCCTCTTGTTCAAACCGCAGAGGAACCCGAAACAATTCCTAGTGAAAATCTTGATTTGGTAGATATGCGTTTACAAATAGTATTTCAAAATCCAGAAAGGGCGGATGAGTTAGGTTTAGCCCCAGCTCCTGAAGGAAAAATTAGTTTAGTTGCACAAGTAGAATTATTGACTAATGAGCACCATTTTTTTATTCAGGAATTGGGTGGTGAGATAACCTCTTCTTTTGCAAGATTCAATACGATTTGTTTTATTCTTCCTTTTGATAAAGTTCCGGAAGTAACATACTTACCAGGATTGATACTTTTAGAAGCCGATGTTCTTTTCTATCCTAGTTTAGACAATAGTATTGATTCAATAGGAACAGATGTAATTTGGAATGAATTTGGTTTTCGAGGAGAAGATACTACCATTGCGATATTAGATACAGGCATTGATTTTAATCATGAATCATTGGATGATTTGGATGATAATTCTAACACAGAAGATCCTAAGATATCAGTTGATTCTGATGGTATGTTAGCGTTTTACAATGCTAATACAGACAAGGAATATCCTGATGAGCAACCTCATGATTCAGGCAGTCATGGGACTCATTGTGCAGGTATAGCTGCAGGAACAGGTGGCCCTTCTGGTACTTATTCAGGTGTTGCACCTCAAGCAAATCTTGTTGGTGTTATTGCGCTTGATGGGGGTTCAGGAGATGAGGGCGATTTGCTTAGAGCAGTTGATTGGACTATAGAAAATAAAGATAGATTTTCAATAGATGTTATGTCTCTTTCTCTTGGAGGGCCTATTGTAATTCCAGGAGCAACTAATAATGGAGATTCATCAATTTCACAAGCACTTGATGTTGCAGTTGAAGCAGGGATAGTTACGGTGGTAGCTATTGGTAATGGTAATTTAGGAATTGCAGCACACCCTGCATCAGCGTCCTATCCTGGTGACAGCGTAAAAGCAATAACAGTTGGTTCAGTTAATGACGATCATAATAGAGAAATATATTCATCAAGAGGACCTACTGGTGATGGCCGTTTGAAACCAGATGTTATGGCCCCTGGTGGAGCAATAATGTCTGCAAGTGCAGGTTCAGGAGATGGTTATGTTTCATATTCAGGAACATCTATGGCTACACCACATGTAGCTGGTGTCGCAGCCTTGATGATTCAAGCTAACCCCGGTATTTCACCTACTTCAAATTCAGATTATGTAAAGCAAATACTTAGAGAAACGAGTGATCACAAGGTACCGTTGGATGTTGATTGTGGTGAATTATATACGCCTAACAATTGTTATGGTTGGGGAACTGTTGAATTGATTGGTGCCGTTTCTCGTTCACAGGATTTAGGATCTATTGAATTAGTAGGAACTTCAGGTATTCAAACAGAAACAAATGAAACATTTGTAGCATCTATGGAATATACTATGACTGAATATACAAATCGTGGAAAAGATGGAGGTACTATTCAGAATTATTTAACTAATCAAAATAATATCCCCGATGAGATTAAAATGGTGGTGAAATATCCCAGTTCATGGCCAAAACCATCTAAATTCTTAGTAGATGCAAATGAAGGAAGTGGAGTTGAAGGTGATGCCGGTCTAAATGCGGTAAATGAAGTAGATGGTAATTGGGTAATTGAAGCTAATTTCAATTATAGTGCACAGCTTAGTTCGGGAACAATTGCAACTAGTTTTCCAGAGTTTAAATTTGACATAAGAGCACCTAATTTTGATGATACAATTGATGTAAAGGTTGAATTTTCATTGAATGATATGGATGCTGAAGATCAAACTATTACAGTTTCTTCTTTCACAGATCTTCCAGATCTTTTTATTGAAGAATTGATAGCACCTTCATCTATATCAGAGGGTCAAGAGGTTTCTTTGACTGCAAGAATTGTAAATGAAGGACCAGGGCCTGCTAAGAAATTTTCAATCAATTTTTATAGTGATGGAGAGATTTTCCAAACAGTATCATCTGATGAGAAACTAGATTCCAATGAAGCTGTTAATATTCAGGCCAAGTGGTTCGCATCAGAGGGTGATCATGAACTTAAGGCTGAAATAGTAGATATAAGCCCTCAAGATGAAGATAATTCAAATCATGTTTTACAAATATTTATTCAAGTTGGTGATTTTTTAGATTCTCAAATACCTATGGTGTTCATAACAGAGCCATATAGAAATGAAGTTGTTTCGAATTTAGTAGTTGTAAAAGGTACAGCTAGTGATAATAATGATGTTGAAAAGGTAGAGGTACGTATATTGCCTAATGATTGGGAGAGGGCAAATGGGTTTGAAAATTGGGCTTGGGCATGGAACACAAGTCAGGACTTAAACGGACGCTATACTATTGAAGCTCGTTCTTTTGATGGTTATAATTATTCAGTTATTTATAGCGTTGAAGTGGAGGTTACAAATGATGGAGCAAACCGTAGACCGACTGCTTCTTTGAAATCTAATTTTGATGAAGTTTATGTCAATGATAAGGTCATTTTCTCTGGAAATACTTCTTCGGATGATTCACAGATTGTAAAATATCAATTTACTTTTGGAGATTCTAAGGAAACAGATTGGATTACAGATTCTTGGATAGAATATTATTATGAAGAACCAGGAGAATATACAGCATCTTTACAAGTTGAGGATGATGAAGGAGTTAAATCATCATCATCAGATACAATTACTGTGATGGTTGTTGAAAAACCGGTAAATAATGTTCCAATAGCGGTTATAAATTTACCACAAACGGGAAGTACTTATGAAAGTAATCAAATTATTCAATTCTCTTCACAAGGTTCTATGGATTTAGATGGTGATGACTTATTATTCACTTGGTCAAGCAGTTTAGATGGCGAACTTTACACAACTCCTAGCTTTTTTGCAGAAAGTTTTCTAACTGATGGAATTCATTTGATAACCCTTATAGTTTCAGATTCTAATGGAGGTTTTGATTCAGTATCTGTACAAATAACAATACGTTTGACAAGAGAACCTCCTGCGAATCCAATACTTCCCGCTTTTAATTTTGTATATGTAATATTAACACTTACTTTTATTTCATTAACTAGACGTAAATCTAACTAGTTTCCTTTATATTCAACTCTAGATACTTCATTTTCCCACAAAACTAATTTCACAAGGCTTTCAAGTCTGGGGTATAATTCTTTCCAAATCCATTCAACTAAGATTTCGCTGGTTGGATTCTCTAGTCCTTTGATTTCATTCAAATAATTGTGATCTAGTTTTTCTTTTATTGGTTTAAAATGCTCTTCGATGTTGTTGAAATCCGTCACAAAACCAGTTGAATAATCTATTTTTCCTTCTAAATGAATTTCTAATTTAAAGGCTAATCCATACAAATTACTGCATGGATGGTCTTTGGGAACTTTTGTAAGCCTGCGTGCTGATTCAAAACGTATAGTTTGTACCAGTCTATGCATCTAAAGTTCGATTACGTCCCTAGGTTCAGGTATAATCCATCTTCGTTGCTTATATTTTTTAAGAATATCTGTTTTTTCTTTACGCAGTGTACGATTGAGATGTATGAGGGCCATCTTTTTTGGTCTAGCCATATCATCTAATCTTTCTAATTGCTGAATTGAACAATGTGTTTTTGTTCCTATGGTAATTGTTTCCCCTTTTGGATTCTGCACAGTTCCATCCATAGTATATGCGTCATGTACCAATAAATCAGAATTGGTATAGAGTTTTGATGCTGTTGGAGTAAACATTCCATCTCCCGAATAACAGAAAACTTTGGTAGGGCTCCCAGCTTCTAATCTTAAACCAAGGTTTTGCACGGAATGCCTAGTATTTACGACTCTAAGATTCCAATCATCCCAACGATGAGATCTTTGTAATTCTCTAAATCTTAATGTAAATGGTAGGCGAGACACCATTCCCGGATATGCAACTTCCATTAAGCGTTCAACATTTCTTTGAGTTCCTACAGGTCCAAAAAGGTAGAATGGTCTAGTTCGGCCATCTTCTTCCATTCTTTTCATTAATGAAGGTAAACCAAAAACATGGTCTGCATGAAAATGAGATATAAAAATACCATCAAGGTAATCAGGTCTCTTTGACTGATGCCATACAGATGGTGGTGCTGTAGCTCCACAGTCAACTAGCATTCTTCTTCCAGCAGCTTCTACTAGGATACAAGTATGTGTGTAATCTTCGTCAAAAGCTTCACCAACACCTAAGAAAGTAACTTTCATGATTTGCACCTCATGATGACATTACTTTGCATAGTTCTTACATAATTCAAAACTCTGTTTTTTTTCATTATTTTTCACCTTACAAGGTCGGCAGATAACGGAATCTGCATAAATTGTGTTTTTTTGCAGACAGCCCAAATATATAAAATTAAGCAGTAAACTTTATGAAAGGGTAAGAATTTTTTATCGTTTGCGTCTTCTGAAACTTTCTAAATATTTGTAAACAGCCCCATGTTCTGAACCTGCTAGGACCATAGATACCGCTACTTTTGTAGCTTCTAATCCTTCTAAATCTGAAATTATCGAAACTGTATGTCCCTGAATTGCTAGATCTGCGTTGGTCATATCTTCTATTATTTTTCGAGTTTTTCCAGCTTTTCCAATTAATCTCCCTCTTATGGTTGCTAATCTTTTCTTTGAACGACCAACATAATCTCTAATATCTACAATTTCTAAATAATAATCCATTTCGATTAGTTGTACGGCTTTGTCAGGTGTAAATCCTCTTCCAATGGCTTTTGCAGTGCTAATTAATTGCAAATTTTTCAAGGGATCGTTTTCGTTTTTAGATTTTATTTCTATTATACCTTCCTCTGAGTCGATGTTAATTTTACATCCGCTTAATTCTTCAATTCTCTTCTTTGTTTCACCTTTTGGTCCAATTATTACACCAACTCTTGAAAGTGGAATTTTAACGTAATTCATTATTTCAAATCCTCTAATTTCAAACCTCGAATGTATTTTTTCCAAAATCTATGTATGTTTTTCATATCTCTTTTATGTAAATCCTCATGAAGAGGGTGTTCTTTTGGAACGGCTTGCCCTACATCTATAATGCATGGTTTTTCTCTAACATTTAGTATATTATATTCACTAAGATCTCCATGACTTATACCTGCTGATCTATAGGAATTGATTGAATCTAAAATTAAACCTAAAAAAGTTTCAGGATCTTCAGGAATTAGCTCTTTAATTGTAGGATAGGGGCGAAATCTCCAACCCATATATTGCATTACTACTATATTTTTATGAACATGGTAAGGTTCAGGTACTTTAGCACCACTAGCTTTCATGGAATGTAAATTTTTATATTCTTTTTGAGCCCATGTAAAAACTCTTTCTCTAGGATTATTTCCTACGTTCTTGAACCTTGGATCTCCACTTATATATTTTTCAAGTTTGCGGAATGTGGCTGTATTTTGTCTATATATTTTTACAGCTCTGTTTCTTCCTTCCAATGTTTTTGCCCTAAATAAATTAGCTTCCTTTCCTGTTGCGATTATATTTTCTAATGTGGAAATCACACCTCTGTGGAATAACTGTTGAATATTCTTTAAAGTAGATTCATCAAATACATCATCGATTGTTTTTCGACCATCTTTATCGCTTGAATTAATTAAATTACCAGCGTTCCTGTCTAAACTTTCTATTTTTGTATGCATTATCAATAAATATCTAAGATTTCAGGTATTTTTCCCGAACGTTTAAGGTTTGAAGTTTGTGTAGGTGTGTATCTAAATTTAACATCGGCTTTACTATCCTGAAATGACCAAGGTACTACTATCAATAAATCATTCTCTCGAACCCACATTCTTCTTCTTAGTTTACCAGGAATTCTTCCCATTCTTCTTTCACCATCTTCACAAATTAATTGTAATCGAGAACCACCCTGGAAAGTTTCAGCTACAGCAAACATTTCACCTTTAGGTTTGTAGGGTAAAGTCACTCTTAGATTAGTTTCGTCTGCTTGATTATTATATTTCTTTCCGTATTTTCCCTTCTTCCCTTTTTTCTTTTTTGGTTTAGGTTTTACAACTTTTTCTTCTGATTTAGTCTCTTCTTTAGAATCAGTCTTTTCTTCAGACTTTTCTTTAGTCTCTTCTTCAGATTTTTCTTTCAATTGTTCATCTTCTGATTCTGTCACGTAAACGTTCTAAACAGTTCCCATATAAGATTGTCGCCCGAGCCCTTATGGCACCCTTTCCAATTAATAGTACAGATGAGTCCTATTCGTACTCCACTTTTCAATCATCATAAAGATAGTGGAGCTAAAATAGTTGATTTTGCCGGATGGCAAATGCCGATACAATACAGTAGTATATTGTCAGAGCACAAGGCTGTTAGAGAGAATGTAGGTATTTTTGATGTGTCTCATATGGGTCAAATTTTTGTTAAGGGTCCTGAAACAGTGGAGTTTCTTTCTTATGTTACTACTTGGGATATGAGACGACAAAAGGATGGTGATTGTCGTTATTGTCATATTTTAGACGGGAATGGATTTATCATAGACGATACAATAGTATATACTATATCTAAAGACAATTATATGTTAATACCAAATGCTTCAAGAGTTGAAGATATATATGATTGGCTTTTAAAAAATTCCGGAGATTTTGAGGTTTCAATTGAGGATTTATCAGGTGATTATTTTTGTCTGGCATTGCAAGGTCCTGAAGCACCTAGACTTTTAGGTCAACATCTTAACACTACAGTAAGTTCTTTTCAATTAGTAACATTAGATAAAACAATTGTAAGTGGAACTGGTTATACTGGTGAAAAAGGATGTGAAATTATAGGCCCTTTAGATGAGGTAATTGGTCATTGGGAGGCTTTAGTTGATATGGGTGCAATACCAATCGGATTAGGGGCCAGAGACACACTTCGCCTTGAGAAGGGCTATCTTTTATCTGGGCAAGATTTTAGTGGTAATCAAACTACTCTTGAAACAGGATATTCTTGGGTAATTGATTGGAATCATGATTTTGTAGGTAAAGGCGCTTTAGTAGATTTGAAGAATAGCAAGTATTCTAAATTGAGAGGAATATTAATTGAAGATCGAGGAATTATTAGGCCTGGAAATTCCGTTTTTTATAAAGGTGAAAAAGTATCATATTTAACAAGTGGTTCTTTATCTCCTACCCTTAGAAAAGGGATAGGTATGGCTTATCTAGATTTAGGCATTGGCGAATCGGTATCAGTAGAAGTACGCGGTAACCACTTAAATGGGCGCGTGGTGCAAATGCCATTCCTATGAGTGAAATACCCGATAATCTGTCTTATACCAAAGAACATGAATGGATTAGTTTACAAGATGATGGAAAAGTCAAAGTAGGCATAACCGATCATGCCCAAGATGCACTTTCAGATGTTGTTTTTGTAGAATTACCAGAAATTGGTTCAGATTTCTCTAAAGGAGATCCAATGGCTGTTGCTGAATCCGTTAAGGCAGCAAGTGATATTTATGCTCCAATTTCAGGAAAAATAGTTTCAATTAATGAGAAGCTTGAAGAATCTCCTGAATTAATAAATGAATCTCCATATGATTTTGGATGGATGGTTGTTATCGAACCAGATGGTAATTTAGAAGATTTGTTAGATTCTGGTTCTTACAGAGAATTAATTGATTAAACATCTGAGAGTTGCTGATAGTAAGGCTCAAGAGGCTAAAATTTCCCTAGAGAAATCGAAGGCGTTGAATGATTCGTTTTTGCCGATAAAAGAAGAAGGTTACATACTATGGCCTTTGAATTTTGAGGTGGAAGGAGAAATTATAGAGTGTGAAGGTGTAAGTTCCACTAGACTATCTAGAGATTATAGACTTAGATTACCTCGGTCTATACGTGAAATAGCACCTCGAGCTTTTGATATATTTGGAGATATAGCTATTGTTAAATTATCAGATTTATCAATGGAACATTCTAAGATTATTTCAGAAACATTGTTAGAAAGTCATACGAATATAAGCAAAGTAGCTTTAGATTTAGGAGTTAAGGGAGAATATCGTATTAGAGATCTAAAGATGCTGATTGGCGATTCAGATTTTGTTGCGACACATAGAGAAAATGGTTTTAAATTTAAATTAGATATATCTAAAGTTTATTTTTCTCCTAGGTTAGCTATGGAACGGAAGAGAATCTTTGATATTGCAGGTTCAAATGAGGAGATTTTAGATGCTTTCGCAGGAGCTTCTCCATTTGCAGTCAGTTTAGCTTCAAAAGGTTGTGAAGTGACTGCTGTTGATGCAAATCCGAATTCAGAGAAATGGTCTCATAAAAACTTTGAGCTGAACAATGTAGATGAATACAATTTTATTTGTTCTAAAATAGAGGATATTTTACCGAGTTTGCCGTTATATGATAGAATCATAATGAATAATCCCACAAATTCACTTCCTTATCTAAAAATTTTAAGTAAAAATTTGAAACCAAATGGCACAATCCATTTGTATAATATTACTGAAGATGGAGAAGATTTTGAAGTAAAGGATTATTTGCCTTCAAATTTCAAATGTGTTTTTGAAAGAGTAGTTCACCCCTATTCTCCTCAAAGTTCTTTGATGGTCTCAGATATAATTAGGTTAGGTTCCAATGTCCAAAAGACAAACCAGTAAGTTTTTATATTAGTTTATAAAAATCCGACATTCATTTTATTAAGACCTTGTCAATGATGGTAGACCGTTTCTAAGATTCTTAGTTATGGTAATAGGACAAAACGCGAAGGTGTGCAAAAAATGAACGCAAACGTATCAGAGTCAGCTTCCTTATACGGGAAAATGACCGCAATTCTCATTGTAGCCTTGTTTGTACTTAGCAGTTTTTCACTGTTAGTATCAGCAGGATCTGGCGATGAGCAAGAGACCGAAGTCACCACAGGTATTACCCTTGGTGAAGCATTAGTATCTGATGAAGGAGTTGAGGCAATTAGTGAACTTAACACCATTCTACCAGGTCAAGAAGTACCATGGGCTACAACTATGGCGGATGGAAAATTCTCCCCTGCAAAGCAGGAAGCTGGAGATGCCAAAGTCTTGATTGTAGACGATGATGGTGAAAATTGGATGTCTGGGCCATGGCTTGAAGCATCTCATATAGCGACTGCTTTGAATGATGGTGGTTATTCATTCGATGTTTTCCGTGCAGGAAGATGGGGTGGAACGGCCCAAGAGCTTCCATCAGGTGACACAGGTTTATCTCTAGTAGATGACTATGAAGTTGTTATTTGGTATGGTGGTTGGAATACACAGATTATGTCTAGTGCAGAACAGAGTGTGATGTCATCATATCTTGATGGAGATGATGGTTCAGAGGATAGTTTCTCTACAGATAATCGAAATTTCATTATGTCAACTCAGATGAGTGACTGGTTCGATTCAGCTGCAGGTAGTTTCCAAAATAATTATATGCACTCAGATACCTATTATTCTTCTTACATTGTGGTTGATGGAACATCAAATCCAATGAAGGGTGTAAGTGGTTCTATATTTGATGGTAAAGAGTACGCAACTGACACAGCAGGTGTACATTACCTTGACAGACCTTGCGGTAACAAGCCTTACGATAATTCAGCTACTGGAGCATTCTGGATGGATGCACGTAAAGGAGCATCTGATGGTCATGAGTATCATGCAGTTCAGTTCCCAGTTGATGGTTATGTAGGCCCTCAAACACACAAGGCTTTTATGTTCGCTGATGAAATTGGAGTTTTCAATAAGAGATCAGACAGAGCAGACTTCTTTGGTACAATTCTTTCATGGATGGAAGTAACTAAAGAACAAACACAAAACGTTGACATTGGTATTGGTGGAGTAGATATTCCTAACCATGTTCAATACTGGAGATCAGTTGAGTCTATGGTACCTGTTGATATCAGAATCACAGTTACCAACTACGGTATGCTTCCACAGAGTAGCACAGCAGTCCATCTTAAATTGAAAAACCAATTTGGTCAAGTTTTATTCGATAGTACATTCGACACTAGGGCTTTCCCGGAAAATCACCCTATGCACATCTCAGATTCTATTCAAAATGGAGATAGTGTTGTGTTTACATTTAATAAGACAAATGACAGATACCAGCGTATATTCGATGGTGCAGATGAAAATAAAGCAAGACATGTTATGTTCACTAGTGCAGGTATGGATAGATT
>DASCSW010000011.1:0-18124 GCA_034399455.1 Candidatus Poseidoniia archaeon
TCCAGCATACTGCCTCATTGTCCATAATCGCCCTCTGTATCCTGTGGCGTGTATGCCTCTTGTGTAAGGAAATTTTCCAGGCAATTCTAAGGTTGAATCATTTACATCTTCTGGAGTGTTAAGACGTTCTCTTTCATCCAACAAAGTTTCTTTTCTTTCTGGGTACTTCTCTAGAGTTGGCTTGAGTGTCTTATCTTCCCATCGTTTTTTACTCATCTCTAGCCCTCTCAAATCTCCGGATATATATCAACATTTTCTTGTTTAAATCCTTAGCCACTTTTTCAGCTTCTCCAGGGCCGACCTTTATTGGTTTCATCCAAAAGCAGTAGACATTAGTGGTGATATTATTTCTGTAAAAGTCAAGAATACTTGCAAAAAGATCTTTTTCAGTTCCATTACTGCCCCAATCTACTCTTGGATTATCATAACAAAATACTAAAGGTTGAATCATGTGTCCTGTGTTTTCTGCAGCTTTGAAAACACCCATTTTGAATAGGTCTAGCGTACCAAAACTAGACGTTGTACCTTCAGGAAAAATCCATAATGGATCATTTACAGCATCCCATCGGTTTAATTGTTGTATTACCCCACTTCTTGACTTCTTATTTTCACGTTTAACCCATAACATACCAACTTTTTCAGCAATAGGGCCGAAAAATAAATAGTCTTTAACTTCTCTTTTGGCAACCGCACCTCCAGCTTTCAAAGATAAGACAACAAAGGGATCAAGATAGCTAGTATGATTTGCAGCTAGAAATCCAGGTTCAGGTTTGCCATATACATATATTTTAGAATTATATCGTTTCATTAATTTTCTAGCCGTGTAAGTTATTATTCGTCGATATTCTTCTCTAGAGTACAATGGAACTTCTAATCTTAACCTAATCACAATGTATAGGAAGTAAAGCAGTTCGAATATCCACACAATAGCCCTATGGATTAGTTGTTAAAAAGAAAACTCTTTCTTTAAATTAGTGGGGCTTCAAAATCATCGATGGTTTCTTCAAGTTCACCATCAGGGGTTAATTCACCTTTTATTCTTAATATTTCTCTTGCCATTAACCAATAAATCAAGGCTAATGATCTTCGACCTTTATTGTTACCAGGTACTATAATATCAATATCTGTAGTTAAATTATTAGAATCACACATTGCGATAACTGGGATATCTATGTTTATAGCTTCTCTAAAAGCCTGAGCATCAGCAGCAGGATCGGTAAGAACAATTATTTTTGGTTCAATAAAGAATCTCATTTCAGGATTAGTTAATCTTCCTGGCGTAAATCGTCCAGCTATACAAACAAAACCACATGTATTTGCAAATTTCTTTGCAGGTTTCCACCCATATTGCCTAGCAGAAACTACAAGCACGTCTTTTGGTTCGTAATCTTTTAAGAAATTAGCAGCTTCAGTAATCTTTTCTGAAGTAAGATTAACGTTTAAGATTCTTAGACCATCATCTCTTACTTTGTAAACATAAGGTTCCATATCTTTACTCTTCTGTTTTGTCCCAATATGGACTCCACATGTAAGGAATGTATCCTCGTCAATCAGCAAATCTTTTGTCTCGACTTCAGTCATCTGAGTTGCTCGCTGATTCGGACTAGTTCATTAAGCTTTGCAATCCTTTCACCACCCATTATTCCGGTCTTTATGGCATGCGAGCCAAATGCTACACCAAGGTGGGCGATAGTAGTGTCTGTTGTTTCCCCACTTCGGTGTGAAATAACAGTAGCCATGTCTGCTTTATCGGCCATTTTTACAGCTTTTTTAGTATCTGTTAAAGTTCCTATTTGATTTGGTTTAATTAATATTGAATTCGTAGCCTTCATATCTATTCCTTTTTGTAATCTTTCAGAATTTGTAACATACAAATCATCACCGATAATTAGAGCATCAGTTTGTTTAGTTAATGAGGCCCAGGATTCGTAATCCTCTTGATCTAAGGGATCTTCTACAGAATGTAAATTATATTCTTCAATTAAACCCAAAACAAAATCTACTTGCTCCTCAGGTGTTAAACTTTGTTCTTTATAATTATAAGTTCCATTATTATAAAACTCACTTGCAGCCATATCAAGTCCAGGACGAATTTCTACTCCCGTTTCTTTTTCAACTATGTTTGCAGCTTTAACAACTAATTCGAGAGCTTCTACATTTTCTAACGGAGCCACCCATGCTCCCTCATCTCCTTTTCCAAGCGCTATATTGGGAAATCTTTCTTTTAACAATGTTTTTACAGTTTTATGAACGAAAGCATTAGCTTCAATGGCTGTGCTAATATCATTATCAAATGCCGTAACCAAATATTCCTGTATATCCGTACCTCCTACAGCATGCGCACCTCCTCCTAAAACATTAGCCATAGGTGCAGGAATTGTATATTCAGTATCTTCACATAGGTATTCAAATAAGTTAGTTCCACTTGAATTTGCTGCAGATTTTGCGCAGGCTAATGATAAAGCTACACTGATATTTCCTCCCATCCTTGAAAAATTTGTAGTTCCATCTATTTCCCTTAATAAATCATCAAATTCATCTTGATTATTTGCAGATAATCCAATTAATCTTGGGATTACGTTCTTTTCACTAAAATTCATTCCTTTTGAAACGCTACCATTAGGCCAAGCTATGGCTTCATGTGTTCCTGTCGATGCTCCAGCCGGTGCAGCAGCCCTTCCAAATCCGTTTTCAGTAGTAATCTCAGCTTCTACAGTCGGACTACCTCTCGAGTCAATAATTCTACGTATTACAACGTCTTTGATAATCACTTTTTCTCACGATCAACAATATCTATAGGAATTACATCTTGTTCATATTCCATTTGTGCAATGAGTACAGGATCAATAATATCTTTAGGTACCTTAATATCTACTGGGGCGCCCATGGAAATCTGAAGTGCTCTGGCACCTATAACACGTGCTTTTTCAAATCTCGAATGCTCTCTCAAATTTCGACCTGCTTCCCGGACTAATAAATACGGGAGCTTTCCTAATGGCCCAACTATAAAAGGTTTCCTAATAAATTTCATTGTAAAAAAATGGAACCATGTCTTTGCAGCGTTTTTCAGAAGCTTTTTAAATACGTGTTACGATGAGACAAGTTACCCTGTGTCGGTGACGTAGGGTATGTAGGACGCAAAAAAGGTGAAATAATGGAACAAAATGTAAGAACTTTAAGTGTAATCTTTGCTACTTTAGCTTTGATTGCATCAGTTTTAGTAATGCCTAATGTAAGTGCAACGGATGGAGACCTCCAAACTGCTATTAGCGGGGATGAAGGTGTCGCTTCTTATGCCTCGGCATTTGGGCTCGCATCATTTTCAGCAGCAATATCAAGTACTTCTGGAGATTCACATACGAACGTAGTAGTATCAGCAGCTTTTGCTGAAGGTTCAGGTTGGGTAGCAGATCAAGCTACAATATCAGATTGTTCAGGAGAAGGTACGACCGGTTCAAATAATACGGGGGATTTGGCAGCTGGTGAAACAAATAATGTTTGTATAGTAGTAAGTGTACAAGAATCTGGCTCTGAAGCTGGTGACGATGCTTATATGACTATTTCAGTAACATCAGATGAAGATTCAACCGGTACTTCTACAGAAGTTCGAATAATAGTTTCAGATTGGCGCGTCTATTCAAATGATGAAGCTAAAGCATATGATGAAGGCGATACGAATTCTTACACAATATCTGTACAGAATATTAAGAAAGTATACAATGAGGCCACTGGAGAAACAGAATCAGCAGCTCTTGAAGACGACGTAACTATTGAGCTTTCCAATGCAGGTGAAGGTTGGAACATAGACAGTGTGAATAGTGCTTGGGATAAGTTAAATCTAGAAGCAACAATCAGTTACATTGCAGCAGATGGAACATTTGATTTGGTATTAGATATACAATTAGTTGGAGGTATAATTCCCGCTTCTTCTTATATTGGCAGTAATTCCAATATAGTATTCACAACTTTTGATGCAGCAGGAGTTTATGCATTAGTTAGTTTAGAAGCTACAGTCCAAGATAATTTTGCTTTGAATTCCATAGGATCTGGTAATGAGTATATTGATAATGGTTGTGATTCAGACGATACTGTTTCAATCGGTTGGACACCATCAATTCAAAATTTTGGTAATACTTTAGATAGTTTCACAGTTACTTTTGATACTTCTGATGCCGGTGCAGAAGGATGGTTAGTGGACTCTGCAGATAATTTCAACACAGGTAATTTACTTCCTAAATTCGAAGAGGGAAATTATGACTTTAGTGTTGGATTACATGTTCCAGGAGGATTGCCAGCAGGTACCTCTCATGGTTTTTCAATGACCATTATTTCAGATAGTGATTCATCACAAACACAAACACAAACATTCTCAGCAACAGTTAACCAATGTTATGGACTGACTTTAGCAGTTGACGAGACATCAGCTAATGCAAATCCAGGGAGTTCAGTTGACTTTTCTGTAACTGTCACAAATACAGGTAACGGGGAAGATACAATGGAGTTTCAAACAATGGGTGCTGCTGAGTGGGCTCCAACATTGTCTGAAAGTTCTTCAACTTTGGCAAGTGGCGCTTCAGCACCGTTTATTTTCACCTTAACAGTTCCAAGCGATGCTAGTGCTAATGCACAGAGTGGAATGGCAATGGTTCATGCTTACTCTGAAGCATGTGGTGCAGATAAGACAGATTGTGAATTTGAGGAACATGTAAGTGTTTCTGTCAAAGCTAACCAAGTTTATGATATAACAGCAGGTTATTACACTAATGAAACAGACGTCGTTAAGAGCAGTGCATCTGTTCAAGAAGGCGTATCCGTTCAGATGAAGTTTACATTGACCAATAATGGTAATGGTAATGATGAAGTTGCACTTTCTTTAGAAAATGCACCTTCTTGGGTTGTTCTTGGAACTGATAGTGATTTATCTTTAATAGGTCCTGGTCAAACAGCAACTTTAACAATTGATGTTTTGGCACCAAGTAGTGATGCTCTTGGCGATCATACTTTCCAAGTTACAGCTACTTCAGCAGATGGTGAAACAACATCTACAACTGGAGATTTGACAGTTACAGTTGTTGAAAAAACAACCACAGGAACAGGTCCTGAAACAGATAAAGTCGATGAAGATGATAGTCCTGGATTTGGAATATTATCAGTAATCGCTGCACTAGGTGCAGTTCTTCTGTTGAGACGTAGGTCATAAGGAGATTCAAATGAGAATCACTAAACGACAAGCTTTGCCGTTTGTCACCGCTTTGTTGATGGTAGTATCTGCTTTAGCTTTTACTCCAGTAAGTGGTGAGGCAGGTTTTACAGCAAGTGCTTCTGGATATTACAATAATTATTCATTTGCATCTGTTAATGGAACTGCAGATTATAATTTAGATTTGACAAATACAGGAGATACTGATTTTTCAGATTTAGTTATAAGTCCAGAATTCCAACATATGAGTTGGTTTTCAGATAACGTTTCTTTTTCAGATGGTTCAACAACTACACTAGGCACGTTTTCAATATCTGATTTTCCTGCAGGGACAACTCAACAAATTGCAGTTTCTGTAACTGTGGGTAATGGAGTCCAAATAGATTTTCCGGAAGTTCCAATGATGTTGAATGTCGATGATAGCACTGGAGCTCTTATTGCTTCAGCAGATGTTATAGTAGTAGTCACAAATTGGATTGCAGAAGAATCTACTGGTTCACCTCTAACACATGAGTATAATATTGGAGATAATCATGATTATCAGTTAAAAGTTACAAACATTGCAGTTACTCTTGATCCAGATACCAATACAACATCTTCTATGGCTATTAGAGATGCAATTCAAGTGCAGTATTCAGGTATTTCAGGATGGTCTGTTACTAGTGATGATGAGTCTTGGCATCCTTTCTATGGTGGGCAATTAGATGGAATGGGAGCTGATGAAGTAAAGTCATGGGATATCACAATAGAATTAACAGGAAATGTTAGAGCTGGTGAAGATATCATTAATTTCCAAGCTTCAAGTACAGATCCAGATGATCCAATGGGTGGTATGCCATATTACCAACCGTATGGTCTATCCGTAATTCCAGTTTCAGTTGCAGCATGGTATGGTGTAGGAGTTTCAGGTTCTGGAACTCTTGCTTCAGATGTTGGTGGAGGTTCAGATACTCAGAGTTGGCAAGTTGGAGTTCATAATTTAGGTAATACAGACGATACATTCAGTTTAAGCTGGGATATAACTGGTGTTCCTTTGGGATGGACACTCAGTGCCTTACCAGATACCTCTGGACAAATTGGTTGGCAAGGTTCATCCAATTTTGATGTAGCACTTACTGTACCTGCTGATGCTTTGGCAGGAACAACCTCTTCCTTTACAATGGTTGCAGATTCAGCAAACTCTGATGAGACAGCTACGCAAACTTTTGTAGTAGTAGTAGATCAACACTATGGAGTGTCTTTATCTGTAGATTCATCTTCAGCAGAAGCAAGTCCAGGTTCAACAGTTGATTTTAGTTTTGAGCTTTCCAACACAGGTAATGGTGAAGACACATTTAATATTAGTGTAGATGGCCCTGCAGTTTGGGTACCTACAGCAAGTGTATCTGATGTTACAGTTGGGGCAGTAAGCAATGGTCAGTTTTTAGTTTCCGTAACAGTACCTGCTGATAGAGATGCCGGAGCAGATAGTGGAGGCATTTCAGTAACAGTTAGCTCTTCTGATGGCATGAGTGAAGATAGCTTGAATATTTCAGTTTCAACTTCACAAGTATTTGATATATCTATGGCACATTATTCTGGTTCAGATGGAATAGTGACCGTAAGTCAGGATACATCATTACAGATAAAACTAAATGTAACTAATAATGGTAATGGAGTCGATACACTATCTTTAGCTTTAACCAATGCACCAAGTTGGGCGGCATTAGGTGCTGAAACTTTAGATATAGGAAGAGGCCAAACAATACCAATAATTGTTACCTTATCACCAGATACGGCGGCACTTTCAGGACGTGATTATACTTTCCAAGTAGTTGTAACGTCATCAGATGGTTCTGAATGGATTAGCCCTGACATGACGGCTGAAATTGATGTAAAAGAAACAGAAGGTGAAGAAGTTGTCGAAGAGGTCGTTGAAGAAGAGGATGATAGTCCTGGGTTTGGTATCTTAGCTTCAGTTTTAGCATTCACCTTTGTGGTGTTAAATCGTAGAAAAGGTTAGTAGGGTTAATCTTTATTCCACAACTCGCAGTCTATACTCTTAGTCATGAAGGATATTCTTGAAGTTTGGTTAGAAGAAGATTTGGGTAGCGGTGATGCAACCAGCAATTCCGTTGTTGATAATTTACTTTGTGAAGCTAAAGTAACAGGAGGACCTGGTATATTGTCGGGTTTGAAAGTTTGTATGGAACTATTAGATTTAGTAGATGTAGATTACAGAACTACATTGAATGATGGCGATTCAATTAAGTCTAGAACTACAGTATTTCATTTAAATGGAAATTCTCATGATATTCTTAAGGTAGAAAGGTTACTACTCAACATTCTTTGCCATTTAAGTGGAATCGCTACATTTACATCAGATATTGTTAATATCGCAAAGTCTGTTAATCCCAGTGTTGAGATTCTAGCCACTAGGAAAACAATCCCAGGTATGAGAGTTTTTGAAAAAGAAGCAGTATTTCATGGCGGAGGCCAAACACACCGTTTTAGATTAGATGACGCTATATTGATAAAGGATAATCATTTGAAATTATTTAATAATATTTCCAAAGCAATTGAAAAATCTAGAGAAAAGTATCCTGAATTAATGATTGAATTGGAGGCCGATACGCCTGAACAAGCGATAGAAGCAGCTAAAGCTAATGTTGATAGAGTAATGCTTGATAATTTTACACCAGAATTAGCCAAAAAAACAACTAAGGAATTAAGAAAAATATCTTCAGTTGAGGTTGAAATATCTGGTGGAGTTAATTCAAAAAATATAAAGGATTATGCTCCCTTTGCAGATTTAATAAGCTTAAGTGGATTGACGATGGCGGCACCTCCAGTGGATTTTTCTTTACATGTCATTTGAAATTAGAATACTTTGCTTTGATCAAGACGATCCAAAGAAATGCACGGCTAGAAGGTTAGAACGTTTTGGTTTTTCTTCAAATTATAAATCGTTCAAAACTTTGCCACCAAGAGGTATAGTTTTGGATCCTTTTTCAGATAAGGTGTTGACTCATAATGATTCTATTTTGGCTGAAGTAGGAGGTATTGTAGGTGTAGATTGTTCTTGGAAAATGGCTAAAAATACGTTTTCTAAGTTAAGGTTAATGGGTTTAGAGCCTCGTAGATTACCAAATATTGTGCCTGCAAACCCTGTCAATTCAGGCAAAATTGGAAAATTAAGTACTGCTGAAGCTATTGCAAGTGCACTGATGCTATGTGGGAAAACAAAACAAGCAGAAAAGGTGATGTCTATTTTCAAGTGGGGTCCTGCCTTCATAGAATTAAATTCTGCAACCTGGGAATAACAAATACTATAAACTAAGTCAAATTGATAAAAACTATATGAGTCTTCTAAGTGTTAATGATAATGACAAAGACTTTCATTTTGATGGTTTCAAACACCGCCTTTTTATTGAAGGTCGAGGCTTTGATTTTCGTTTTTTTAAGATATTGACTAATGGTTCAGCAAAGTTAGAATTAGTAGGGCCTGAAGATCCACTTTATACTCTATTGGATTTTGAAGAACCTCGAGTTATTTACGTTGTTTCTAGAATAGGAAATAAAGAATTAATTTTGCAGGGTTGTGTGATCAAAGAAATAAATGGTGACAAATGTTTGTTGTCTTATTCTAAGTTACAGTTAGAATCATGAATGCTTTAATTTAGAGTCTTTGTAGTAACTAAATGTGGAAATTGTAGACGTTGCAGTAGTCGGCGGAGGTCCCGCAGGCTCTTCAGCAGCTAGAGAAGCCTCAGAACGGGGCCTTTCGGTACTATTATTTGACCATGCACATCCTAGGCGTAAGGCTTGTGGCGGAGGTCTTCCAGTTAAAGGGATAGAATGGATGGATGCTCCAGATAGTGCTATAGAATGTCATATGTCGTCTATTTCTTTTACATACAAAACCAAGAAACTTAAGGTTCCAGTCAATAAGGGTAAATTAATTCGAAGAGATGACTGGGATTTTTATCTATATAATAGGGCCAAAGAAGCAGGAGCAGGCCACATAGTTGAACGAGTCAAATCTTTAGAACTTAAATCAGATATTTGGATTATAAATGGCAAATATAAAGCAAAATACATTATTGGAGCAGATGGCGTAAATGGATTTACACGCCGTCATTTTATGGATAAGATTCCACGTGAACATTTGTTTGCAGCAGCCGGTTATTATCTTTCGATTAAACCAAATGAAAATGATGTTGAATTTATACTTGGAGCTTTACCTGGTAAAGAAGGATATCTTTGGATTTTCCCCAAAAGCGATCATTACAACATAGGATATTGTTACAATGCAGGTACCCCAGGTATGAAGGATGCCCTCCACAAATTAATGGAAGAAAGATGGCCTGGCGAATTTGTAGAGAATGGTAAATGGAAATTAGCAGATAGTGGAGAAATTGTAGATTGCAAACAATTTGGTTCAGCTATTCCTTCTTACAATGATCCTAAATTATTTGATGAACCAGTCTCAGGATCTAATTGGGTTCTTTGCGGAGATGCAGCAGGACATGTAAATCCTATACATGGTGAAGGATTAAATCATTCAGCCTTAGGAGGTCGTTTGGCAGCTAAAGCAATATCCAAGGGAGATCCAACTTTATTTGAAAAATATTGGAGATCTCATTATAGTAGGGATATGTATAGGGCATCTACTACAAAACATAGAATTTATCGTTCAATATTCATGAGAATTGGTTTTGCTCTTGGACGAACACCAGCCTTGTTTGGTATGCTTGCAGAATTAACTAGAGGTGAATATGAAGGCAAGGCGACGCGTAATTTTGTGTTTAAGTTACCATTAGCCATAATACAAGCTATGTTCTTCATGAAACATAAAGAATTAAAGAATTTAACTTAAGATTTTGCGGATTAGCTTTATTAAACCCGTTGAGTCGGGCGGTGTCCTGAGGATGATTATATCATGAAACTCCCACGAAGAATCAAGATGTACAGTCCATTTGCCAAGAAGCATACAATTCATGAGCTTGAAGTTGTAAAAAAGAAGAGAGCTTCAGAGTTGGCACGTGGGCAGAGATTATTTAGAAGAGTCACATCAGGTTATGGAGGATTTCCAAGACCAAAACCAGAAGGTCGTGAAAAACCTACCAAGAGAGTTTATCTAAGATATAGATGTACAGAAACTGGTAAAGCACATCACAAAAAGAATTTTAGAGCTAAGAAATTTGAGTTAACGGAGTGATAATGCAAGATACCAAAAGTAAATTTTTGAAAGTAAAGAGTCCTGATAGCGATTATACGGTCGTTATTTTTGATAAATGTGATACAATTATTAAGGATCCCGTTACAGGTTCCACAATAGCTTTACCAACCGGAGGTAAAGCCAAAATTCTAGGAGAAATCCTGGAGGAACTTGAGTGAGTCCTGAGGACGTTCCAGAAGAAGGTGAATACGTAATAGGGCGCGTTATTGAAGTTAAGGATTTTGGAGCAACATTAAATTTAATTGAGTTTTCTGAACGCAAAGCTTTCGTACATATTTCTGAAGTTGCATCAGGGTGGGTAAAATACATTCGTGATTTCATTCGTGAAGGTCAAATGGTCGTGGCCAAGATTACTAAAGTTAAAGAGGGCAGCAAGGTTAGCGATGCATCTGTCCGTCAAGTATCAGGTCACCGGAAGCAAGAAAAAATCAGAGATTGGAAAAATGAGCAACGAGCTTCTAAATTGCTTGAGCTTGTTGCTAAGAACAAAAGATTAGATTGAAGATTTGGTTTCTAAGATAAAAGAAGATATGACTAAATTATATGGAAGTCTTTATGCTGGTTTTGAGGCTTCAGTGGTGGATGAAGTAGCATTTAAAGAGGAGTGGAAAGGTAAATGGGTAGAGAATTTCATTGACATAGCTATAGCTAATGTTACACCACCTTATGTTTCAATAGGCGGTAAATTCGAGTTATTTTCATATGATTCAAAAGGTGTTGAAAAGATTAAGAAAGCATTGATGCAACCTTCAGCAGTTAATGAAGATACGACGCTAAAAATAGCATCTAATGGCTCACCATCTTATCGTATTTCAGTTAAAGCACCTAATTATAAGCAGGCAGAGGAGGAATTGAAGCTTGCAGTGGATAGTGTTCTCAAAATCATCAAAACAGAAGGCGGTAATGGAACATTTGAGAGGTCATGATGCGTACTTTAATTTTTCAATGTAGGGATTGTAAATGTTATACCTTATCAAAAATTTGCAATAGTTGTTCATTATCAACATCAAATCCTTTACCTCCTCGTTTTTCTCCTCAAGATAAATATGGAAAGTATAGGCGAATGCTTAGAGGTAATTAATGGTCTTTAATGAAATTATAAGAACAGAAGATGTAATTTTAAAAGATGCAATTTTGCTTGAAGGCCTTCCCGGTGTAGGAAATGTTGGAAAATTAGCAGCTACGCATTTAATAGAAGAGTTAAAGGCAAAGAAATGTATGGAAATTTATTCTTCACATTTTCCCCCTCAAGTGTTAATTGATGAAGAGGGTATCGTTAATTTGGTTAATAATGAATTATATTATTACAATGGTAAAGGTAAAGAAAGAGATTTACTTTTCTTGGTTGGTGAATATCAAGGTATGGACTCGTCAGGCCAGTATGATCTTTGCCAAAAACTTATAGATTTAGTAAAAGAGATGGGAGTTACAACAATCTATACTTTAGGTGGCTATGGTCTTGGTAAATTAGTTCCAGAACCTAGAGTTCTAGGGGCTGCGACATCAAATGAAATAGTAGCTTCTTTTAAGAAAGCAGGAGTTGAATTTATAGATGGTGAACCTGGTGCAGGAATAGTAGGTGCATCCGGTCTTCTACTTGGCCTTGGTAAACTTAAAGGGATACAAGGCGGTTGTTTAATGGGTGAAACGAGTGGATATATGGTAGATCCAAAATCGGCAAGTGTCGTTTTGAAATCTTTACAAAAATTATTAGGTGTGAAGATAGATATTTCAGAATTAGAAGAAAGGGCTAAACAAGTTGATTCAATTACAAATCAATTAAAAGATGTTGAGTCTAATGAGAAAGAAGAACGTCCTGACTTTAATTATATTGGATAATTAGTTTGAGTTTATGGACTCTAAATTGAATAAAACTAATCCATCTTTAGCATCTACACCTGCTAATTTTTGATATTTATTTTCATTTGGGGTATTATCTATTCCTTTTTTCTCTAAGAAGTAAGCATAACTTCCAGCAGTATCGACGTCTATATTATTTGAATAATCATTAGGATTAAGATTCCCTTCACTTAAGTCAGATACAATGTTTACTAAGTTCAAATTTCCAAAATTTATAATAGATGTTGGAGAGGATAAACTTTGTTTTGAAACTAAATTTTGTCCCACTATAAGTTTAACTTTTTCATAGTCCACATTTTTTGTTTTGTCATTAACAGTCCAATCTTCAATTTCTTTAAACTCCGTCATTATTTCTTCTGCAGAACATACTGTTAAAGGTTCAGGTATATCATCCATAGACATTATCGGATTATCTACTGTAATTTCTTCACCAGCGATTGCAGTTCTATTATAGCCAAGTATCCATGCATCAATGTTTTCTACTTGTTCGTTGTAATGTGCCATGGTAAAGTTCCATTTGCCATTTCCTTTCTCGGTATAATTTGCCTCAGTTAGAAATGCAGGTTTATTTTTAGAATCCTGATCTCTTATATAGCTATTAAAACCAGAAATCTCATCTTCACCAGCCTGAATTCCTGATTGTAAGGTAAATGTTGAATCCAATCCACAGCTTCCATTTCCGAATGCTGGAGCTCCATTTACCCATTGACTAAATTCTCCAGTCTTTTCATTTTTTACGTAATCGGTTGGAGTTGTTTGTACCTCTAAATATCCTCCAACAATCCCGTCTGGAATTGCCTTTCCAGTATATTCTAAATTAATAGAATATAATTTCCCGCTTGGAGAACTAGCATCTGAATTTACTTTCATCCAGAATTTCAAAGGCATACTATTTTCTTCAGAAAGATAAAAATCAAATTCATAATGGTATTGATATTGATAACCTAATATAGAATCAGAAACATATGATGTGCTTATTTTTAGAAGTACAGTTTGTTTCCCATTAATTTTCCCTCCATTGAATACTTTCCAATTAAATTCAATTCCTCCTTCCAGCACAGTTCCTTTACTTCCTTCAACTAATTTTTTACCAATGTATGAGTCTCCATGGGGTAAAATTCCAGTTTCACTTTCTCTTGGAACCCAATCAGTAGCTCCTTGCCAATACCAGGTGCTGCCTGTTAAGGTATCAGAGTAGGAAGCGTTTGAGTCAATATATGTTTTAACAATTTCAAGTGAGGTTGGATCTATGAATTGACTCTGAGAAGTAAGAATCTCAGCATTTTCTAGACTAGCTGGATTTTCTCCTTCACGTGTAATAGTTCCATCAATATCTTCAAGGTCTTGAATTAAATATTTTTCAAATACACTACGATCATTTCCATAACCATCCGTAATCATTTCTACAGTACCACTAATACCTGCCTGTAATTTCCCTGAAAAAGTAATATCTAATTCGTTAATGACAATATCATTGTCTATGAAACCTATAGGAAGTGGAATGTCTAAAGTGCTATCAAAATTTATTGAGCCATTAATATCATAAATAATTTCTTCTTCATATTTTTCATTAGGTACAATTATTTCAATATTTTGTTGAGCTAATAAGATGTACAATAATCCTGTAAGTAGAAGTATGGTTACTGAACCAATAGCTCCTATAGTCTTTATGCTAATACCCTCTTCTCTTCCAGGTTCTCTAATCTCCTTGTGCCAATTGTTCTCATCTGTTTTTTCTTCATCCTCAGATATTGCTAGAGGACTCAAATTCAAGTCATCTCCTTTTTCAGGAGATGGAGATGATAAATCTAAGGTATTCTCTTCATCTACAGTCTCTTTAGCTGTATTGTCATCAGATTTACCTGATTTCCACAGCTCATCTTCTGAGCTCACAAGTATCACGAATCGTTATTCTATTTTAGACTAATGCTACACTAAATTTTACAGTTTATGATTTAATTATGGCAATAAGGAATACAATAATTCCTATTATTCCACCAATCATTCCACCAACAAAGGCAAGCATGCCATTCATAAATGATTGATTAGGATAAGCATCCATTCCTATTTCAGCCAAGTAGTAAGCCAAACCAGCACCTACTATTAGAAATGCAAAGCCTACGTTTCTAGTTTTACTACTTCCATAGTAGGCTATGAGCAATCCCATGCCCAACATTGAAAGCATAACGCCAACAAGCCCCATTGAGATTATAAGTTCAGTATTCATTCTTTTTCCTCCGAATTTCCGTCGTCATTTTCAGCTTCTTCACCATCATCGTCCTGCTTCAATTCTTCTTCCAATTTCTTTAGTTCTTCATCTAAATCCAAGTCTTCAAGATCTTCTAAATCTAAATCTTCTAAATCTTCAACAGTGTCTACTTTCATTAGAACAAACAAGATTACAAACATTCCTATTACCATTCCACTGAGTGCTGAAACTCCAGAAACTAATGCATCTTCGAATGCCGGTCTTAAAAATACATCATCTGGCATGACGCCTATTGTTCCAAAAGCCATATCGATAATTAAGGTTAAAGTAACAGCTCCGAAAAACAATAAAACAAATCCTATTTTCTGAGACTTCCCGGCACCAAAATACGATGTGAAAATCCCCGTAGCAAGCAAAGCAACACCAATTCCTACAATTAGCATAGACACAAAAAAGGCCATTATGTCTAGATTATGAGTACTCATGTCCATGTAATAGACTTCCCGGAGTACGTTATAAGTTTAACTATTGTTTCCGTTACAGTTTTGTCGTCGATAGAATGGTTAAGTATATATACTGTCCACTTAGTGTATATCTGGTGTAAACCTATGGCAGAAGTAATGGCAGAAACTAATGTACCAAAAGAGAAAGGCTATCTATATTATTTAGGTAAAGATGGAAATGTATGGCGTACCAAAATGGCTCGCGGCGGTAAGAAGACTGGTGGCGGTCCAGAAATGGTTGAAAAGGCAAATGTTACCCGAGAAGCAGATTATCTATACTATATAGACAAAGGTGGCAATGTAGCTAGATCTCCAATGGCTCGCGGTCGCAAATAAGATTCATATAAAGAAATCTTGTAAATTAAGCCCAAGCTTTTAGCTTGGGTCTTATTATATTTTTAAGGCAGAGGTCGCTTAGCCTGGTATAGCGCCGGCCTTGAAAGCCGGTGGGAATATTCCCTCGGGGGTTCAAATCCCTCCCTCTGCGCCATAATGGCTAAGTTATACTAATTCTAATTCTTTATTTCTTGTTTTATTTTCTTTCTTTATTTTAGAAACAAATTCTTTTACAGTGATGTTATTTTTCTGTTCACCACTGCGTGCTCTTATGGATACTGTATTATTTTCAATTTCATTGTCACCAATAATGACCATATAGGCTGGTCTAATTTTCCGATGCATTCGTATTTTCTTTCCAATAGTGTTATCTGAATAATCTCCTTTTACTCTTATTTTTGAATCTGATAATTTTTTTTCTACTTTTCTTGCATATTCATTGTGTTTTTCAGATATAGTAATAATTTGTACTTGAATAGGTGAAAGCCAAGTAGGGAAGTTTCCGGCCCAATTTTCAGTTAAAAATGCAACAAATCGTTCATGCGTTGATAGAGGTGCTCTGTGTATAACGAAGACTTCATTATTTTCAGTTCCAGTTTCATCCATGAAGGTTAGATTAAATCTGTCTTTGGCTGCAAAATCTAGTTGTATTGTAGACATTGATTCTTCTCTTCCCAAGAGTGTAGTGAATTGGATATCGACTTTGGGTCCGTAGAATGCAGCTTCACCCACACTTTCTACATAGTTTACTTCTAAATCGTCTAAGATCTTGCGTAAATGATTTTGTGTAGTTTCCCAATTATCAGGTTGGTCAATATATTTGTCACTATTTTCAGAGTCCCATAAAGACAGTCTGAAATGGTAATCATCAAATCCAAATGCTGAATAATATTCTTGAACCATCTTGATATTATGTGCAAATTCTTGAGCTATTTGATCTAAAGTACAATAAATATGAGCATCATTCATAGATAACATTCTCACTCTTAATAATCCGGCAAGTGTACCAGATAATTCATTTCTGTAGACGGTTCCGTATTCTGCAATTCTTACAGGCAATTCTCGATATGACCTCTTTGTATTCCGGTAAATGAGGTGATGCATAGGGCAATTCATTGCCTTGAGATAGTATGTTCCATCATCCATTTCCATTGGAGGATACATTGATTCTGCATAATGTGGTAGATGTCCGCTCGTTTCAAACAGTTCTTGTTTGCCAAGGACAGGTGTAGTGACTCTTTCATACCCATACTTATTTTCTGTCTCAATTGCAAATTTCTCAATTTCAGTTTTTAATATTTCACCATTTGGCAGCCACACAGGTAAGCCTTTTCCGATTAATTCATTAATCATATAAAGATTCATTTCTTTACCTATTTTCTTATGATCGCGTTTTTTAGCTTCAGCTAATTGTCTTTCTCTTTCTTTTAATGCATCTTTCGTAGCATAACACATCCCATATATTCGAACTAAAGGTTCTTTTTTCGCATCAGCTCTCCAATATGCCTGACTGGTACTAGTTAGTTTAAACCATCTCAATTTTGCAGTATTTTCTACATGTGGTCCTCGGCACAAATCAACAAAATTACCTTGGCGATATGCTGAAGATCCAACATCATGGCCTATTTTATCATCCATTATTTCCATTTTAAACTGGTTTTCTGAAAACATTTTCCTTAATTCTTTGTTATCATATTCTTCTCTTTCAATTTTAATATTTTTTTTAACATATTTTTTCATTAGTTTTTCAATTTTTCTTAAATCTTCTTCATTGATTGGGTCCATATAAAAATCATAATAAAATCCATGTTCTATTGGAGGTCCTATTGTTGGTTTAGCATCAGGGAATATTTCTGTCACAGCCTGAGCCAGTAGGTGGGCACATGAGTGCCTCATTATGTACAAACCCTCATCAGAATCATCTTTTATAATGCTAATTTCACAATTCTGCCTCAGATTATGCGATAAATCTTTTTCCTCATTATTGACTAAAACAGCAATTGCACCGGATTTTTTCCCAGATATCTCTTTAATCACATCACCTGCACCAATTCCTTCTGGAAAATTATGAACTTCATTGCCGAATTTAACTTCAATCATTTTAATTGCGTAAGACATCATTACAAAAAGACTTCCGCTTAGGTAAATGCTTATACGCTATCTACTGTGCTAATTTAGAGATAGCCATGGCTAATGGTCAAAAAAAGAGCAGAAAGCGCCGGCCTCGTAAAGGGCCTAGGTCAAGAAGAGGTTCTTCTCAGAATCAATTCATGATGCAATCGATAGGCGCTGTCGTTTTGATTACTTTAGTTATATTTTTAGTTCCTTTAGGTTTACCTGAAGGAATTGCAATTGCAATTTGCATGATGGTTTTGGCCGTGATGTTCTATCTTATGTTTGCCAGTAATCCTAAACCTCGTAAACGTAGACGCCGTTCTTCAAAGAAATCTAAAAAGAGTGAGTCCGAACCTCAGTTTTATACAGCATTACCTTCCACTTTGGGTTTAACTGAAATTCCGGAACAAACACCTACACCTCAGGTCAAGCTTCCACCAAGACCAATTAGAGCAGCTAGAAGGCGTAGAGATTTTGTTACGTATCCTTTGTCTGTAGGCGGTGGAGATTATTCAGATTCATATGTTCAAATTGACAAAGATACAGTTCTTAGGTTGCGTTCAGAAATGACTCCAGCCACTCAGTCATTAAAGTTGCCAGGTCAACGTATTGATTTATTTCCTTCAGCTAAAACAGCTTCTTTAATGTCCCAAGAAGCAGAAGCTGCACCTGTAGTAGTA
>DASCSW010000012.1:0-17801 GCA_034399455.1 Candidatus Poseidoniia archaeon
AATATTGATGATATTGTAACTTTTACAGTAACAGTTAGTAACAAGGGAGCTGCAGATGTGAAAGGTGCACGTTTGTATATTACTGCAGACAGTAGTGAAGACAATGAAATTCTAAAAGATCGTACAAACAAGGATCATGTAGAATTCGATGTTGATGCAGGTGAAACAACCGATGTTAGATTCCGTTGGAAGGCAGTTGAAGAAGAGTGGAGTACTTTCAGAGCTGAAGTTAACCCCGTTTGTGATGATTACAACATACAAGAATTTGAATGTGAGTCTGAAGGAGATGGTTATTCAGTTGAAACGGATCGTATGTTTGATGAATTAGGACGTTATACAGACAATGAATATCCACGTTCAGGCGTATTCGAAATGAGTGATATTGAAGTAAAATTCGAAATTCTTCCAGATTTCAGAATTAAAAAGGTAGCGATGGATCCACGTAATCCAGAAGTTGGTGAAAATGTTGAGATTACAATTACTATAGAGAATATTGGTAACGCAGATTGGCAAATTAGTTCTAAACCATTGACAGTTAAATTCGAGGATGGAACTGGTGATGAATTAATTGGTTCAGTAGGTGAATCCATTAATCAAGCAGATACAACAGAGGTAAAATTCACTTGGAAGGTCCCTGATGAGGATAACAAGGATGAGCTTACTTTGACGTGGACTATTGAAGCAGGAACAGGTAGTTTCGAAATAAAACAATGTAACACTTGTGATTCTTCCAATCAAGGTAGTGGAACAGATAATGATGAATTCGTAGATACAATTCCATTAGTATTGCCTGCAGTTTTAGGAGAGATTGAAGCAATTAATTACTTAACAGAAAGAGAATTAATTAAGGGTGTACCTCTTCTTTATCCTGCATTAATTGGAATGGGTCTTATTCTTGCAATGGTAGCAGTTCCAATAATGAGGAGAAGACGTGGCGGTAGTTCTTCTAGATCACGCCCTTCAGATGATGAAGAGTCTGATGATGATGATGGCCTAGAAGCTACGGCAGCACCTCCGAAAATTGGAGTATTAATTGTATCCACAGTAGACGGTAAGAAAGCAAATGTCAAAGTACCTTCAAACATGCCCGTTAGCAAGTTACTTCAGAATTGTATCGAGAAATTCCAATTACCACATGCAAATTTTGCAGTTATGCTAAATGGAGCTCCAGTGGATGTCAATTTATCATTGGCTGATGCAGGTCTGACAGATGCATGCCAAATAGATTTAGTCCCCCTCGAATAATAGCAAATTAACATGCTTGATGCGTTAGTCATAGGGGCAGGACCTAGTGGTTCTAGGGTAGCTTGGAATTTAGCCAAGGAAGGCTATTCTACAACAGTTGTAGAAGAAGATGATATACTAGGTGAACCTTGTCAATGTGCCGGACTGATCACACCTCGAACTTTTGAATATTTAGGCTATAAGCGCCCAGTTTTACAAGAGATGAATGGAGCTCGTTTATGGGGTCCCAATGATTCATTCCTTGATTTCCAGGCATCTGAAACTAAGGCATTGGTAATTGATAGGCCAGATTTAGATAGATCTATTGCTAACAAGGCTATAGAGGCAGGGGCTGAGGTAAAGACAGGTCATCGATATTTAGGACATAGAAAATCAAAGAATGGAATTATAGCTAAAATACAAAGTAAAAGTGGTAAACTTGAGATTGAAACCAAATTATTAATTGGTTCAGATGGTCCAGCTTCTAGAGTTGCTCGTGATGCAGGACTTAGTACCAAAAGGGAAGTTTTAGCTGCTTTTGGAGCTGATGTTGAAGGATATCAAGGCAAGGATAATCATGTTGATCTTTTTGTAGGTTCAGAGTTAGCGCCTCGGTTTTTTGGATGGGGAATACCTACTGGTCCTAATGAAGGGAGGATAGGTATGGCAACTGTTTTACCTAACAGGCCAAAGAATTTCTTTAGAGATTATTTCCATAAAGGAGCACCTTCAAAGTTACTTGGAGGGGCTAAGATAATAAATCGAGTAAGTGGCCTTATTCCATTTGGTACAAGAAATCCAAGTTATGGAGATAATGTACTTTTGACAGGGGATGCAGCAGGAATGGCTAAACCTACTTCAGGTGGCGGGATATATTCAGGTTTAATTTCAGCAGATGCAGCTTTTGAAGTTGCAGACAAAGCTTTTCAGGAGGGGAATTTAGATTCTAAGACTCTAAGTCCATACCAGGATCTTATAAATCAAAGAATTGGTGGAGAATTGTCAAAAGGATCACATCTAAGAAAGGCTTTTCTGAGTCTGAATGATGGGCAATTGTCTGAAATAATAGGTATATTGGGAGAACCAAAAGTTAAAGAAGCGATAGAGAAGACAGGAGATTTGGATTACGCTTCTTTAGCTGCTTTTTCGGTACTTAAGGCGCAACCTAAGCTCATTAAGTTTGCCCCTTTGCTTTTGAAGCCATTTATTTAATTCAGGATAATTTCCTTCTTCTTCAAGGTAAAATATTACAGAAAGACTTGCAAATATAATAGTTAGAGTGATAAGAAGATATAATGGCCATTTTGGAATTGGTTTCTTTACTCCAAATGATGAATCAGGTATTATTCCATCTACTTCCAATACTTCTAAATTTATGTTTCCTGGTGCGCCTTCAGTTACATTTGTAGTTGCTTCTTCCCATTGTTCCATACTCCAGTGACCTCTAGATTTCATAACCCTTGAAGTATCATTATAATCAAAATCCATAGTAAAACGTACAAAGTATGTGCCTTCTTTGGTATTATCATCTGAAACAATTTTAAAATTAAGTGAGATTGTAGAATTTGATTCCATTGTACCTAAATTGAAAGTAACAAAGTCAGTATCAGCACTATTTCCACAAGTTTTATTCCCATTGGAAACTAAATTCCAACATTTTTCAGTAATATATGGTCTTTCATTGGCTGGTATATTACTTAGTTCTTCAGCTTCGTCAATATCAGCTCTATGATATATTTCTGCATTAACAACTACCTTTTGTAATGAATATGCATATCTGTTATGTATGTCTAAAGCAAAATTACCTTTTTCTCCAGGTTCTAATTGAGGAGTACTAAAATGGTGAAAATCAGGTATATTTCCAGGATGACTTACGTAGTTATCAATTTCACTTTTAGCTAAGGGTTGTGAAAGCAAAGCGAACATTATGATTAGTCCTAAAAGGCGCCTCATTGTTACGCCAATAAAGCTCCCTTTAAAACTAATTTCACACTAAAGAAGGCCATAGATTGTATTTATATGGCCATTCTTTTAGAATATCATGCGTGTTTTGAATATAGTAAGCGCTATTTTCGTTTTTACGATTATATTTATTACATTTAACGCAGAAGCCGATGAATATCATCATGTAAATTTGACCGTTGAGAAAGATCAGACATTAGTCTTTGATAATGATCAAATTTGGTTATATGGCGATATCTTGATTGATGGCCATTTAGTGATAAAGGATTCTAATTTGAATGTTAACAGGACATTAGATTGGACGACTTCAGAAATTCGAATTAATCCAGGCGGTCAATTAGACATAATTAACACTACAATTAGTACAATGGGATATGAGTTAGGAAATGGTAATGAAACATTAATTTTTCCGTATACTTTGGTTTCAGATGCAGGTAATTTGACTGTCTACGATTCAACAATTTATTATGGTATGATCTGGTTAGTTGGAGGTAATGCAGAAATTACAGGTTTGGCGCTTGATGGCTTTAGTATGGTTAATTATGGAATTTTCTCAGAGGATACTAATCTAACCGCTTCAGGCGTAAACATACGAAATTATACTTTAGGTTTGAGATCAATTGGAAAAGAACTAGATTTGGAATCAATATATTATCACAATTGTAGTACTCGTATGACACAAGAGTGGTGGGTTACTTTTTCAGCATTTGATGACTCTACTGGTTTACCAATCATAGGTTTTGAGTCTAGGCAATGGGATGGTGAAAGAATGGTTGGTTCTTGGAATTGGGCAAAGCAATATGAAATTGATAATTCTGGTCAAATTATAACTCATCAGACACGTTTCACATTCTACTTAAATTTTGGATTTGGGTATATTGAGAGATCATGGGAGGGTTACATTGATGATAATTTAGATATTGTTGAAGTTTTTAATCTAAATCATACTCAAATTGCTTTTGAGTCTGGAATTATTTTTGTTAATGGAAATCCGTATATTGGTAGTGATTGCATAGGTCCGTGTGAAAAGGCACCGAAGTTTTCTGAAGTAAATTTTAGCGTTTCAATAGCCAATCCAACAGATATAAATTTCAATAATTTAAATTTAAATTTGTTAATTAATGCAAAATCGGGTTATGCACAAACGAGTATATCACTTCCTTCTAACACTAGCAAGACTGCTAATGTAACTTGGAGAGCATTTATGGAAGGCCCATTATCTTTGACGGTAGAAGTGGTAATTGTAGATTTTAGTAGTAATTCAACAGAAGATTACAAAATTACATTGAATAGATTTTTAGACGTCGAAGGTAGTCATAGTTTCATTAAATCCGAGGGTTCATGGGCTGCATTATTAGCGATTTTTGTATTGATGAGTTTGTGTAGTTATATTATTTACACAGGAATGGAAGATGAATCAGAAGTTGTAGATTCTAAATCGTCCAATAAAGATGTTGAAGAGGATGAAAAAAGCTTTGATGATATCCAGTTTGAGAGAGATATGGCAATCTCTCAAGAAACGGATGATGCGAAGGAAAATTGAATTCAATAATTTTAGGCATTGAGTCAACAGCACATACTGCAGGTGTAGGAATAATAACTTCAGAGGGGGAAATTCTTTCTAATCAAAGATCGGTTTATATTCCTGAGAAAGGGGCAGGAATACACCCTCGAGAAGCTGCAAATCACCATTCCGAAAATTTACCAAAATTATTCAAAAAAGCTTTTGAGGAAGCAAATATTTCTTCAGATGATATTTCACTTGTGTCCTATGCTAGAGGGCCAGGATTAGGTCCTTGCCTCAGGACTGGAGCTACTGCGGCTAGAGCTTTTGCTTATTCCAATGATATTCCATTATTAGGTGTAAATCATTGTGTTGCACATTTAGAAATAGGTCTTCTTGAAGGCGCAAAGGATCCAGTATTACTTTACCTTTCAGGCGCTAATACACAGGTAATAGCCTATGCAGCAGGTCGTTACAGAGTATTTGGAGAAACTATTGATATCGGAATAGGTAATGGATTAGACAAGTTTGCTAGAGAAGCAGGCATGGGTTTTCCAGGAGGTCCTAAACTTGAGAAGATTGCAGAAGGCGATGAGTTAATTGATTTACCTTATTCAGTCAAAGGAATGGATTTGGCGTTTTCAGGATTAATGACTGCTGCAAAACAAAAAGTAGATTCAGGATATTCCCTTCCTAAAGTTGCTTATTCAGTTCAAGAAACAGCTTTCGCAATGTCATGCGAAGTTTCTGAGCGCGCGTTAGCGCATACAGGAAAAACAGAATTAGTTCTTGGAGGTGGAGTAGCATGTAATTCTAGACTTAGGGAAATGGCTATGATTATGGCCAAAGAACGTGGTGTCAAGTGTTTTGTACCTGAAAGAGCACTTTGTGTTGATAATGGAGTTATGATTGCATGGTTAGGATATCAGATGATGAATGCAGATTATGAGATTACAGACAAAGATAATGTCGTCAATCAAAAATATAGAACTGACATGGTGGAGGTTACTTGGAGATGAAATTTAGAGGAGCTGAAGCTATAGTTGAGACAATAGAGTGGAATGGTAAAACAGTAGTCTCTAAGAAGAGAAATAGAAGAGGTTATCGTCATCCATCTCTTGAGAAGAAATTAGTTGTAGAAAGATTAAGAAGCGAATCACGTATCATGGAAAGATTGCTTTCTCAGGGTATTTCAGTCCCAGCTATCTACAGCGTTAATCTTTCGGATAACAGCATACTTATGGAATTTATTGATGGTTTAACACTTGAAAGAGCATTGCGTAAAAGTGAATTTGAAGATTATTTAGTTAAAACAGCGGAAATATTATCCACAATTCATTCGCTTAAAATTGTTCATGGAGATCCTACAACGAGTAATTTTCTAGTAACGGATCGAATTTATGCTATTGATTTTGGTCTATCTAGTATTTCAGATGATGACGAGGATCGGGCATCTGACCTTCGTGTATTTCTGGAATCATTAGATTCCCATCATTCGGAGATTAATGGCAGAGATATATTTCTCGAAGTTTATTCAAATTGGAAAGATGCAAATCCAGTTCTTGAAGCTCTTAAAGTTTTAGAATTAAGAGGTCGTTATAATTTAATGAGAGGTTAGGCGCACTGTAATAATCCCCCTATTATTACGGAAACATACCTTTCAGGAAAATTATCGAATGAGGAAAATAAGTTTAGCAGTTCTATTGTTAGTTGCATTTGCATTCACATTTACGAATGTTACAGCTGAAAAAGAACCGCTTTGGCAGTATTACCAGGTCAATGGTGTTTCAAATGTAGAAATATCAGATGATTCAGTAAATATTTCTGCAACTTATGCTAAGACAGTTTCCCTTTGGAGAAATCACACTTCAACTCCTTATAATTCAAAAACTGTAGGTCAGGGAATTTCTTCAATGGATATGTCTTCAGACGGTCGATTTGTAGTAACAGGGGAGGAAACCGATACAACAGTGACTCTTTGGGAAGAAGGTTCTAAGAATTGGGAAAAAACAAATTTCTTTTTGAGTGTTAATGACGTAGATATGAATCCAAATGGGACTCATGTTGCAGTTGTAGATTTTCGTAATGTATATTACTTTAGTACAAATTCTGAAGAGCAGATTTGGGTAGATAATCATGCAAGTGATACTATGACTACTGTAGCAATCTCTCCAAATCATCAATATATTGCAGCAGGTACTGAAGACGGTAATGTTTATGTTTATGAAACGTCATCAGAGTCATCAGTTTGGTATCATTCAGGGACTTTAGATGGTAAAATAACAGATATTGATTTTTCAGGAGATAGTAATTATTTGATTATAGGCTCGGAAAATGGTAAAGTGTATGTTTATGAATCAGAGGGTGAAGATCCCGTACTAGAATATGGTCAGATGGATGAGATAACTTCTGTTTCAGGTAGTTCGAATTCAAATTATTATGCATTTGGTACGGATCAAGGATTGATTACCGTTCTTGATTTATCAACTGAGTTTATGGCATGGGACAAAAATATAGGTGGAATAATTACAGATTTAGATTTTAATGGGGATGCAAAATATTTGGTTGCCGGATCAACTAACAAAAAAATAGTTTTAGCTAATGTAACTGTTGGAGAAGAATTATGGAGGACATCTGCATTTGGCGAAGTGACTAGTGTTTCAATGTCATACAGAGGCGAAAATATTGCTGTAGGAACAAGTTCAGGTTTAGCTCTCTATTATGAGGGCCAATTAGACAATCAAGCCCCAATTGCAATAATTGATGACATCAATCCAACTACTGCGTTACCAGATACTCCAGTTATTATGACAGGTTCTGGGAGTGATGCCGATGGGTCAATTGTAGCATATTTGTGGCATTCTAGTATAGATGGTAATTTATCAACCGATTCAAATTTCACTATTTCCAATTTAAGTATGGGTTATCATACAATTTCTTTTAGTGCAAAAGATAATGAAGGGCGTTGGAGTAAATTAGTAACGAGAAATATTGGAATTGGTGATTTTCCTGAAGCAAACATAGATTCAATTACAAGTTGTCCTTCTGTTACAAACTGTATTTTAGAGGAAGGCAATCCTATTGATTTTGTAGGTTCAGCAGTCTCTGAAGCATCTGAGAATACAGAAGTAGTAGGTTATCAGTGGATTTCTAATCTAGATGGTTTGTTGTCTGAAAATTCTACATTTACTACATCTGCTTTGTCTCGTGGTTCACATGAAATAACGTTTAGAGCAGTAAATAACATTGGTTTTTGGTCATCTAATGTTACAGCTAATGTATTGATTAATGGAGTTCCTGTTTTAAGTTCCGTAAGTATTGAAATAACCGCAGATGAGGATGGTGACGGTATATTCGAAAAAACACTCGAAGAATATACTGGTAATCCTCATCCAGTGGTGGCTGGTGAAAATATTATTCTTTTTGGGGAGGCCTTTGATCCTGATGATAATTCATTAACATATAATTGGACAACAGAATCATTGTTATTCGCTAATGGTCAAAATTTCTATGAAAGTTCAGAAAATGGTTCTAGTGTATCTACTTCAGATTCCGATATTGGCGAAAAAGAAATTTACCTTATAGTTACAGATTCCTTTGGAGCTTCAAGTCAATCTTTAACAATAACAATTCAAATTCTTTCTCCACCATTAGTTTCAGTAACATGTGATGAAGAAGCTGTAATTGGTGGTGATCCCTCACTATTCACAACTACAGCTAGTGACAAGGGAGGGGGTCGCATAGTCCTGTATGAATGGGATTTCAATAGTTCTACAGGAGATATTGATTCCGTTGATTTTAAAGGTTTAGATTATGCTACTTATTCATACAATTATACCCCTCCAGATGCTTCATATCTAGTAGTGGTTAGAGTAACAGATGATGACGGTCTTGTTGCTAGAGATACATGTACTGTAAGTATAATTGAAGATACCACTAAGGCTGGTGGCAAATCTTCATCATCTGATAATAATTTAGGATCAGTAACAGAGATTGTTAGTCCTGTTACCATAATTGGAGTTTTGTTGATATTTGTAGTTATTGGGGCTGTTATATTTTACATGAATAGAAAAGAGGACTATTCAAACTATGAGCTTCCTACGAAATCTGTAGCACCACCCGTTTCTCCTTCAGAATTTATGAATTCAGTAGTTCCAGAAGTTTCACCTGTAAAAGAGCGTAGAGTCCGAAAACGAAAAGTAGTAAGAGAGACTATGACTATAGAATGCCCTGAATGTTCTTCGAGAATGGAGGTTCCAAAGGTTTCAGGAATGCAAGCAATTCAATGTTCAGAATGTGGTCTAGAGGGAGAAATAGAACTTTAAAGAGGGTGCATACTGTTATTTTATAGGGAATGTTGCATAAGGATTTATAGTAAAGATGAAACGCGTAAAACTCATTAATGACCCTGCCGAGTTAGTGGCACTTTTTAGAGCAGTTGATTCTAAAGAAAGACGTGATGTACTCACTACATTAGCTGAAGGTTGGACCATGATTAGTGATTTAGTTTCTAAACATGGTGAAGGGGCATATGCTGCAATTACTTATTTTGAAAAATTCAAATTAGTAGAATCAAGATGGGAAGTTAATAATGAAAGTGGTCGTCCCGAAAAGGGTTACCGTACTTTTTACAATGCCTTCCAAATTTCGACATCTTTAACTTTTGATGAAACACAAGAACTTCTCACAGTTGTATTGATGCCTGAAAAGAAATTTAAGGAATTGGAAGCAAAGATTATTGAATTGATTGGTTCTGAAGGTACCTTTGCTAACGATGTATCTAGAGATTTAGGTGTTACTTCTTTAACTTTGAAGGGTTTGGTTCGACGTTCAGTTGAATTTGATTTTAAGGGCCATAACATAGTTCCATTGAAGGAGGAAGAGTGATGGATGATTTGGATATCGATGATTCTTTACCCGGGCAAGAATTAGAAGAGGAAGAGGATACAGAAGAAATCCGTCGTGAAGGAGTTTCTCAATCTTCATCTACTTCTTCAAATTCAGAAATATGGGATGACAGTACACTGGATGAAGATTCACAAAGAGGTATGCTCTACTTAGTTGCTGGAGTAGGATATGGGGCACTAGTTGTGTATTTAGTCCTTGTAATTTATCAAGGAATGAAAATTCCAATTCTAAGTCCTGATACTAATATTGATAATACAAACGGAGCTCTTACAACATCAATTCTTATATCGGCCATGGTTTTCATTACAATTTGGGTATTTATGTCAGGAAAGAATCATTCTTATTTTACAGACGATCCTGATAAAGCAAAGTTCTGGGCTGGTGGTTTAATCATAGTATCTTTCGTCATCATTTCTACAAGTTGGGAAGCATATCAAACAGTAATGACAGTTTCAGCCTTATTGACATCCGTTTCTACTTGGGCCTACCTACGTTCTTCCCAAATGAAAGTTTGAAAATTAATGGCGCCACATAGGAAGTACAGTATCATAACCAGCTATTGGAACGCCAGTCATAGCCGCAGTATTTTGGTCATTTGTTCGTAGATTTTCAGTTCCTAAGTCACTTATGTTACCAACGCCTAAGGAGCCAACAGTTCGAGAAAGTTCTGCACCAAATAACTTTAGTTTTGAATTAGAACAATTTCCTTCTAAGAAAAGACCAGATGCACCTAAAGCAATAGCCATTGCAGCAAATCTATAATCTAATTTTTTACAAGAAGCTAATACAACCATTTTTCCTTTGTGCGATCTTGCAGCAGTTATTGCAGCCTCAATTGGCATTTCTCCGCCTTTTAGTATTACTCCTTCAGCACCAGATTTTGCGATTATACTCAAATCATTCTCAACGTCTCCTGCCTTTAATCGAACCATTATTGGTATTCTCTTAGCAGTACTTTGCCTGAATAATTCAACTACAAATGCTAAATCAGTAGGTCTTTTCATATCTAGCCTTCGATTTATTTCAGTAGAATCTAAGTCAATTATTGCCAGATTGGCCGAATTTAGATTATTTGGTGATTTTTCATTAATTCCCAAAATGGAATAAGTTGGAGCATTATCTCCAGTCCAAAGAAGTGGGATTGTAAGGTTCAAAGGTTCACTTTTCTTCTGCCCTATTGATAAAGACATATCTAAATCATCTAAATGGGCAGTTCTCGGTCTTCTGCTAAGTTTGGCGTGAACTAGCATTAGAGTTTCACTAATACTTGTTTCATTTTCATTTTCTTTTTGATAATTTTCGTTTTTAAAATTTGTTTTAATAGTTTTAAAATTAAGTCCCGAAGAATCGACCCCATAGTCTTTGAGAGTTTTTTGGATGGCCTTCCAATCAATTGGCGATATAGCTTTTGTTTCAGAAAGTTCTTGTCTAAATTGGCCAGCAACAAAAATCTTTCCACCAGTCTGCATTCGTCCAATATCTCCTAAAACATCACCACAAACAATTAGGTTTCCTCCACTCATGCATGTGGCTAAATCACCTCGAACATTTCCTGATATTATCAAATCACCTCCCATCATAGAAGGGCCTGCGTTTCCTTCTACGGTTCCCTGTATTACTATCATGCCTCCAGATAGGCAATGGCCAACTCCTTCATCACAATTTCCATTTATGATAATTTCACCTTTGTTCATTCCATTCCCAACGAATCTTCCTGAATCTCCGTTTAAAACAATAGTTGTACCATTGTTCATTCCTCCAAAATTATCGCCAGCATCTCCATCGAATGTTAGGTTTTTCCCAGAGGGCATGTTCGCAGCTATGCAAGGTTGTGAATTGAGATTAGTTACCTTTGCAGAATCGTGTGTTTCCAATCTTTTGCGTAATTGTTCATTGATTACGCTTGAGCTCCAGGAATTTTCCGAATCTCCCAATTTAATGACCTCTTGTAACCATATATTCTAATAACTCCTCAAATAATTGGCGTGATTCACTTTCAGGATAATTAGATAATGTATTATGTGCATCCTCTAGATATCCGTTAGCTTGCTTATAACATTCTTCTAATGCTCCGGATTTTTCCATAATTCCTACAGCTTCTTCTATCTCTTTATCTGTATTCTGAGAGTCTAAAATTTCTATAAGCCTTTTGCGATCATTATCATTAGCTCTGTTTAATGTTTCTATAACTAGTAGGGTTCTTTTTCCTTGTCTTATATCTGATCCAGAAGGCTTCCCTAATGCTTCTTCAGAAGCGGTCGCATCTAGATAATCATCCCAGATTTGAAATCCAAGACCAACATCAGTTGCCATTTTTTCTAGTTCTCTTGCTTCTTCTTCTGAAGTTCCACCTATCTTAGCACCACCGTAAGCAGCAGCACCGAACAGAATTGAAGTTTTAAGTCGAATCATCTCCAAATATTCTTTGGCATCGACAGTTTCTTCCTCTTCAAAATTTATGTCCATTTGCTGTCCTTCAGCAATTTTCCTAACAACATATGCGATGTTCTTAACCAAATCAGCCTTAACACGATCTTCAATATTACAGTCTGTAATCATTTCAAAGGCATATGCGAATAATGTGTCTCCAGCTAATATTGCCGTTGAAATTCCGTAAACAGTATGACATGCATCTACACCATGTCTCAAATCATCATCATCCATTACATCATCATGTACAAGAGTAAAATTGTGTATAGTTTCTAAGGCAGCTGCAAATGGTATCGCTTCTTCTGAATTCCCTCCTACCATATCACAAGTAATCATAGCCATTACAGGCCTCAATCTTTTACCACCAGCTAATGGAATATGGGCACTTGCTTCGTAGAGTTTTTTAGGTTCTCTAATTTTCAAATATTTTTCTAATGCTTTATTGACTGGTTTTGCCTTAATTGCTAATTTTTCTTTTAGATTCATTCACAATCTCCCATATGGTGTAATTTTTTGTCAATAGCCACTTCTGAGTAATCTAGTGATTTCCAAATGTCATTCAAAAAGTTTTCTTTTATTAGTCTAAACCACGGACCTATCTTATAGTTTCTATCTTTAAAAATATTGTCTAATTCTTTAGGATTTACGTATTTTGTATCCTCGATTTCAATTTTGTTTGGACTGATTTCAGCATCACACTTCATTGCAAAGATATAATCAATTTCATATTCAACCCATTTTTCATCAGCTCTAGCCTTATATCTCATTTTAGTAATATAATGCATTTTTTCTAAATCAATTTTGTTGGGATTAATTCCAAGTTCTTGCTCCATTTTCCTTTTAGCTGCATTTTTAGCTCCATCTACTCCGTCAATTTCTGATTTAATATGTAATGGATGGCTACAGCAACTATTAGCCCAGATTGAAGGAAATGTTATTTTTTCCTTAGCTCTTTTCTGAATTAATAATTCTCCTTTCATATTGAACAGAAGAACGCTAAATGCTCGATGTAATTTTCCTCCATTAAGATGACAATTAATTTTTGAGTCTTTTCCTATTATATTGTCCTCTTCATCAACAAGAATACAATTTTCTTCCATCATTTCAATTTGTTCTGAATCGTAACCTTGAAGTTCAGGTCTTGTTTGGTCCATTATAATCTGTATTAAGGGTCTGATTAAAAGAGAATAGTGCATGCTAAGCTCTTTATTTTGCCGCCAAATAAGGGATTTATGAGTAAGCTTGATTTTCTTAGTGAACTAGGTATTGAGGATGTTAATTTAGGTGGTTTTTCCACAAAGTGGTTAGGTTCAGGTAATGTTTTAGAATCTTTTGCGCCAGCTGATGGAAGCAGAATTGCCAGTATTCAACAGTGTGATTCAGGAGATTATGAAAGAATAATGCAAGACACTTCCAGTACGTTTACAAAATGGCGAATGGAACCTGCACCTAAACGAGGAGAAGTAGTTAGATTATTGGCTAATGAATTTAGAAAGCACAAAGTAGCTCTTGGTAAATTGATATCATGGGAAATGGGTAAGATTCAGGCAGAGGGTGAAGGAGAAGTTCAAGAAATGATTGATATTGCAGATTATGCTGTAGGTCTAAGTCGCCAGTTATATGGAAAAACTATGCATTCAGAACGTCCAAATCACAGAATGTATGAGCAATGGCACCCTTTAGGGATAGTTGGCATAGTTACAGCCTTCAATTTTCCAGGAGCTGTTTGGGCTTGGAATGCAATGATTGCTGCAGTATGCGGTGATGTTATGGTTTGGAAACCTTCTTCTAAAACTCCACTTACAGCCGTTGCCATTCAAAAAATTGTTAACCGTGTTTTAGAACCACTCGGGTGGAATGGAGTAATGTCACTTTTAGTTGGATCAAGTAGGGATGTTGGAGAAATGTTAGTACATGATCGAAGAGCGCCTTTGATTTCTGCAACAGGTTCTTGTAACATGGGTCGTAAAATTGGCGGGGCCGTTTCTAAGAGATTAGGTCGTTCGCTACTCGAATTAGGGGGGAATAATGGAATAATTGTAATGCCTGATGCAGATCTGGAATTAGTTCTTCGGGCTGTTGTTTTTGGAGCCGTGGGAACTACCGGACAAAGATGTACAAGTACCAGACGGCTTTTCTTACACAAAGATATTTCTGAAGATATAACTCAAAGTTTAGTTAGTGCATACTCACAAATTAAGATAGGAGATCCATTAGATTCAGATACGATTATGGGTCCTTTGGTAGATAGTAGCGCAGTTAAGGAATATGCGAATGCATTAGAAATAATTAAGAAAGAAAAAGGAAAAATTCTTTGCGGTGGAAATGTTATTGATAAAGCAGGTTTTTTTGTTGAACCTACAATTGTTAAAGCCCATAATGAAATGGAAATTTCAAATGAAGAAACATTTGCTCCAATATTGTATTTATTTGAATTTGAGAAATTGGAAGAAGCAATATCGATGCACAACTCAGTAGATCAAGGTCTTTCTTCATCAATTTTTACAAGAGATATGCAATCAGTAGAAAATTTCCTTTCTCATGCCGGTAGTGATTGTGGTATTGCAAATGTTAACATTGGAACTAGTGGTGCAGAAATTGGAGGTGCATTTGGAGGTGAAAAAGATACTGGCGGAGGTCGAGAAGCAGGTTCAGATTCATGGAAAATATATATGAGAAGGCAGACCAATACACTTAATTGGTCTGATGACTTACCATTAGCACAAGGAATAAAGTTTGGATAAAATGAGTGAAGACGACCAAAAATACATGAAAGTGCCTAAAGAATATGCAGAAATTATGATGGGTAAATTAGTTGATGCAGGTTTGATTGATGAAAATGTCGAAGTCCGTTGGGAAGGTGATTTTGTTTTGTTTCCTTTGATATCTAATTTACCTGATGACGATTAAGCTTTATCATAGCAAACAGCTTCAGGTATCAGTCCAAGTAGTTCATCCCAGTTTTTTGTATTTATTGTATCGTTAGGATTATTTGGTATGATATTAATGATATCATCTATAGGGCTTCCTGTTTGATCATTAATTTCTTCTTCAGATATTATTGCAATACCCATTGCAACTACAATTAAATTGTATTCCGGAGCTTTCCAGACTTCTCCAATATATCTACTTTCAGAACCTTTAGTTATAGTTCTATTAAATTGTCCCAATCCAAATTCTTCTGTTTTAGCAGTACCATTGTATATTGAGTACTGGGTATCGTAGCCTTGTTTTGTTACCCTACTTCCTTCTTCAATTTGAGTATCAAGTTCAATTTCTTGATCAATTGCCATTTGTTTAAATTGGTCATCCAGTACATCAAGCATATTTTCTTCTTCAAGATTAAATGGTACTTTTATGGCTACTACGATTAATAAAGCTGGATATCCATCCTGATTTCCTTCTTTATCCTCAGCATCATCTGCATAAATAACAAAAGAGCTTGCAGCCAATCCTAATCCATATTCATCATATTCATTCATTACATTTTTCCAACCATTTCCTGAATCTCCCTGAATAGACGATCCAGGAATTCTAACTGATGCCGTTTCGTATAACGGTATCAAAGCTAAACAAGGCCAGATTACAATAATTGCAACAAAAGCAGCTCCTGTAGTTCTAAGTGTCATTCTCCATTTATCACGAGGGATTCCAGCTAGAACTCTTCCAATTAGGTATAGGGAGAAGCCTATGCTTATACCATGTAAAAGAGGAATCATGTTTGCACGTGAATGTGTAAAAATTAAACCCATAAATAGGCATATGCAACACAATTGGTATCCTAATTTCCGAGTTTCTATTTTGGTATCATATAATTTGAAAGACCATTTAGCTTCTATGAATTCATAATTCAATAATTTAAGGATAAAAAGCCATGCTTGTAAAGTCCAACCGGGTTTTGCTTTTACATTTCTAAATTCATTAGTTTTTCTTTTATCCCTGTGTAAAATAAAAAATCCAAATGATGTTGCAGCAAATAGTACAGTCCAAAATCCCGTCCCCAGACGGAATGAACCTAAGTAATAAAATAAGAAAGAGATAATAGCTGAAATCCAAGCCAATTTTAAGAGTCTTGATTCATTTTCGCCTATAATATTTACTTCTAAGGTTGTTATTTCTTTCCCATCTAGTGATTCAGCATCTAATATTTGTTTGCCATCTGTTCTTTGTAGGCCTACAATTGAATTTGTTCTTATATTATCAGTAAGTAGAGTTAGTGTTTCCGGATCCTTACTGATTTTCCATTCTTTTGAATGAATACCAACAATTAAAGCTTCCACACGAATAAATTGTCTTGCTACAGATAAGAGCATAAACAATCCGAAGAACAAAGGATTGGACACAGAAATCATTGCTAAAGGGATGAAAAGAAGTTGCCACCACCATGCAAATTTTGGAATAAAAGATCTGCCAAGATAGTCGATTTTATCCGTTTGTATGTCCCATATCTCATATTTATTTGAAATGAATAAGCGCAAATCAGTAACAACGACAGAGAATCCTGTTTTACCATCAACAGTTATGTCATCATATTTGTTGAGAAATTTCTCACCTGGCAGGAATTGTTCAGTTATGTCCACTGTTCTAGGTCAGCACACATCTATAATTAACTTTTTCAGAATGATTTTATGATAGAAGACAAATTAATAGCCCTTATTATTAGGACAAATATGGAATTACTTGATTGGGTTCGTTTTTTCCTTGGAGCAATTATGCTCTGCTATGGCTCTTGGACCGATTTGAAAACCCGCCGTGTTCCTAATCAAGTTTGGATGATATTTGGAGGTCTAGCATCATTATTGTTAATTTATGAGTTCACTACAGAAGAATGGGGCGTTCATGTTTGGTCCTTATTGTTTGCAACTATAGTATTGTTTTACAACGCGTTTATTGACGAGTATGTCCTAGATAAAAATCAAAGTATAGTTTGGCAAGTCATTCAAGTTTTAGCAATATTATCAGCTATTTACTTTTTTGTTACTATTGATTCTGATGAAATTTCTTATGATAATTATAAATTACTTGACATAATTTCAATTTCAGTTTTAATGATTTTAATGTATGTTTGGTTTTATTTTGGACCTACAATAGGAGGCGCAGATGTGAAAGCTATCATGACTATTGGATTATTAACACCATTTACTTTTTCAATTAATGAGGATCCTTTAATGGCTTTTGAAACACGTGGGTTTCCCTATCCTTTTGTAGTTTTTATGAATTCACTTTTACTGTATTTACTTATTCCAATTACTTTATTTTTCTATAATTTAGTCTGTAGAAATGTAGAAAAACCATATTTCCAAATGTTTTTTGGAACAAAAATGAATTTGGAAAAAGCTAGAGATAGTTTTGTTTGGCCGATGCAACAAGTTATTGGAGAAAAGGTAATTATGGTCGCCTTTGTCAAACATAAATCCGATACTGAGTCACAGTGGGAAAAGTTGGAAGAAAAGGGCGTTGAAGACCCTTGGATAACTTTCAAGATACCTTACATAATTCCCTTAACGTTAGCGTTTTTTTCTTCAGCAATTCTTGGAGACTTATTTTCTACATATCTTGTGGAGCCAATAAATTCGATTATTGGGTAAAATTATCTTGCTAAATCAAGTAGTTCACACAATACAGCAGCAGTAGCACCCCATACTGTTTTCTCCATTACCTTAAAAATAGGAACATTAACTTTATTTCCTCTTAGGTTCCAATCTTCTGAATATCCATTATCGGCCTTAACCAATTCTTCAAATTTTAACAAAAGAAGTTCTTCCACTTCATC
>DASCSW010000013.1:0-17342 GCA_034399455.1 Candidatus Poseidoniia archaeon
TGATAGCTCAGGAACTCCAAACCCAATGAAGGGGGTTGAAGAGGATGAAATATTTGACGAAGCTGAATATGATATGGGAGATCGAAGTATCTATCCATATGACTATGCAGATTGGATTCGTCCAACTGATGATGCAGTGGGTGCTTTCTACACCAGTAAAGGTAACTGGTGGCATATTGTAGATACTGAAGAAGATTCAAACCGAAAAGCAAACAGTCCAACGCATTCAATGTGGATTGGAGATGAATCAAAAGAAAATGGAGAATACCGCAGCGGTTGGGATTACTCCATATATACTTCAAATTCATATAATTTGGGTGTTGGAGGACAATTAAGATTCCAACATTATTATGCTACTGAAAGTTCGACATATCCTTATGATGGTGGAAATGTACAAATTTCTACAGATGAAGGAGAAAACTGGGAAGTAATACATCCAAGTGGAGGATATCCGGCAGATTCTGTTACAGGACTTGATGGAGAAGCTGGATACTACGGTGATTCCGGTGGCTGGGCGCAAGCATCTTTTGACTTAGGAAATTTCTCAGGCGAAGATGTAAGTTTCAGATTTAGATTTGGTGCTGATAGTGTTGTAGATAATTATGAAGGTTGGTATTTCGATGATGTGGAACTAACTGATACCTCCGGATCATTATTCAGTGATGATATGGAATCTGGAATGAGTGATTGGAATGATTCACCTCAAATTTACAACATGTCTCTGCATTATGATGGAGATTATCGACTTATTGTGTCACCGTTCACTTTTGCTTTTGTGAATAATAGCGAAGATAGAGATGATATGGTTGGCAGAGGTTTAGATTGGTTAAGGGCTGCTGCTGCTGCTGATGACGTTGGTGTCAAATTATTAGAAATCGAAAGTGCAACAGAAGAAAACTCTACAATTGCTTTCTCAAGTATAATCAAAAATTACGGTTCTGAAGATCAAGCTGCGTTTAATGTTGAAGGACGCGTAGTTGATTCTGAAGGTAATGAACTGTGGTCTCAAACACAACTTGCTGGACCTTTACAATCTGGGGAAGAAGAAACCTTAGATTGGGAATGGGATAGTGGAAATCCTGAAGAAGTAACTGTAATTGTTGAAACTCTAAAAGAAGATGAAAATCATCGCAACGATATCAAAGAAGAAAATATTGATATTGTAATGATTTGCATACCTGAAGTTACTACATTTAATGATCACAAACAAGGTCAGCCAGGAGATGATGTAATGTTTGATTTAATCATAAGCAACAGAGCCTCAGGAACTGATATTATGGAAATAGATATGACTGGAAGTGCTTCTGGATGGGGGCAAATTGCAAATGAAATGGAACTCAAAAGCAATGAAAGTCGAGATTTAGAATTGGCTTTAAAGATTGATGAAGATGCTGAATATGATGATTATGATTTAATCATAATTGTAACTGCAAGTGATGGAACTGTCGAGGAACTTGAATTACTTGTAACCGTTACAGACAATCCTGTAAATTATGAAGTTGAAATTGAATTAGATCCAACAAACGCCGAAACTATAGCTGGTCAAGATATTGAATTCACAATAACTATCTATAATAATGGGGATGAACAAGATACATTTGATCTTGAAGCTAGTGAAGAATGGGTAACATTTGACGATAATGAAATTACAATTGGAGCTGATGGGCAGGCTACCGTTGACGGAATAATTAGTGTTCCTTCAGATACTGGAAATGGTAATTCTTACATTGATATAAGTGCAACTTCAAGGAGCGATCAAAGTGCTTCAGATGAGAAAACCATTAAGGTCGTTGTAGAAGAATTAGAAAATGGAGCGACCTTACGAAGAGATACTGGAGGTCTGATTACTATTGCTCCTGGTGAATCGGGTGCATTTGACTTTACTTTGTTAAGTGATAGTAATGGCGCACAAAGTCTTTCAATTGTAACAGCTGCCACTGCAGGTGAATGGGCTACATCATCAATAACTGAAGTAGATTTGGAAGCTGGTGAAGGAACTACATTCACTGTAACTGTCGATGTACCTGCTGGAACTTCTGAAGAAACTTACAGATTAGAAGTTTTGATTATGAATGGAAATGAAGAACTCGCAAAATCTGTTTCAAACGTAATTGTTCAAGAAATTGTTGAAGAAAATATGGAAATTATGTTTTGTTTAACCGATCTTAGTGGATTCTGCTTAAGCTCAGGCAATTTCGAAGTTACCATTGAAGCCGAGAAAATACAAACGGCATCAGTGGGCTTTTCAGTTGAAAATTTAGGTAATATTGATACTGAAATTGCATTTGAAGTAGTAATGCCAGATGGAACGACGGGTTCCGAAATTTACTTTGACGAAAATCTCAAAGAATGGAGAGTCGCTCTTTCACCATCGGAAACTGAGTTATACCCAATAAGTCTTGATGCTGGAGATTCAATGGACTGGGGAGCTGTTGCTGTAATAGCCAGAGAAGTTTCACCTGGTTCCTATACCTTTACAGTAAATCTATTGAAGGCTACAGAAACCAGTACAGGTAGTTACATCTTCGAGAATCTAGAACAATTATCAATTACAATTATTGTTGAAGGTGAAGCAACTGAAGAAAATGTTGGAGAGGAGGAGGATGACTCTCTACTTCCAGGCCCTTCATTCATTTCAGTTATAGCAATGTTAGCAATAATAGTCTATAGAAGAAGAAAATAATTATTCTTCAAAAGTACCTTGAAAGATTAAAGTAGGTATAATTACGAAATAAGACATGTAGAGCAGAAATGCTGCAAACCAAATAGTTTCCCACAATTCATTATCAAAAAATCTAAGAACTACAGTTAGTAAAAGAACCAAGATACCAAATAATATTGGTTTAAGAAAACCGCCTCTAGCTTTTGCATAAGGTATAGTGCTAACTGTGAGTAAAGATACAATACCTATCAATAATGGAACTAATACATTGTCAAATCCATTAATCAATGAATATTTTATCGAAATTACTACAATAAACATTGTAAGTCCAGGAGATGGTAAACCCTCAAAATATTTGTTTGAACTTTGGTCACCTATAGTAAATCTAGCTAATCTAAAAAGACTGAGTAGAGCAATCATCAAAGATGCTGTAATTGCAACCAAATTTTCTATATCATAGATAAATTCAATCTGCATATCATCATTCAAAATATCTAGAGCAGGACCTTTGCTAATATCATAATATAATGAATAAACTAAGATTGATGGTGCTATTCCAAAACAAATTGAATCTGAAATAGAATCAAGATATTTGCCATAATCATGTTTTGTACCGAATTTACGAGCTAGAGCTCCATCCATTCCATCAATAATTGCTGAAATTGGAAGTAATAGTAAAGCAACAATATAACTTTCGACCGTACCGTCAATAATGTATGTAATCGCTAGAAAACCTAGGGTAGCACTAGTAAAAGTTGCTAAATCTGCATAAGAAATAAAAGTTAATGGCCTAAAAAATCTCTTAAGAATATTCAAATTAATCAAAACCCTCGGATGCCGTAGCTTTTATCTTGGAAAGAACTCTTTTAGGGCCTTCTAATATTTTTTCAGACACTGATAATGAAGACATGGGAATAAATGTTGCCACTGTCTGTCCTGCTAAAATACGATCGCCCTCCTTAACTTTCAATTCAATGCCCGATTCTTCAAATGATAAATCTACACGAGAACCAAAATGAATCAAACCTAACCTTTCTCCTTTAATCAAATTAGAGCCTTTTTCAACGTAACTTACAATCCTTCTTACAAGAAATCCTGCAATCTGAATTATTTTTACAGTTCCTAATTTTGTATCTAATTTGGTAATTAATCTTTCATTTTTATTTGAATCCTTGTAGAAAGCTGGAGTATATCCTCCTAGTTTATGTTTCTGTGAAATAACTTTTCCATCAATCGGTGATCTGTTCACATGCACATTTTGAAGATTCATAAATATCGAAATATTAACCATCCCATTTCTCTTAATTGCTTTTTGAACTAAACCATCAGCTGGACTAACAATCCCTTTCTGAATTTCTCTATAAGGATCTCGGTAAAAGAAAAGAAGAAATAATGAGGTGCAAAGTAAAAATAACGATATTATGTACATTTCTTCAAGAGGCAAATCTACACTGATACCTTGGCTGTTAATTGACTCGGCTGATGCTCCAAATGGAAATAATACTAAACCAGATATCAGAATGTAAATTACACTCCTAGGCATCCCTTTTGCAAAAGGAATGGACGGAGCATCATTGGGGGCTTTACGTAATGGAAGATCAATAACTCCAAGTATAGAATCCTGCATTTCTGGTAAAACATTAAAAACTGCAACAGCTAAAAATATTAGTGCAATTAAACTTCCGACTTTTCCAATTACTGCATGAGCCCAGAAAAATGTATCATCTCCCCAAACATGCTCATATGTCAACCAAATAACTACTGCATTACGTATTAAATTTAATAAATATATTGGAGGAACTGTAACTAAGAAACCATTCAACCTACTTCGGAATGAAGCTTTGGTACAAATTACACCTCCTACAAAAATAATCATACTTTGAAGTGCTGTACATGCAAGAACTATATTGACAGAGGGGGAAAGTGGGTCTTTCCAACTATCTGCCTCTACTGAAACTCTTACTTCCTGATGCTCTGAACCTGAACGATAAAAGCGTGAACCTTCGCCATAATCTATTGCGCCCAAACTAGTATCTAAATCAAAAATATGAAGAAGCCAAACTGATTGTTCAGCTACTAAATGAATAAACCAACCAGCAAGTAAAGGAACTCTTTCAACGAAGAAATAAATTCCTCCTGCTACAACTGTCATAGCCGCTAACCACCGTAGTGGCTCGTATGATTCTTTCCAAAGAACACTCAAATATTCGTGATATGCTAAATATCCAAAAAATGGAATAGCTACTGCACAAATTAAGGCATTAACAGGATCCTTTATCAAAATATAATACTCTACTTGAATCCACCAAAAAAAACCAAGAGAAAGCCAACCCAGTATAGATATTTGGTGGCCTATTTTTTTAGGAAAATGCTTTCCAAGGAAATTATGGCTTTTTTCTGAAAGAAAATAACCGAGACCTAAAAGAAATAAAGAACTTATGACAAAAACCTCTCCCAGTAATGATAAGTCAGTTGCCATTATTCTTGGGACAAAGATGTTCTAAAAAAACCCTCTGGTTATTTTGAAAGCCAATTATGAGCTTCTTTATAGGAGTCTAAATCTCCAATATCATACCAATTTCCTCTATACGAAACACTTAGAACATTATTCCTCTTAACATTCCATGTTAAGAAATTACCAAGGGCGTCACGATCTCCTCCTGAGTTGATATATTCAAAGAAATTCGAAACGCCATCTTGAGATAACATCCAATATGCTGTAGCTGCCAATGTAGACTTCGGTTCTGAAGGTTTTTCTACAAAATCTACTATTCTGTCAGACTTTAATTCGGCAATACCGTATAATTTAGCAAGATTTATGTTTTCAACATCGTAAAGACCGATAACATCTCTATTAGTCCGACCAGATTTAGAAACCATTTCTGTTAAATCAAAATCTGATAAATTATCTCCACCTGCGATTAAAACAGGGCCTTTGATAGATAATTTTGTAAACAACAAATTAAGAGCACCTAATGCCCCTAACTTTTCCTCTTCACTTTCGCTAGATTCAACAAACAGTTCAAGATTTAATGAACCTTGATAATTATCTATAAATTGACTAAAATTAGATGAAAAAAAGCTGTTTACTGAAATAATTACTCTTTCGGGAAAAACCTTTTCCAATGTTCTAAGAACATGTGTAAGCATTGGTTCACCTGCCACATCAAGAAGTTGTTTGGGAGTGTCCTTAGTAAGTGGTAGCAAGCGTTTAGCAAAACCGCCTGCCAAAACGATTGAATCCATTAAAGACTTATTTTTCCGCCAGACATTAATTGTTCTAAAGCATCATCGGCTGCATTATCCAATTTCTTTTCATCGTATAATTCTTTCTTAATATTTTTTCGATGATCCTTAACTACCTTCCAACGTGCTTGTCTTTCCTCACTAGCTGTCTTTCTGTGAGTCTTCAATGTATCAAGCATTTCCATAGCTTTAGCATGTTGACTATCTGCCTTCTTTCTACACTCAACAAATTCTTTATGTTTCTTGTCTGCTTCTGTGGATAAATGGGAAGCTTCTTTCATCAAATTACTTACTTTTTTATATAATTTTTTATTCAAACGTGCTAAATTTATAACTTCTTTGTGTTCTTCATCTGCTTTAGAAAATTCTGCATCAATATCTTTGTCTAATTCTGATACTTCTGCTGTCAAATGCTCTTGAGTCAGCAAATTTTCTTCTTGATCGCCTAAACTTCTTCTCAAAATCGCCAATCTATCCATAAGTTCCCTTTCTTTAGCTATTGGCATTTCTGTAGTTTCTCTCCTTTTCTCCAGATTAAGAATTTCTGAATGAAGTGCTTGAACTGTATCTTTTAATGATTTTTCACCCTTCTTACCTTTCCTTTTTTGCTGTTTAAGTTCAATTAATTTTTTAGCTTTTTCTTGAGAACTATTGCGGGTGTTCTGATGTTTAGTTTTGGCTGTTGTATTAGATTTCATCTCATCCCGATACTTCATTATTTCTTCCATAACTTTACTTCTTTGATCATGTAGAGAATTACGTTCATCTCTTAATGCGCGGGCATCATCATTGAGAGAATTACGCTTAACAATGCAATTTTGAAAGCGTTCTTCAGCTAATTTAATTTCGGATTTTGGCTTCTGCTGAGTTCGGTTCTTTTTCTGACTCATTTTTGACTAATCCAACACTAATTCAAGATATTGGAATAAGTCACGTTGAGACTTAAGATATAAAGCTGACGATTATCTCTTCAATAAGCAAAAGGGTTCAAAATAGAATATATCGAATTATCAACGGGCCCTACTTCAAGTTGCATAGGTTCTCCTGTGAAATTTTCCACGACTTCCATGTATCTAGCCGACGCTTCAACACGAAGTTCATCTGTCAACTTAGGAGGCTTACCATCTCCGGTAAATCCTTTATCAGCAAGCCAAGTCCGAACATATTCTTTATCTAATTTTCTTGGTTCTTCTTTCTTTTCAAAGCGTTTTTCATAATCATCCGCCATCCAATATCGGCTTGAGTCTGGTGTATTGACCTCATCCATCAACATTATTTTCCCATTAGATATACCAAATTCATATTTTGTATCAACAAAAATTAAACCATGATCTGCAGCTCTAGAAACTCCTCTTTCATACAATCTCATAGAAATACGGGCTAATTCTTTATACAAGGCAGGATCAATTACGCCTCGTTTGTAAAGTTCAGAAGGAGGTACCGATTCATCATGATCACCTTTAACAGCTTTAGTAGAAGGTGTAATAATTGGTTCAGGAAATTTTTCATTTTTGCGCATACCGTCTGGCAACTCATTGCCACAAAATTCCCTATCTCCTCTTTCATAAGCTGTCCAAGCAGAAGTTGATGTTACTCCCGTAAGATATCCTCTAACTACCATTTCAACTTGAATTGGATCACATCTTCTTACTGTCCAAACATTAGGATGAGGGCGCCTAATTACATGATTAGCTACAATATCGGCAGTTTCTCCAAACCACCAATCTGCCAATTCAACTAATGACTGGCCCTTAAATGGAACTGTTCCTAAGACTCTATCAAAAGCCGAAATTCTATCTGTTGTTACCATTGTGATAGTGTCTTCATTCAGATAGTTATCTCTAACTTTTCCTCGATAAAGTTCACCTTGATCGTCAAAATTAGTTTCCTCTAAAGTATATTCTAATTGCTGTTTTATCAAGTCGCGGTCCATGTGTAATATCCTCACAGCGGAAGGGACTAAAATAACCACTCCCATGCCGCATCACCCTTATGCTTAGTAAAACCCTAAAAACTGCTGCTGGAAAACTATTGAACCCCCTGGGTAAAGGCATTGGGAAAATAGGCATCAAACCGAATCACATCACTGTAATGGGACTTATTTTAACATTTTATGCAGCATGGCTTCTTTACCAACAAAATATTTACGGTGCGTTTATAGTTGGATTAATTTCTTCTTTATTTGATGGGGCTGATGGATTGGTTGCTAGATCAACAAAAACAACTTCGATAAGAGGAGGGTATCTAGATGCAACATTAGACCGGTATGCTGATTGTATAGCATTTAGTGCAATAATCTTATGTGATTGGGTAAAACCACTACCAATTGTACCATTAGAATCCATTTCTGGGCAAGTCTGGGCAATGGCTGCTATGATTGGAGCTTTTCAAACATCTTATTGTAGAGCTGCAGCAGAAAGATTAGGTGTTTCACAAGAAGGAATTGGATTAATTGAAAGACCCGAAAGATGGTTTGTATTGGGCATGGGGCTATTAGTGGGAGAAATGATGGGAAATATTGAAACTGTTATAACTATAGTTGTAGCTATTTTAGCAGTTTTAGGAAATTTAACTGCTTTACAAAGAATGTATCATTTCTGGAATGAGGCAAAAGATGAATAAAACAAATGATTTGATGAAAGAAACTTTTGTTTCTTTCTTCTTCCTTGGAAAGGCACCTGTAGCCCCCGGTACATTCGGATCTCTGGGATCTTTAATTATAGCTTATTTTATTGTTGATAATGTTAGTGAATTTTCAGGTTATTTGATACTTGGATTAGGTGCTATAATGTATTACACTGGATTACAAGTTGCCCCATGGTGCGAAGAAAAATATGGTAAAGATCCTGGAATTTTTGTAATAGACGAGGTTATCGGGTACTTAATTCCAATAGGTTTCCTAATAATTTTTGGAATAAAAATTACTACTAACATATGGATTTTCTCTTTTATCGCCTTTAGAATATTTGATGTTCTAAAAATATGGCCTGCCAAAGACTTAGAAAAAATGGAAGGCGGACATGGTATACTTTTAGATGATGTTGCAGCAGGATTTCAAACATTAATTCTAGTTTTACTTTTTTACCAATTCGATATGATCTAAATATATTTTAGCCGTTTAATTTTTATCCCGCTTGCAATCTATAACATTGGAGTTTTATGTCTACAGAAATCGAAATTAGAATCGGACTAAAATCAGGAATGGCAGACCCTGAAGGTGCTAATGTTCAAAAAGCATTGAATCTTCTCGGCTTTGAGAATGTAAATACCGTGAAATCTGCTAAATGTTATAGAGTTGTTATAGACGGTAATCAAGATACTGCGCTTGCTGAAGCTGAGAAAATGTGCCAACGGCTACTAGCAAATCCTGTAGTGCATGATTATTCAATATCGGTGGCTGATTAATGCTGGAACCTTTGCCCAATGCCAAAAATGTCTTTTGTATTGATTTAGAAGAAAATTTAACTGAAATTGCTAACAACTTAGGCCTAGGATTATTGCCTGATGAAATGGAAAAAGTAAAAAATTACTTTGAAAAAGAAAATCGAAAACCAACTGATGTTGAACTTCAAGCTATTGATCAAGCTTGGTCTGAACATTGCTGTTATAAATCTTCAAAACCTGTTTTAGAAGAAACTGTTTTCGGACTTAAATCAAGTAAAAAAGTAATTGCAAGAGAAGATGCTGGAATAATGGAATTTGATGAACGTCATTACTATGCTGTTGGATTAGAATCGCATAATCATCCCTCTGCGCTAGATCCTTACGGTGGTTCTGCAACTGGAATTGGAGGGATTCTAAGAGATGTCGTCTGTATGGGGGCTCAGCCGATTGCATTAATTGACCCTTTATTCTTTGGAAATCTAGATACACCTCGAAATGCTTTAGCTGAAGGTGTAAAACATCCAAGATATTTGATGGGGGGGGTAGTTGCAGGCATACGTGATTATGGAAATAGAGTTGGAATCCCTACTGTTGCAGGACAAGTTGCTTTCCATCCAAAGTATACTGGAAATCCGTTAGTAAATGTTGGATGTATAGGCATTGTTGAAAAAGAATTAATGATTCATAGTAAAGCAGGTGATGTTGGTGACATTTACATTCTAGCTGGAGGAAGAACTGGCAGAGACGGAATTCATGGGGTGACTTTTGCATCAAGAGATTTGGATGCAGGAGCTGATGAAGATCTTGGAGCTGTACAATTAGGGGATCCGATAACCAAAGAACCTCTGATGCATTTGTGCTTAGAATTGAATAAAATGAACTTGTTAACTGGTATGAAAGACCTAGGGGGAGGAGGACTTTCATGCGTTGTCGGAGAACTTGCATTAGACGGAGGGTTTGGAGCTAAAGTTGATCTTGAAAAAGTACACCTTAAAGTCAAAAATATGCCGCCTTGGGAAATTTGGGTTTCTGAATCTCAAGAAAGAATGATGTTTACAGTCACTCCTAAAAATGTTGATAAAGTTCTTAATCGGTGTAAAGCTTGGGATGTTGAGGCTGTAACTATTGGGGAAGTAATTTCTGAAAAACGAAATATTGTGAATTATAACGGAGTTGAAATTTTAAACTTGGATCTGGAATTTACAACTGGAGGGCCAGTCTACAAAAGACCTTACAATCTACCTGAATACAATATTGGAAAGGCATCTCCTTTGCCGAAATATCCTGATGACATTAGCAACCAAATTATTAATATCATTAGTCAACCAGAAGTAGCCTCAAAAGATTGGGTAATTAGACAATATGATCACGAAGTTAGAGGAAAAACCGTTCTAAAGCCAATGCAAGGACCTATTGGAAAAGAAGTGCCCGGAGATTCTTCTGTCATAAAACCTGTAGAAAATTCATGGAAAGGATTAGCACTGACTTCTGATGTAAATCCATATCTCATGGAAGCAAATCCATACCATGGTACAATGAGTGCTGTTGAAGAAGTTTGTAGAAATTTAGCCTCAGTGGGTGCCAGAATTGATTCCCTTGCTGATTGTTTGTGCTTTGGCAATCCTCGTAGACCTGAGATTATGGGACAATTCAAAGCAAGTTGTGAAGCACTTCGAGATGCTGCAATTTCGGTAGATGTTCCATATGTATCAGGCAATGTTAGTCTGTACAATGAAACTGCAGACGGTGCAATTCCCCCAACTCCAGTGTTAATGGGTATTGGATTAGTAAAAGATATTAGAAAATGTGTAACTAGTGACATGAAAAATGAAGGAACTATCTGGATTGTTGGAAAAACAAAAAATGAAATGGGGGCAAGTTTGTACTATAGAACGTTGGGATTAGAATGTCCAAAAGTACCAACAACTGATTTTCAAACATTTATGCCTAGAATGGAACAACTAATTCAAGCAATTGAAAACAAGGAAGTTCGCGCTTGTCATGATATTTCTACAGGAGGTATTGCACTTTCAATTATTGAAATGTGTATGAGTGGAGTAGGGGCTGAAATAAACTTGAACCGTGATTTAAGAGCTGATATCGAATTGTTTAGTGAATCGAATGGTAGATGGGTAGTACAAGTAACTCCTGGTTGTGAAAATGATTTTGAAAAAAGATTTGACTTTGCAGAGAAAATTGGAAATGTTAATGATAAAATAATATTTAATAAAGATGGTAAAGAGATTACAAAATTTGATATTAACGAAATTAGGGAAAAATGGACTGAACCTATTTGGAAAAGGTTGGCGTAAGCTTTTATCCCTCTTCTGAATGAATTTTTAGCATGACAACTCCAAATAATATGACTACTGAGAGTCTAAACGCTACTGCCGATGTAGTAAAAGATATTGGAAGCACTGAATCAATTTTAATATTATTGATTTTTATTATCGCTTTTGCATTGATTCTAGGTGAAGTTGTTGATAGAGTCTTAGCTGCTTGGGGGGGTGCTGTTGGAATGCTTTTGATTGGAACCTTTTACGATTCTCTTACGTGGTGTACGGGAGGAGGTCATGGAGAAGGTAGCCATGGTGGATGTGAAAACAACCTTTTTGATGCAATCGATTTTAACGTAATCGGTCTGCTTTTAGGAATGATGATATTCGCTGGAATGCTAGAAATTAGTGGATTTTTTGAATTTGTAGCAATAAAAGCTACAAAATTATCCAAAGGAGATCCTTGGCTCTTAGTTGTCTACCTTGGTACATTTACTACTATTATTTCTGTCTTTATCGATAATGTAACAGCCTTAATTCTAATTGCGCCAGTTACTTTGAAAATATGCTCAAAAATAGAAATAAGTCCAATTCCACCACTAATCGCTCTAGCTATATTTTCAAACACAGGAGGTGTTGCAACTTTAGTCGGAGATCCTCCTAATGTTTTAATCGCATCCTATACTGCTGAACGTGGTTTAGGATTTAGTTTTATCAGTTTTATTGAACATCTTACTCCTCTAGCAATTCTCGCATGGGGTGCTACACTAGGATATATGAGATATCATTACACTGAATGGAGAGAAAAAACACCACAAAATGTAGAAGAAATATTAGAGGAAGATGAATGGACTGCAGTCAATAATGATGTTCTTATGTATAGAACTCTAGGGGCCTTAGCTGTAACTGTAATTATGTTTGCTGCTGTTGAACTAATTCATTTAGACTTAGAAATTTCTGCAGTATCTCTAGGAGGGGCTGGTATCGCAATGTGTATTAGTATGATAGGAGTTACAAAAGATAAGCGTCTTGACATCCATGAAGTTATACATAAAGTAGAATGGGCTGCACTACTTTTCTTTGCTGGACTTTTTGTTATGGTAGGTGGACTAGAAGCTATGGGGCATTTAGAGGCTATAGCAAACTGGATTTTCAATAATTTTGGCCCTGATGGAAACATATCAAAAGATGAAGTCGTGTTGGTAATCGTCCTCATTTGGGTTTCTGCTATTGCATCTGCAATTGTAGACAATATACCTTTCTGCGCGGCTATGTTACCTGTAATAAATCAATTAGGTGAACTAAGTGAAGATGTTAATGTTATTCCCCTTTATTGGGCCTTAGCTATTGGCTGTGGTTTTGGAGGAAATGCAACTCCAATTGGATCTAGCGCTAATGTTATGACTATTTCAATTAGTGAAAGAGGTGGACACAAAATTTCAACAAAAGAATGGTTAAGTGTTGGCATTCCAGTAATGTTAATTACATGTACTATTGCAACAATTGTAGTTGCACTATTCTACGGACACTTCACTACTGCCTAATAAGAGAAATTTTTACCGCAACCTGAACATTCAGCTTTAGATGACAACATTTCATCACAATCAGGACATTGCTGAAGCTCCCAGAATTTTTCAACCCAAGCATCAACTAGTTCAGGTTCATCTGCTTCCTTTATCATTTCTAACTCGTGGCCACCTACTTTGCTCTTTTCAAAAAAAATTCTTAATAGAGATATATCAAAAACAATTTTAGAATCAGACTCTTGGATTTTTGCAGAATAATAAGGAGCTAAGAAAACTCCTGCAATAAAAGAGGCCATGTGTGTTCCATGTCCAATACCATCATTTGGATCTAAACCCACATACAGTGTTTCCATACCAACAAAAACTAATGTAGATAGAAACACTGGAACTCTGTGCATGAATATAGGCCCTAAAAGCATTGGAATCTCCAGTCTAGGGTATAACAGTACAAAACTACCCATGATGCCAAAAACAGCTCCTGAAGCGCCAATATGAATGGTTTCTAGGCCTTCTCCGTCCCATACTGATATCAATCCAGTTAGCAATGATCCAATAATTCCACTTAATATATAAATTCTGAGAAAGGAACTAGAGCCAATTCTATCTTCAAAAGGTACTCCTAACAATATCAGAATTAGCATATTCATTAGCAAATGCATAGGTCCACCATGCATAAACATCGCACTAATCAAAGTCAGTAATTCAAAACGTGGCGTTCCAATATATCCTGACTGGAATCCTAAATCAATAACTGCTTGAATCGCCATACTAGGCTTAAGCAGAAACATAATCCACCATGTGGCAAATACACTGAAGTTGATGAATACCAACGACTGTGAAACCATGAAACCATTCTGTCTACAGTAGTAGACAACAGAGATTCCAACTAATATCAGAATCAAAGTTCCTAATGAAGACACAGGTTCAGACATACTCCAGACTGGTAGCTTATCGAATTAAAGCTGACGCTGATAGTTGACATGATCGGATAGGAGAAGGCAAATGCCTTCTCCCTCCTTCATTGACTTATTTCGTCTATTCTTCTTCTCTACGAAGAGAAGCGCCGATAGATGCTACTAAGGCTGCTACGGATAGACCGATGATTCCAACTGCGAAAGATGGAGTAGATGACTTGTTCTTGACAACTGCAATAGTGCCTTCTGCGTCATTATCATCTTTTTGGTTTAGATATTCATCTTGTGTCTTAACTCCGGTCTTGACATCTTGCTCTTCTGCATCTGGGTTGATCATTGCATACATATTCACAGTTTCAAATTCTTGAACTGTAGTTCCAGGGATATATGCTTCGTCCCAAGTTGCTGTTGCATAATACCAAGTCTGGTAAATTCCATCATTTTCCATAACTGGCTTAGGTGCCATTAGTGGTACGGTTGTTGAAGCTACTCTATTCATACGTTGAATTCCATCTGGAGTAGAGTATGCATCACCAGTCGAGTCCATGACGTAGAAAACAACTAACACATCAGATGCGTAGTTACCTTCATTCCATGCCTTAACTGTGATATCTAAAGTTTCTCCTTCAATTACACCTGCACGATCAAAGGTCATTTCTCCAAGCACAAATTGTGATGGTTTAATGAACAATGTTGCTGCAACTGGTTCTCTTAGAGAATCATCACTTCCTGTATCGTATCCATTGATTATAACATCGAATTTGCGGTTACCTGCTGGTTCCCCTGCTTCTTGGTCATAATCTGGAGCTCCGAAACGGACTGTGATTAATGCTTCATCATCTGGACTCATATCAAAGTCATAAGTCCAAGTTCCGTCTTCATTCTGTGTTGCAGTAATATCTTCAAAAGTATTACCGTTCATCAAGACATTGATTGAAATATCAAAGGCTGCACCATCATAGGATTTACCCTGAGCATCCAATTCTGGAGTCATACGGAATGTGTTATCCACTGTACCAATATTCCTAGCAAAGTAATCGATTTCGACTGCTAAACTTGGGAATATATCATAGGTTAATTGACCAACATCGCTCTTCGTTAAGAAGAAACCAGTATCAAGAGTTCTAATTACTTCAACACCACCTATGTGAGCAGCTCCTTCAACACCTCTTGCACGGAAGACAAAAGAGTAAGCATTGTCATCTGCAGGATCGTAGCTTAGACTACTATAACCAAGTTTCATTGAATCCAAAGACATGTAGTATGGATTCCAACCATCTGATTTTCCACTCAATGAGTTTCCAACTTCTTCATGGTCTGAACCATCCATTATGCTGAATCCGTTAGCATCCCATAGTCCAATTGAATCTGCATCATCTAATGAAGCTCCTTTCTTCTGAGCGTATATGCTGATTTCGCTGTCTTCAGACATCTCGAAATTAGCCCAGAATACTAGATAAGCTGTGGAAGACCAAACTTCAATGTAATTTGTTCTAACCTGCTCATCTGCAGATTGTGAAGAAGTTACACTAATTGAACCCTCCATCATTGGGTGATACTTACAGTAATATCCGAACAAACCAACTTCAGTGAAGGTCAATGACCAACTTTCACCTGGTGAAATATCGAAAGAATCAAATTGCGCATTCTTATCTGTTACTGTGTGAGTTATGGTATCTGAATTAGTCCATGTTACTGCAGTTCCAATTTGAACTTCCGGTGTAGCTGGACTAAAGCCAGTGCTTTGTCCACCGATAGTTACTGCTAATGTTTCAGTTGCAACGTCAGTTCGATCCCAAGATACACTCATAGCTCCATCGCCAACATCTGCTGGTTCATTCTCAGTTGCTACCCAGTTCTCTCCACCAGTTAACAGTGGTGATCCCATATCTGCACTCTTACCGACAATCAGCATATGACTTGCATCATTATTACCTTTAAACAAATCAGCCAATAGATTTCCATCAGAATCTGCCACCTTAACTCCTGCAGTGTAAAGACCTGCTGCACTCATTCCTGGGAAGTTGAAATCAATAGCTGCTGTTTCTTCACCTGCATGTGTAGCAAGTGCATCATCATAGTAAGCCATTGCTAAAGTTCCAAGGGAAGAAGAGGAAGACCACTTCTCGTTTCCACTCATATCATTTACGTATGCGTACGCGTAGGCTGAGCTAACTGGACCACTTGGTCCAAGGTCACCCATACCTTGATTCTTGAATGAAGTAGACATAGTGAATGTTTCACCAACTTCTAAGGTATATGGACTTGATTCGGAAGTCATAGCAAGGTCGAAACCAAGACCGTAAACTCCTACATTATCAATTTCCCAGTCTGAAATCCAATTAGGGAAACCTCCACCGAAACGGAATCTTATCTGAACTTGATCCATTCCATCACCTGTGTAAGAATCTAATCTACATTGTGATTCTACCCAACCACCAGAGCCCATAACAAAGGCTTGTTGATTGTAGAACGGATGTCCGTAGTATGCATAATTGTAGATACTACCTCCATAGCCCTGACCTGATGTAACTGCCAATGAGGACCAAGTGGTTCCTGCATCAGTACTAATTTCAACACGTCCACCTTCATAATAATAGCTGTAAGATGCACTTTCAGATCCGTAGAAATCAAATTTATGATCAAATACTAATTTAGCGGATGTAGATGTTGAAAGATCGAATACTGGTGATACTAAACTAGAATCATCACCATCGTAAGGTACACCATATGCTCCTTCACCAGCCCACCATGTTGGTGAGCTACTTGCTCCAGTAGTTGCTGAAGGTTGCCATTGATAACCATCCTTAGGACCTCCATCTACAGATGAATGCCAACCGCTATCGTACCATCGGTCATTCAATTCATCATTCTTCTTGGACAATGCAGACTCATCTGCAGTTGTTCCTACTACTGTAAACATAGTCTCTCTTGCTAGAGAAACGCTGTTATCTCCTTCAAACTCATCAATTCCAGAATCAGGAGTGGAACCAATCCACGTATCGAACACTACTTTGTAAGCTCCCGGAACTTGGAAACGATAATCTACTCCAACAACCTTTGAAGAGCCACTTTCGAAAGCTCCACCAACGCCATCACCTGAGATATCCCAAGATTCTTCGAAGACAACTGATTCCATTCCAGTTCCTGTAAAGGATAATGAATCAATATACCAGTGTTCTCCGTCACCAGGCCATTGATAGCTGTACATTCCTACAACAAATTTCAATCGGACATCTGTCATATCAACATAAGCTGCCATATCGAACTCAGATGAAATGTATTCATCTGCATCATCACTTGCTCCACCTGCTCCTGGACATGAACCACAGTG
>DASCSW010000014.1:0-15990 GCA_034399455.1 Candidatus Poseidoniia archaeon
CATGAGTGCAAAACTTAAAGAAATATTAGAACATATAGAGTATGATTTATTATTCTCTGTTAAAATATAAAGAGCAGGAATGCCAATTATACTAGCTACCAACAATATTTCGGGTAAAAAGAAAATAGAATCAGCCATCAGATCACCCCCATGAAATTCAATATATCATAACAGGCTACCGATATAGGATCCATAAGATAATGCGGAAATATACCGAATAAAACGGCTAATATAATAATCGAAAACATAGGATACATTTCATACCATGGTGCTTCATGAACATGTTTGATATCTATTTGATCACTATCTGGACCAAATATAGCCCTCTGTAATGCCCATAAATGATAACCTGCTGTAAGAACCATTCCAAATATTGGAAGAAGTAACCAATACCCATGCGACTCAAAGAATGCAATGAATACTGCTAATTCAGCAACAAATACTGCCATACCTGGTAAACCAAGACTTCCCATAAATATTACAACAAAAATCCCTGCAGTATTAGGCTGGTGTTTTGCTAACCCACCTAATTTTGGAATATCTCTTGTACCTACTTGATGCAAAAGAACACCTGCCACCATGAACATAGCAGGGCTTAGAATACCATGAGCAAACATCATGAACACGGCACCAGCTAAACCTAATTCAGTCATTGTAGCAACCCCTAACAAAGCAACACCCATATGTGAAACACTAGAGTATGCTACCAATTTCTTCAAATCTGTCTGTCCTAAACTCAATGCAGCTCCATAAAGAATAGAAACAATTGCCAAGACAACCATAACTGGTACAAAGTATTCAGCACCAAGTGGAACAACTGGCAATGCAGCCCTAATTAACCCATAAAGACCCATTTTCAACATAACTCCTGCTAAAAGGATAGAACCGGCTGTAGGTGCCTCTACATGGGCGTCAGGTAACCAAGTGTGCCAAGGAACTGAAGGTATCTTAACTGCAAATCCTATAAACAAAGCTGCAAAAACCCAGATTTGGAAATTTTCAGAGAAAGTACTATTTTGTTTCGCTATTTCAATCATGGAAAAAGTTTCAGCTCCCGTCTCAAAGTACAAAGCCATGAAACCCACAAGCATTATTACAGAAGCTGTAAAAGTGTAAATGAAGAATTTAATAGAAGCATAACGTCTATTCTCACCACCCCATATTGCTATCAAGAAAAACATAGGAATTAAAACAATTTCCCAGAAAATATAAAATACAAAATAATCCAACGTAATAAACACACCAAAAAGTGCTGTTTGCATAATCAAAAGAAGTGCGAAGAACAAAGCTGGCTTTTCCTTTTCATGCCAAGCAAAAATAACTGTTAAAGGACCAATTATTCCTGTCAAAAGAACCATTGGTGAACTTAGACCATCGACACCAAGAAGCAAAGAAATACCGAAATTTGGAGCCCATTCATATTCTTCCATCAAACTATAACCTGATTTTGAACCAGTCTTAAAGAAGACTATAAACGATATAATTAAAGTGAAAAATGTAGTGAAAAGTGCAATAAGTCTTGGAGCGTTAGGACTATCTCTAAATCCAAATGTCCACAAAGCGCCTATAAGTGGGAAAATTAACAGATATGAGAGCCACGGAAAGTCTCCAAACTCCATAGTAATTTCCGGAGCACTCTGGATGATGATTTCCCCTCTCATCTGCATTCCAGCATGTGGTTCACACACGTAATAGAGTGTTCCCTCTTCAGCGGTCAAATTGGATGGGAGTGCCCATTCACCTCCATCTTGCGGTTCTCCAGAACGGAAACCAGAATTGTAAGCTAAAGCTTCGGAATCATCAACCTCTGCTACGTTATGAGGCATACCAGATGTCCACACAAATGTCACATTATCTCCTGGTGAGATTTTAAGAACAACAGGACTGAAAACATAAGCATCTGACTCAGTTCCAACCATAACAGTATGATCTTCGGCTGAAGCCATAGGGAGTAAGAACATAAACAATAACAAACTCAAAATATATTTCATAGAGACCACCCCATAAATGGCATTATAATTCTAAGAAGAAGCACTAAAGCTCCAAGACCACCAACTGTAAGTGATGCATAGTGACCTGTGAAACCCGAATTCAGTTGTCTAACATGTTGACTTAAAAATTGAGAAACAGATGCTAATCCATTAACTATCCCATCAATTATGTGAATATCAAACCAATCACAAGCTCTTGCAAAAGTATCCCAAGTACGTAAACCAAACCAATTGAAGAATTTGGACATATATAAACGATTTAACAAGAAAGTATGTAATTTACTTGTAATAAAATTTTCTGATATGAAAGCAGTTGAAAATGCTGAATTCCCATCTGCCCCTCTCCTATAGAATAATACACCAAATAACATACCTATTAGACCAACTAAAACAGATAAATGAGTTAATGAGGACAACAATATATGAGATATAATATCCCACTGAACTCGACCATTTGAACCATGATGTTCACCATAATAGACTCTAGAACCAAATCCATCACCCAAAACTAAAGCTAAACCTGAAAAGACTGCAAGAGTGGCTAATATCATCAAAGGAATGGTCATCACTAACGGAGCATCATGGGCCTTAAATTTTATTTTTTCAGCCTTTAACTCCCAGTTCCCTGTTTCTTCATGGCCCTTAGATTTAACTATTTTCTCAACTATCTTATTTTCAGGTCCGCTGAAAGTCATCATCCATAATCTTGTCATATAGAAAGCAGTCATTCCTGCAGTAAGCAATGCTAACCACCACAAGAATCCGAATGTCCCATCGTATTCTCCATTGTGATGTACAGACTCTAAAATCTCATCTTTAGACCAAAAACCTGACAAAAGTGGGAAACCAGCTATTGATAAAACTCCTAAGCCCATAGTAGTAGAAGTAATGGGCATTGATTTGCGAAGGCCACCCATTTCCCTCATATCTTGAGTATGAACAGAATGGATAACTGCTCCGGAACCTAAAAACAAAAGCGCTTTGAAAAAAGCATGATTCATTAAATGAAAAAGACCTGCTGTATAACCTTGAGCATGTATCTCAACACCTTGCTCAGCCGCATGCCAAACTGCCCAAGCTCCAGTACCTAATGCCAAAAACATATAACCCAATTGTGATATCGTAGAATATGCTAAAACTCTCTTAATATCATTCATCACCATAGCCATACTTGCGGCAATAAATGCAGTAACGGCACCAGTAGTTGCAATGTAAATTGCTGTATCTGGACTATGAACTATCAGAGGATAAGTACGTGCAACCAAGAAAACTCCTGCCTTAACCATTGTTGCAGCATGTATCAATGCTGAAACTGTAGTAGGGCCTTCCATAGCATCTGGAAGCCAAAAATGCAAAGGAAATTGTGCAGATTTACCAACGGCCCCTCCAAATATACAAAGTGTAGCCCATTTCAATTCAGTGGCATTAGCTGCCAATAGTTCAGGATTATTAAATAATTCTGAATATCTAAGTGTACCAAATGTATTGAATAATATAACTAAACCCAAAAGCAAGAATACATCTCCAACACGAGTAACCAAGAAAGCTTTCTTTGCTGCTGAAGCTGCTGAAGGTTTCTCATACCAAAATCCAATTAAAAGATAGGAACAAACTCCTACTAATTCCCAAAAAATAAACATTAACAAGAATGAATTAGCAACTACCAAACCAAGCATAACACCCACAAAAAGAGAAATTTCTGCAAAATATCTTACTTGCCTATCTCCCTCATCATGCATGTAACTTGTTGAAAATACCACTACCAGATACGATACTAAACCAACAACCAATAGAAGCAAAGCTGCCAAAGCATCAACATAAGTTCCAAATTCGAATTTATATGTTTGTCCTTCAAACCACACTCTTGTTACTTCTTTGTAATCACCATCCAAAGAATCTGCAATAAGAACATCATACGCAAGGGCCAACGAAAATACGGATGAAAGACCTATGCCAACCAAAGCAAAGGAAGCCCCTTTTCTTGGATCATAATGGCCGAATAATAAAATTGCTACAAAAGTTAAAAATGGAAATAAAGGAATCATCCAAACTGTATCCCATATAGTAAGTTTTGTATCCTGATTAAAATCATATCCGTATACTTCAGTAGAAATAAAGAAGAATAAAATCGCAAAAACTAAACTCAATCCTATAAAAACACCTACATTAGAATCAGATTTATGTTCAGACAATTTACCACCTCAACCTATTTAGTAAATCTAACTCAATTGTGTCTCTTTGTTTGAATAAACTCAACAAAATTGCTAAACCTATTGCAACTTCTGCAGCGGCAATTGCCGTCACAAACAAGACTACAACTTGTCCTGTTAAATCGTTATAATAACTTGAAAAAGCTACGAAATTAACATTTGCTGCTGTAAGCATTATCTCAATAGACATCAAAACAACGATACCGTTTTTATTTCTAATTACTCCATATGCTCCTATAAGCAAAAGAACAGATGAAAAAATAATGAAATTAATAGGCTCAATCATCTTTTTCCTCCTTTGCTAAGAAAACACCAGCCTGTAATGAAATAACCATCATAACACCTAAAAGTAAGAAAGGAACTTCCCAATTGTTAAACAATTCAAAAGCCAGAAACTTTGTAGTATCAATATTGAGATCTCTAACTGGTGATGATTCGGAAATATACCCTTTGCTATCCTGAGCATAAACAGACCAAGAATAGGACCGACCATTAGTAAAATCAGAATATGTGTATGATGTTTCATCAAGCCTATCTGATTCATGAAGGTTCTGGACTACTATACTATATGTTACAGTAACTTCGGACCAAGCAATAATCAATTTTTCTCCTGAATCCTTAACTACATCAACTAATTCTGATTTAAGTATCGGTAAAGTATCAAAAGTTGAACCTGACATTCCAGTATAATAAACACGAACTAAGTAAGTCCCAGATGGTAACCTACTTGTTGTAGCGGTATTCACATTAGTATAATTCGAATCCATAACTACTTCATCAGTATCATCATTAGCAACAACAACTCTATACCCAACTGAAACTGAATTCCACTCAAAAGTTATAGAATTTTGATAATGGTAATAATTATTATCTGGAAAACTAACTACAGGAGCACAACCAGTAATACAATCATCAGGAAGAGGCTCACTTAATTTTAGATTAGCCCAAGGTGTAGTTGAAAAGGAAAAAACAACATAAAGAGAAAACAATATTACTAAAGAATCTCTAAACCAAATAATATTGCGATTAGACATCTTCTCCTCCTTTCAAAGTTCTCTTTGTCAACATAATACCAAATATAATTACAACCGATATTGCACCAACATAAACTAAAACTTGAATAACTGCCAAAAACTCAGCTTCGGCTAAAATAAACAAGCCAGCTGTAAGAAGAAACACAGTTGATAACCAAACAACAGAATGTACGATATCGTTACCATTAACAACAGCCCAAGCTGCTGCTAAGATTAAACCAGCTAAAATCCAAAAAATAATAAGATCTAAACCCAAAATATCAACTCTCTGTAGTCGCTCCCTCTTCATTAAGCCCACTTGAACTTGAATTACTAATTGGTTCCATGTGCAAACAATCTACTGGACAAACCTTAACACAAGTTGAACAACCAATACAGATAGTATAATCAAAATATGGATTCTCAACATTTTTAGTTTTACCACTTTTCAATGTTTTATTTTGTGGACCTTCATCCATAATTATACAATTAGTAGGACAATTATCTACACATTTACTGCAACCTATACATGGATTAGTATCTAAAACTGGTGACTCCATCATATAATTTGTAAGAGGTAATTGTGGCAAATCCTCTAAATCTACTTTCATAGATCTTGCAGGATAAATCAAACCTTCCCGAGTTGTATCTGCCAATTCATAAAAATCAGTCATTGTCATGGCTCCGGTAGGGCAATAATCTTCACAAAAACCACAAAACATACAATGTCCAAAGTTAATTGCAGGTCTTTCGGCCTTATTTTTCCTCTTAGCTAAATGAGAACCATACCAGGCCCTATCTTGCTCTTCTTCTGATAGTTCAGTTGGCTTCATTTTCAAACACTTATTTGGGCAAACCTCACCACATATTCCACAACCTATACACAAATCCCAAATTACTGCATTCATCCCTCGATAAGTTGGAGGAGGAGCCCGTTTTTCCATAGGATACATTACTGTGGTAGGTTTACCAAATGTGGACTTGAAAAATTGCTTCAACGTAACTTTCATAGGATTAATGATGATGTCCATAATTCCTATTTCTCTATCACTACTCATTCTAGAAAACCTCCGGAAGTGTTACTATTTCAATGAAATAAGGATAAATCTCAACCATAAATATTACAATTAATATATTTATTAGAGATAAAGGAAGTAATTTTTTCCAACCTAGTTCTAAAATCTGATCTGTTCTTATCCTTGGAACAGACCAACGAATAAATATCCAGAATATTAAAATTAAATATACTTTAAGCAAAAACCAAATTTCTGGAGGGACTGGCCAAGGTCCAGCCCAGCCACCTAGGAATAATATTGTAGCTACAGCTGCCCCCGCAAAACCTCTGATATATTCGGCAGCTAAGAAAAGCATGTATCGTATTCCACTATACTCTGTTGTCCAACCTTCTACAAGTTCGGCTTCAGCCTCAGGAAGATCGAAAGGAACTCTCTCAACTTCCGCCAGAATACAAATCATAAACACTATAAATCCTATAAATTGCGGAATGAAGTTCCACATTGGCAAACCAAAAAGCCAAGTGCTTTCTTGCTGTTGCTCAACAATAACAACCGGATCAAATGAACCTGCGAGAAGGAAAACTCCAGCCATACTGAGAAGTAGTGGAATTTCATATGACATCAGTTGAGCTGCTGAACGCATACCACCAATCATTGAATACTTGTTATTTGATGCCCAACCAGATGTTAAAACGCCGATAGGTGCTATAGAAAATGCAGCCATAATAACCATCAAACCTGCTGGTGCTGATGAAGCTGCAAATCTATCAGATAAAGGAAATAATACTAGTAAAAAGACTGATGATGAAATAAAGATAATAGGACCCATAGTAAAAAGAAATTTATCTGCTTTTGCAGGTACAATCAATTCTTTTGTAATAGCTTTGATACCGTCGGCCATGTTTTGCAAAATTCCAATACCTGTATAGTTTTGTTTAAATCTCCATGAAGGTGCAGTACCTGCCAAATCCTCTCCAAGCTCCCTAAAAGATCTAAACGAAAGCATAGGGCCTCTACGATCCTGTATTCGAGCTGCAATCTTTCTTTCCAAATGAATAACAAGAATTAGATTTGTCATACCTACTGCAAAGGCAATATTGACTGCATAAGCCCAAGCTAAAGTATCGAGACCACCATCAGTACCCAACCAATCTGCAACAGACCCTGCAGGATTACTAAATGGAGGAAATAGACCTTCTTGAAAATTAAAAATTGGGATTAACATATACTGAGCTGTCCACTCTGCCATTAGCCTACAGACGCTGAATAAACTCATTTGTCTGTTTCTCCTATACAAATATCAATACTGCCCATTATTGCAGGAATATCTGCTACTTTGTATCCTTTTAAATAATATGGACAAGCTGAAATTGTTGTAAACATTGGACTTTTAATTTTCCAACGATAGGGCCTATCTGAACCATCGCCAACTACATACATTAAAGCTTCACCCCTTGGATCTTCAGTACGTCTAAATGCTTCACCTGTAGCTCTAACTGGAACATTGGAAGCCATTGTAGGACCTGATGGCATTTTCTTGAAACAATCTCTAATTATGCTAATAGATTCCCTCATTTCATCTATTCTAACCATATATCTGCTGAAACAATCACCATAACCTGGGCCTGCCTCTCTAGTCTGGATTTCCCAATCTATTTCTTCATATATTTCATAAGTATCATGTTCTCGTAAATCAAATTTAGTTCCACATCCTCTAAGATTAGGACCTGTTATTCCAAGATTTTGAGCTTGAGATGCAGTAAACTTCCCAACATCCTCAGTACGCATTCTGAAAATCTTAGAATTCTCAAAAAGATCCGCATATTCATCCAGTCTCTGCTCAAATAATTTTAAGATTCTTTCTGTTTTTTCCTCGAAACCATCTGGTAAGTCTCTTTTTACCCCGCCAATTCTAATATAATTATACAATAAACGGCTACCACTAGGAAGTTCTAAAAGATTTAAGAATAATTCACGATCTCTCCAGAAATAAAGCGCCCCAGTAATATGACCTAGATCAGGCATGTAAGCACCGGCCCACATCAAATGAGAAGCAAGCCGCTGTAATTCTAACATAATAGTACGGATATATTGGGCTCTTTGAGGAACTTCAACATCCATTAACTCTTCAACAGAAAGAGCATAACAATGTGTCCAAGTCGTTGAACTAGCATAACACAACCTATCGGTAAGGGTCGTATTCATGAAATATTTTCTACGTTCACCCATCTTTTCGACAGATCGGTGCAAGTAACCTAATTCGGGGTCTGCATCAACAATAGTTTCCCCATCAACTTTTACTTTAAGTGTCCAAAGACCATGTGTCATAGGGTGCTGGGGGCCCATACTAATCCACATTTCAGCCACTACCACTCCTCCTCGTGTATCTCATACACGTAATCTTTCCTTAATGGATGGCCTGCAAAACCTTCAGGTAAAAGAACTCTTCTCAAATCAGGATGTCCAATAAAATAAATCCCCATCAAATCAAAAGCTTCCCTTTCATGCCAATTAGCACCAAACCAAAGATCGGAAATTGAATCGACAGTGGGTGTATCTCTTTCCAAAAAAATATGTATTTCAGCCATTACAGCTGCAGAACTATCTTTGACAAATACTGAACCATTAATAGCTGAAAAATGATAAACTAATTCAAATTGTGGTTGATTATCTATAGCTGAAATCAAAGAACAATGCTCAAAACCAAAATCATCTTTAAGTCTTATAAAAAAATCCTTAGATCCTTCTTTTTCCAAATTGAACTTAACAACGCTCTTTCGGATTAAACCTACTTCAGTAATTCCCTTATGTGATGATAACTTTTGCATAAAGCTCTTAATTTCCACAATTACCTCCTCAAAAACATCCCTGGCTCTTTTTCCCTAATCTTCTTTTGAAGAGTTAGAAAGCCATGCATAAGAGCTTCAGGTCTAACTGGGCAACCTGGTATGTAAACATCAACAGGCATAAATGTGTCAGCACCTGCCACAACAGAATAAGAATCCCAATAAGGGCCTCCTGAAATTGCACATTCACCCATAGCGATGACCCACTTTGGTTCAGGCATTTGCTCATATAATGTTTTCAGTTTAGGCCTTAATTTTTCACAAACTGGACCATTTACTATCAATACATCACATTGCCTTGGAGAAGAACGATATACCAAACCCAACCTGTCTATGTCATGATCAGGAGCTGATGCTTGCCCCATCTCAATTGCACAACACATAATACCGAAGTGTAATGGATGAGGTGAAAATCTCTGAGCATAATTGAAAATTGGTCTTGTTACTCTATCCACTACTTCTCTCATGCCAGTCGTCTCTGCTACATTATAGACTGCATCATCAATCCATTTCAAAAGCTGATCTGAACGTAACGCAAGCCAATCACCTGCAGGTGGATCTTCCATTATCTTATCAGAATCTGTAGTCTTTGAACCAAGTCCCTTCCTCAAATTAGGATTACCACGTATTCGCTTTGAACTCATATCCATATCACATCCTCTTTTCTAAATGCATACCAAAGGCCTAAAAGTGTCAAAAGAAGAAATAAAAGCATAACTACTTTGGCTGCAACAGTTAAATCAAGATAAACTTGTACCCAAAGAATTAGAAAAACAACTACTAAATCAAAGACAACAAACAAAATAGCAAACATATAATATTGGAAATGAAATTGAATATGAGCTTCCCCCATAGGTACTTCACCACATTCATAAGTTGAATTTTTTAGAGCATTATCATTATGAGGTCGGAAGAACCTTCCGATAAAAAATGTCAATACAGGAAATGAAAGCGCAATGAGCGCAAAAATTCCTATAGGAACGTACTCGTGTCCCAGCACGAACACCCTGTTGCCAAACCCTATTAAAAGAATTCGGGTTAGTGTCAAAATTTCAAAGAAATAAATGAAAAATAATAACTACTCATCCCTTCGTGGTAAAACCTCAGGAAAGGTAAACAAAATGGGACCCAATTACAAAAGAGTAACAACAAACGTTCTCCAAGAAATGAAGAACAAAGGTGAAAAGATTAGTATGTTAACTGCATATGATTATACACTAGCAAAGATTGTCGATAATGCAGGAGTTGATGTGATTTTAGTAGGAGATTCTGCATCGAATGTAATGGCAGGTCATGAAACAACATTACCTATCACCTTAGATAATATGATATATCATGCATCCTCAGTAGTAAGGGCTGCAAAAAGATCGCTAATAATTATAGATTTACCCTTTGGATCATACCAAGGAGATTCAAAAAAAGCCCTCCAATCTTCAATAAAGATAATGAAAGAATCAGGAGCTCATGCAGTTAAATTAGAAGGAGGTTCAGAAATAATAGACTCAATTGAAAGAATTCTTACTGCAGGAATACCAGTAATGGGACATTTAGGACTGACTCCTCAATCAATTTACAAATTCGGAACATATACAGTTAGAGCAAAGGAAAATGCTGAAGCTAGAAAATTGGTAGAAGATGCAAAACTTCTGGAAAAGGCTGGTTGTTTTTCAATAGTTTTAGAAAAAATTCCTGCAAAATTAGCAAAAAAAATAGCAAAATCTGTAAATATTCCAATCATAGGAATTGGAGCTGGAGCTGATGTAGATGGTCAAGTCCTAGTTTTACATGATATGTTGGGGATGAATAATGAATTCAATCCACGTTTCTTACGTAGATATTTGAACCTCTCGGATGATATTAACAAAGCAATACAGCAATACTGCAAAGATGTAAAAAGTAAAGATTTTCCAAATAGTGAAGAAGAATACTAATACTCATTAATGAGTAGATACCCATTATATTTTAATGAAGCCCTAATGCAAACACGTGGAACCATACATAATACTCAATTGCGCAGCCTCGGCTGATGGTAAAATTGCCTTACCCAATAGACAAAAAATAAACATATCTAATGAAAAAGATTTTGCCAGAGTCCACGCTCTTAGATCAGAGTGTGATGCAATTATTGTAGGAATAGATACTATAATAGAAGACAACCCTAGATTAACTATAAATCAAAATTATAGTTCTGGTAAAAATCCTCTCCGCATAATTCTAGACACTAATTACAGAACACCTGAAAATTCGAAAGTATTAGATGGAAGTAGTAAAACTTTGATAGCAATAGGAAACGAAACCAACGACAAAAAAATTCCTCATATTGAGATTGTCAGATGTGGAGCCAAAGAAATAAATTTAAAAAAATTATTGAACCTCCTGAATGAAAAAGGAATAAAGAAAATATTAGTAGAAGGAGGGGAAACAGTACTTTGGTCATTTTTAGAAAAACAACTTTTTGATGAATTGAACATATTCATATCAAATATAATCATTGGAGGGAAAGACACACCAACTATAGCTGGTGGAAATGGGTTCATGAGTGAGAAAAATCTACTAAAACTTCAAATAGAAGATATAAAAAGAATAGGAGATGGAATATTAATCAAATATTCTAAAAGTAAGAATTAAAATCAACACCCTATGTGGTGAACTATGAAAGTAGGAGTAATGGCATCTGGAAGAGGAAGTAATTTCCAAGCTATTATCAACTCAGGACTTAATGGCGAAACGCCTAATGTAGAAATTGTCCAACTGATTGTTAACAAAGCAGACGCATATGCAATTGAAAGAGCAAAAAACCATGGCATTCAATATAATTTTATTGATTCTGCAAAAAAAAGCAGAGAAAAATTTGATGAAGAAGCAATAAAAATATTCGAAAGAAAAGAAGTAGAAGTTATAGTCCTAGCAGGTTTTATGAGAATATTAACTTCTAAATTCATAAATCAATATAAAAATAAAATACTGAATATCCATCCTTCCTTACTTCCTGCTTTTCCTGGAGCTCACGCTCATAGGGATACTTTAAGACATGGAGCTAAAACGAGTGGTTGTACTGCTCATCTTGTGGATGAAGGTGTCGATTCAGGCCCTATAATTATGCAAGCTACAGTCAAAATAAGTGGAAATGAAACTGAAGAATCTTTATCCAAAAAAATTCTGGTTCACGAACATCAGATACTCCCAAAGGCACTCGAACTATTATGTTCTAATAAAATTTCCTTAGAGGGTCGTAAAGTTAGAATAAAAGCTGACTAATACTTTATATACACCACAATCTGGCCACCACCCTACATTTGGACTTTCCAATAATGTCTGTGAAACAAATCAACCGAAAGAGCAATTCGAGTCTAGTCAAAACCATAATGGATTTGAAAGAGGCCTCACGGAAAAATGACGCTCCGTTATGGAAAAGTATTGCTACTCGATTAGAAGGATCCTCACGTAATTGGCCTAGTGTAAATGTAAGTAAACTAGAATATAATATTAATAAAAACGGAAAAGCTATTATTCCAGGTAAATTAATGGGTACTGGAATAGTAACCAAAAAAATGACCGTTGCAGCATATAGTTTTACAGATTCAGCAAAAGAAAAAATACAATCTGCAGGTGGTAAATGCTTAACATATAATGAAATGATTAAAGCTACACCAAAAGGTACTGATGTGATGGTGATTGGTTAATGAAAGTTATCGACGCTAGTGAATGTATTATGGGTCGTTTGGCTAGTTCTGTAGCTAAGACTCTCCTTAATGGCGAAGAAGTTCATATAGTAAATGCTGAAAATGCGGTCATATCTGGATCAAAGGATATGGTATTTGGAGAATATATTTCTAAAAGAAATCTTAATCATCCAAGAAAAGGACCCTATTATCCACGTATGCCTCATATGATGTTAAAGAGAGCAGTAAGAGGTATGATTCCTTACCAAAAACCAAAAGGTAGAGAAGCATTCAAAAGATTAAAAGTTGATGTAGGTACACCTATAGCTCTCCAAAAAGAAAAAATTGAAACCGTTGAAAAAGCTAAGATGAATGATTACACAAAATACATAAAGCTTGGAGATATATCCAAAAATTTAGGAGCTAAATTCTAATGGCAAAAGTCATACATACAAATGGTAAAAGGAAGACTGCAGTAGCTAGAGCCACGTTCAGAAGTGGAAAAGGTAGAGTAAGAATCAATAACAAACCTGTAGAATTTTACCAACCTGAATTAGCCAGACTAAAAATTCAAGAACCGTTAGAATTAGCAGGCAAACACACAAATCGTATTGATATAAATATTAGTGTTCAGGGTGGAGGTGTTATGGGACAAGCTGAAGCTTCAAGAACTGCAATAGCAAGAGGGATTGTTGAATGGTCTGGTGACGAAGAATTACAAAAATTATTCCAAAATTACGATAGAGCTTTATTAGTTAATGATACAAGACGTAAAGAGCCAAAACACCCAATGGGTCGTGGAGCTCGAAAAAAGAGGCAGAAATCATACAGGTGAAGAAAAATGTTAATACCCGTCAGATGTTTTAGTTGCAACAAAATTATTGGTGGTCACTATGAAGAATTCATAGAAAGACAAGAAAATGGTGAAGACCCTGGAGAAGTAATGGATGATTTAGGAATAGAACGTTACTGCTGCAGAAAAATATATGTTTCTCATATTGATTTGATAGATGAACTTTTACCCTACGATTAAATTCTAGATAGTAAATATTGAACTAAGAATCAAAAATCACTATCAAGAATAAAAACATAAGTAATAAAAATATTTCCTTCTTAGGAACTTCCTCCACAAAAGAATTTTTATCTTCAATATCTATTCTTGACATAAAATATCATTAATGAATGCAGTTTAAACATTACATGCTATAATAGAAAAAGAGCCGTGGGGTAGCTTGGCATCCTTGTACCTTGGGGTGGTATAGACTCCAGTTCAAATCTGGGCGGGCTCACCATTTTAAACTTGAAAAAACATTATATGCTTGCTTTCCTTAATATTTCATGAAATGCCCTAATTGTAAGGACTGTGAATTAGAGCCCAAACCAACTACAACAGGAGTTGAAATTGATACCTGTAGAAGATGTAATTCTGTTTGGTTGGATAGGGGTAAAATTTTCTTACAGATACCTTCTAAACAAATATCTCCGTTCAATAAGGCTATAGAAGAGGCAGTTCAGAGAAAGGAAAAATCAGGATACAAGTCTCAAAATAATAGAGATATGTATCCTATCTCAAATTTACCCATAGATTCTAATGAAATCTTTGTAGATGATAATAGAGGTATTTGGGCTACTGAAAGAGGCATAAATGAACTGAAAACTAGTAGTAGTTTTCGATTAGATTGGGCAGAGGCCTCTGCCCCAGCTACGAGATATATCAAAAGATTACCAAATTTGGTACTTTCTTCCACAGTAACATTTGGAGCTCTATATGGATTGGTCTCCCTTGCATTAATTACGCTCTCTCTTTTGTTTGGAGCTGATAGTGGTTCTGGAGTTGTGGGGCTACTTGTAGGAGGGAGTTTACTAGTCATTTCATTTGTTATAACTATAATCGGATTTTTGCTCGGGCCATTCATTATGGATCTGCAATTACGGTGGTTGTTTACAATAGAATGGTTAGAACCAAATCAATTACCAAAGGCACTTGAGATTTATCTAAAGGAAACTTCCACTAAAAATAGCATCAATATTCCACACATGGGAGTTATCAATGACATGGCCCCTAATGCATTTACTTACGGCCACACACCTAACAATGCACGTATAGTAATTACTAAAGGATTATTTGAATTGCTAGAAGAAGAGGAAGTCAATAGTGTAGTAGGTCATGAGATAGGTCATGCAGTACATTGGGATATCTTGTTAATGAGCTTTGCACAAATGGTACCTATCTTCTTTTATTACATGTACAGAGCGTGTTTAGAAGCTGCTGAAAAGGCTTCAAGGTCTGGAAAGGATGGAGCTAAAGCTGCGCCACCTTTTATCATAGTAGCTATTGGTTCATATATTGTCTATATTATAGCGGAATATCTAGTTCTTTATTTCAGTAGAGTGCGCGAATATTACGCCGATAGATTTGGAGCTGAAAGTGTGGGAAGTGCTTCGGCTTTGTCTGGAGCATTGGTCAAGATTGCTTATGGACTTGCAGGTAAAAGAGATGCTGAAAATCGGAGTGAAGAAGAAAACTCATCAACAATAAATTCAATAGGAGCATTAGGTATTTCTAATGCTGAAAGTGGCCAGATGCTAGCAGTTATGTCAAGTAATAATTCCGATTATGAGTGGGATGGAGAAACTCAATACGAGATTAATAAAAATAGCATAATGGGCGCAATGAAATGGGACCTTTGGAACCCATGGGCTACCTTCTATGAATTAAATTCAACACACCCTTTAACTGCAAAAAGGTTATTGCATCTAAGTAGGCAATCAGAAGAACTTGGCGAAGAACCATATATTACATTTAACCTAACTAAACCCGAATCATACTGGGACGAATTTTTACATGATATCATTATGATTCTTTTCCCTTGGTTACTAATAATTGGTTTCTTCCTTGTTCCTACTTATGATAATCCTATTATTCCACCTGAATATTGGTTTTCAGCAGTAGTTTTACTGTTTGGTCTTGGATATTTATACAAATTATATTTCCGCTACCCTAACTCAATTTATCCCGAAATGTCTGTAGATACGCTACTACAACAAGTCAAAGTTTCAGATATCCGACCTATTCCCTGTACTGTAAGAGGAACTGTAAGGGGTAAAGGCATACCTGGTTATGTATTTTCTGATGACCTAGTTTTACAGGATGATACTGGAATAATATTCCTCGATCATAGACAACCTCTTGCAATATGGGAATGGATTTGGGGGTGGATGAGAGGCGATTCAATGATAGGAAAGGATATC